>JAEZYD010000020.1 GCA_023419375.1 Pseudomonadota bacterium
TCGAGGCGGGTGCCCACGGTGCTGACGTCCTTTAAGATAAATTCCGCGGGTGTGCCGTGCTCCTTGGTCGCGCGCAGCGCGTGGGAGAACTGGTCGACAATATCTTCCTTCGCGAAGCCGTTTGCGATGAACGCGGGGCTGATCTTGGAGGAGAACACGTAGTCCCGCCCGATCTGCTCGGCAGCGATGTCGATGTTCGCCCACGGGCTGACCGAGATCTTGCGCACGTTTTTGATCTTGCGGATCAGGTGGATGCGGTCGTGCAGCGGCTCGCAGCAGCCGTAGTACATCAGGCCGAACCGCTCGTAGAGCGGCTTCACCAGCTCGATCTCGTACTCGTCGTGCATGGCGGGCGAAACCGTAGCGAAGAGCTGCGCCATGCCGAACGCCCAGCAGTCCTTGGCCAGCGCCTTCTCCCCGGTGAAGCTGTCGCCGGGCAGGTCGCTGACATACGCGCCGGTGCAGTGCACGTACTGGAGGGCGGGGTCCAGAAGCCCCAGTTTCTCGCACTGGTCGACGGTGGACATGCTTAGCTGCACGAATTTTTTGACCGTCGCCTCGATGAGGTCCGGGTCGTCTGCCAGATCCCACAGGATGTTCTCCGCGGGGCGCATCTGCGCGATCCGGTCCCAGATGCCCGCGTGGATCTGTACGCCGCTGAGGCGCACCGGCAGGAGGCTCCGGAAGATCTCATTCAGGATTTCGAGGCGCTTCTGATCCAGCGCGGCGTCGGCCTCGACCGCGTCCTCTTTCAGCGCGTCCAGGTCCTGAGCCGTCCGCAGCTGGTCTTCGTACTTGTGGGAGACGATGTCGTTCGTCGGGTCTGACGTCAGGATTTCCTCGCGGATGTGGATGCCGTAATCGAGGTTACGCACGCTTTTGGGCACGTCGAGGCGGTTCTCCACCACCATGTCCACGGGGAAGTGCGCCCAGCGGTACAGGATTTCGCGGATCGACTGCTCGACCGAGCGCAAAAACGCGTCCTCGCACTTGAGCTTCATTTCGTCGCTTTTCGCCAGCTCGTGCCACGGCAGCTGATCCATCAGGACCAGCGGGCGCACCGGCTTCAGGTCGTTGTTCGCCGTCCAGAGTGCGCGCTTCTCCTTGTGGACGGGCAGCGCGGCGATTTCGGCCAGCTTCCCGCCCAGTCCTCGGAGCACTTCGTAATCCCTTTTCATGGCCAAATCTCCTTCACGTTTGATGGGTCGCCGCGGGCCGTCCCGCCGACGCTTACGCCTCAACTTGTTGACAAACCCTGGCAAGGCTTCAATCGTTCCAGGCGACCCGTGCGCCGGGAGTCGGTTTCCGGAATCAGTGCGTTGACTGGTATAGGAAACAATCCCTTCGGTCAGCGCGTCGCCCGGAGATCCCAAAGAATTTCAGGCGCGCGCAGCTTTCCTTCCCCCGCGTTGAAAAGCCGCCCTGCGGATTTTGGGCGCCCGGCTTATGCCTTGGCCGCCTCGGCCATCGCGACGACGTTTTCGTAGGGCACGTTGGGCAAGAGCGCCTCGTGGCTGGGCGATACGATGAAGCCCTCGGCGAAGATGTCGCGCAGCCTCAGCACTTCGTCGTAAACCTCGCAGGCGGTGCCGAAGGGCAGTAAGCGCTGCGTGTCCACGCCGCCCAGGAAGACGAGGTCCTTTTTGTACTGCGCGAGGCTGGCCGCGTCCATGCCGACGGCCTGGGCCTGCAGCGGGTGCAGGATCTCCACCCCCGCGTCGATCAGTCGGGGGATGACCCTAGCGATCGCGCCGCAGGAGTGCATGGCGACCTTGAGGCCCGCCTCCCGGATGGTGGCGATGATGCGCTTGAGGTAGGGCAAGAGGAACTCGTCAAAGCACTCCGGGCTGATCATGAGGTTCAACTGCGTTCCGAAGTCGTTTCCAAAGAAGCCTGCGGTCAGGTACTTCGCGGTCTCGCCAAGCACCATACGGTTGGCGCGGACGTAGAAGTCCACAACGCGCTCGGTGGCGGCGTGCACCACCTCGGGGTGGGTGTACATTTTGCAGAAGTAGTTCTCCATGCCGAAGAAATCCGCCAGCACGTGGTAGAACGGGCACCACATGCCGCCGAAGACCGCGAGACCCTGCTCGTGGGCGTACTGCGTGTCGCGCAGCACGCTTTCGATGTTCAGGTACTTCGGGTCGGGCCAGTCGAAGGCCTCGATCTCCTTCACATCCTCGCACTCCGCGAACACGCCGCCCTCGCCGAGGCTCGCGCGCACGCCGGAGAACGCGTCCCACATGGGCTTGCCCTCGGGATGCCGCCAGCAGCGCAGGTCCAGTTCCGGCGAGACCCAGGTCATGTCGCTGCCGATTTTCAGGTTGAAGTCGATTTCCTCGCGCCCGGCGGACTTGGTCAGGAGCACCGAGGCTTCGGCGTTCCGGGCCTCGTCCTTGGTCTGTTCGTGCCCGGCTAGCCCGGCACGGGCGAAATATACGCTTTTGGCCTCGTCGGAGGGATGTCCCACCCAGAACGCATTTCCGGGCGATGGCTTCCGGGCGATGGCGTTTTCAACATACTCCCTCGGGGTCATGGTCATCCTCCCTTCAGCTGATCGCCTTGGCGAGCAGGGACTTCTCGTCAGCCTCCGCCGCAGTGAATTCTCCGGTGATCCTTCCGCCCTTCATCACGTAGATGCGGTCGCAAAGCCCCAGGATTTCCGGCATCTCGGACGAGACGACGAGGATCGAAAGCCCGCCCCGGGCGAGGTTGTTGAGGATTTCGTAGATTTCGGCCTTCGCGCCCACGTCAATGCCGCGGGTCGGCTCGTCGATGATGAGGAGCTTCAGGTTTTTCTTGATCAGCCACCGGGCAAGCAGTACCTTCTGCTGGTTGCCGCCGGAGAGTTTTGAGATCAGCTGGTCGATGGAGGGCGTCTTGACCTCGATGGCGGAGGAAATCTGGCGCACTTCCTCGATCTCCTTCCTGCGGTTGATGTGCAAAAACCTCGCCACCTGGTCCAGCGCCACGATGCTGACGTTTTTCTTGACCGAGAGCGTGGGCAGGATGCCCTCTTCCTTGCGGTTCTCGGTCACGAGGCCTAGCCCAGCTTTGCGCGCCGCGACCGGCGAATCCTTCGGGACCGTCTGACCGCCCAGCGTGACCATGCCGCCGGTGCGCTGGTCGATGCCGAAGAGCGCGCGCGTCATTTCGGTGCGCCCCGCGCCCATGAGGCCGGAGAAGCCCACGATCTCCCCGACTCGGACGGTGAACCTGAGGTCCGTCACCTTCT
>JAEZYD010000047.1 GCA_023419375.1 Pseudomonadota bacterium
GTCGAGTACGTCCTGCTGACGGTCCTCGGCATCGTCGTGGCCGGCCTCATCGCCGTCGCCGTGACGGCCGTCGTCAACGGCCAGATCGCGCTGTTCTGAGCGATGGCCATCACGCGCAGGGGGCGGGGGGGCCCCCGGGGGGCCGCCCCCGCATCCACCCCGCCAGACGATGCAGCCTTTACGGAGTTTCTCAATGCGTTCTAGCCGCCTTGTAATCCTGCTGGCTGCCCTGGTGTTTCTGCCGGGCTGTGCCAGGCAGATTTTCCCATGCACACCCGATGTGCAGCGCGTCAGTATTGTGGAGCGCCCAGCGCGGCCCAATTGGCCTTTGTTTGCCAATGGCGACTTGCTCTGTCTGTCCGTGGATGCGCGTACCCGTATGGCGCAGCGTCACGCAATGACCGTCTGGTACATCAAGCAGCTTGAATCTTTGGCTGATGCCTATGAGGCGCAGATCTCCCAGGAGGCGGCTCATGCCGGAACTGCTGCAAAGTGAACGGTTTCTGTTTTGGGCAGTTTCCGGTGGTCTGGCCTTGACGGGTGGTCTGCTGTGGTTCGCCATCCGCAAATTTTTCTTCACACAAGACGATGGGGCCAGGGTCATACAGCGCGTGAGCGCCGTGGAAGCCCGACTGGACAAGCATGAAACCAGACTGGATGCCATGCCCACGGTCGAAGCCGTTAATCGCCTTGAATCTCAAATTGGCGAGGTGCGCGGCGACCTGCGCGCCCAGGGCGCAACTCTTGATGGCTTGCGCCAGCAAACCCAGGGCATCAACCGGGGGCTTGAAATGCTGAACCGCCATTTACTGGAGAAGGGCTAGTGAATTACCGCGATGTGCTTATTGCCGACCGCCGCCTGTGTGTTCTGCGCACCCTGGCATCCGCTCCAGAGCGCCGCGCCAACCATGCCACCCTGTGCGACCTGTTGGCCGTACTTGGGCATAGCGTGAGTAATGAAGCCATGCTGACAGATCTGGCGTGGCTTGAAGAAATGGGCCTTGTGGCCTGTGAAGTGCTTGCGCCTGGCGCGCGTGGATGCACGGTGCCCACCTTGACGCAGCGCGGGTATGACGTGGCCCTGGGCCGCGCTCAATGCCCCGGTGTGCGCCGTCCTCTGCCCGGCGACATGCCGGATCCGGAGGGCACATGGCTGGGGTAAGCAAGGTGCGGCGTCTGCCCGCAGAACTGCGCGATCTTGTGCATGAACTGCTGGATAAAGGCACCACGGTGGATGACGTTACCGCCGCACTGCAAGAGTTGGGAGCGGATGTTTCGCGCTCCGGCGTGGGTCGGTATCGCAAACAGTGGCAGGAAGCCATGCAGGAACTGGCAGAAGTCCGCGAGTTCAGCCGTATGGCAGTGCGTGACCTGGACAAACAGCCGGAAAGCCATCTCACCCGACTTAATGCCCACTACCTTGAAACCGCTCTTTTTCGCGCACAGATGGCCCTCCGCGCACAGTTTGAAAAGGATCCTGAAAGCGCCATCAAACTCATAACCAAGGCGTCAATGGCCCAGATGCTTCTGGCCCGCGCCCAGCGCGACAATGCCGAAACCACCATCAAGGCGGACGGCTACGCCGAAGAAAAGCAGGAAACACAGGAACAGGAAAGTGGCGACAGAACCATTCAGGTCACGTTTGTGCCCGTTCCGACTGCGCCCGATACGCCTAAAACGCCTGACAATAAGGACGCCTGATCATGCCCGTCAGCCGGAATCGAAAAAACGCCCCACAGCGTCAAAAAAAGGCACTTGCGCCGCTTTATGCGGGTGAGAGTGTTTTGGCGCGTCCTGGGGTGTTTAGAAACGTTTCGGAACAGGTGTCTGTGTCGTCTCCCCTGTGCGTTATTGATGACGTGCAGATTCCCCAGGCCTTTGCCGAGCTTTTCCTGCCCCAGCGCTACAAAGTCTTTTACGGCGGGCGCGGTGGCGGTAAGAGCTGGTCCTTTGCCGATGTGCTTATCACTGTGGCACTCAAGCGCCGCTTGCGGGTGCTTTGCGCCCGCGAATTACAGGTCAGTATCAAGGACAGCGTACACAAGCTCTTGAGCGACCGCATAGAGGCCCGTGGGCTTTCCAGCATGTTCACGATCACAGATACGTCAATCCGCAGCGTGATGGGTTCTGAATTTGTTTTTCGTGGCCTGCGGCATAACGCTACGGAAATAAAAAGTTTTGAAGGCGTTGATATTTGTTGGGTGGAAGAGGCCCAAAAGGTCAGCCAGGACAGTTGGGACGTGCTGCTGCCAACAATCCGCAAAGAAGGGGCGGAGGTGTGGGCATCGTTCAACCCGTCCAGCCCCAACGATCCCGTATGGCAGATATTTGTTGAGAACACGCCGGAAAACGCCATTGTTCGCAAGGTCAACTGGTACGACAACCCGTTCTTCACCTCCACCCTGGACGCAGAGCGGCGGCGCTGCCTTGCCACCGATCCGGACAAGTACGCCTGGATATGGGATGGCGAACCCCGCGTTATCTCCAAGGCGCAAATTTTCAATGGTCGCTGGAAGTCGGAACTGTTCGACATTCCCACATCTGGCGTGCGCTGGTTCACCGGGGCTGACTGGGGCTTTGGTTCTGACCCCAACACGCTGGTACGGGCCTATATTCACAAGATCCCCAATGGGGAACGTGAAATCCGCGTCTGTCATGAGGTCTATGCCGAAGGGCTGGAAGTTGACGATCTGCCCACGCTCTACACTGGCATGCCCGAGGCCCGGCGCTGGCCTATCAACGCGGACAATTCGCGTCCTGAACTCATCAAGTATTTGCGGCGCAGGCGTTTTGCCATCCGGGCCGCCAAGAAGTGGCCGGGCAGTATTGAAGACGGCATTCGCTGGCTGCGCGACATAGGGCTGAATATCCATCCCACCTGCGTACACACCCTGCGAGAAGCCACCTTGTACAGCTACAAACAGGATCCGCTCACGGGTGAAATCCTCCCTGTCATCATGGACAAGAACAACCACTGCTTTGACGCGCTGCGCTACGCCTTTGACGGCCCCATACGTGGCAAGGGAGGGCTTGCCGCATGAAATCCCTGCTGATTACTCCGGACCGCCGCGCCTTGAAATTCACGGCCAACCCCACAGACCAGACCCCGCGCCTTGGTGCCAGCGGGCTGGCCAACACGCCTCTTAATGCTGCGGATTGTGCCGAACGGTATGCACTGCCCGCCGTCATGGATGTTTCCAGACCCAAGAGCGGTCTGGTGGATGCTGGGGGCATGGCGCTGGATTCCGTGGGAGCGCCGTGCGCTGATGTAATGCAGTTTCTTGCCGACACTGGCGGTATGATTGGTGCGCCGTCTTTTATCGGCTACGCCTCTTGCGCCAACTTGAGCCAGGATCCGCTTATGCGGGCTGGTGTGGAAACACTGGCGGCAGATACCACCCGCCAGTGGATGGACGTTACCCACCCGGACATGGTCAAGGCAAAGTCGGTAAAAACCGTAATGGACCGGATGGGGCTGCGCCATGTTTTTAGACGCGCGGCGTCTGATACGGGATATTTCGGTGTTGCGCGCGTGTTTATCGACACGGGAGAACGCGACCAGGCCGCCTTGCGCGAGCCGCTGCGTCTTACACCCGACAGTGTGCTTCAGGACGGCAATCTGTCTTTTATCCACATTGACCCTTCGCTCATGTTCCCCGGGCAGTATAATGCGTCTGATCCGCTCTCTCCCTGGTTCTACCGCCCGCGCACATGGTTTGCTCTTGGGCGTGAAATTCATTCCAGCCGTTTTCTGCATTTTGTGCAGCACCCTGTCCCCCTGCTGCTCAAGCCCGCATACAATTTCGGCGGCATACCCTCTGTGCAGATGGCCCTGGATTATCTGGTCCACTTTGCAGGTACGCGCGAAAGCGCGGCCCGCCTGCTCAAGAAGTTCAGCCTCACCGTATTCAAAACCAACATGCAGAGCGTGTTGTACGGTGGCGGTGATGATGATGTGCGCCGCCGTGTCGAATACTTTGCCAAGAATAGAGACAATGACGGCGTGGAGCTGGTGGATATGGAGGAAGAAGAAATCCTCCAGATCAATACGCCGCTGTCCGGTGTGGTGGACATTGTGCGCCAGGCGCTGGAAATGCTGGCTGCTGTGTGGCGCATGCCTGTCACCAAATATCTGGGCGTAAGTCCCGGCGGTATGAACGCCACAGGCGAATCAGATTTGCAGAATTGGTATGACCATGCCTCGGGGCAGCAGGCCAGCATGTTTGATGAGCCTATGAACACGGCTCTTGCCTTGGCGCAGTTGCACACATTCGGCGCTATTGACCCCGACTGCGGCTTTACCTGGGCGGCGCTCAAAAAGCCCAGTGATACCGAACTTGCAATCATCAATAAAACCAAGGCCGATACAGATGCCGTTTTGCAGCAGTGCGGGGCCATATCCGCCGAAGAAATCCGAGGTCGGTTAAGCAATGATCCGCAGTCGGAATATACCGGGCTTAATGTTGACGAGCTGCCGCAGGCCCCGGGTGGCGAGTTGCCAGATGATGTTGACGGGGGATTGCTATGAACACCAGCCGTCCCCTGACCCCGCGCAATACGAGACCGGGCAAACCCGCGCGCCCATCACAGGCTGTTCGCGCCGCATATGCCAAACGGTTGCAGACTCGCCTTGATGAAATGCGGGCCTCGCTGCTCTGGTGGTTGGCTGCGGAATATAAGCGGCAGCAGGAAAAAATCATAGCTTATGACGCGCTGCCCTGGTGGCGTAAAGCTCTGCGAGTGATTGCCCTTGATGCCAGCCCGGCCAATGCAATGCTGACTGCGCTGCGTGTGCGGATGCGACAGTGGACACGCCATTTTGGTGATGCCGCATCAGATGACGCCAAGTGGTTCGCCAGCAGCACGTTGGGCCAAGCCAGCGCCGGAGTTGGCGCAGGCATCAAGGGCGCTACGGGCATTAGCGTACGCTTTAAGACTTCGCGCGCCATGCAGAACACCATGTCCAGCATTGTGGCCGAAAACGCATCACTCATAAAAAGTCTTCCGCAACGGCTGGGGGTAGACCTCGAGGGACTGATCATGCGCTCCGTCCGCTCCGGCCGCGACCTTGGGCAGCTTACAGAGGATATCGGATCCCGCTTTGATGTCGCGCGCAACCGTGCGGCCTTTATCGCCGAAGATCAGAACAATAAAGCCACAGAAGCCCTTACCCGTCAGAGATATCAGGAACTGGGCATTACCCGCGTAACGTGGGTGCACGTCAGTCGCAGCATACAGGCCCGGGAAACACACAAGGCGATGGATGGACGTCCTTTCCTTCTTTCCGAAGGACTCTATGACCCGGCGGAGGGTCGAAAAATTCGCCCTGGTGAATTGCCGCGCTGCCGTTGCCAGTACGCCCCCTTGCTGCCCGCATTCGCCCAAAGCCAGTCGGATCTGGCCAAATATGAGGAGGCCGCCAATGCCTAGCCCCAGCATAGCCTTGGACGCGCAGAGCGCCCGCACAAAGGACGCCAATGGGTTCTTGCACGTTCAGGACAACCCCGTCACCCGCGAACAGGTGGCCGTGTATTACGGTAATGAGATTCCGATGTGCGAAGCTTTGGGGCTTGACCCCAAAAAAGAATACCGCCTGTATCGCCCGGGTTCGGAACTGGCCAGAGCCGCGCCCACCATATGCCGTCTCCCGCTGGAACTTATGCACAACGAGACGGACGCGGAAAACCTGCCCAAGGCCCAAATTATCGGCTCGTTGGGCAGTGACCCGCGCTTTGATGGCGAATACCTGCGCATAAGCCTGTGTGTGCATGATGCCGATGCCATACGGCGCATTGAATCCGAGGAACTCAAGGAACTGTCGCTGGCCTACCAATATGATCTGGATATGACGCCAGGTCAGTGGCAGGGGCAGGAGTATGACGGCGTCATGCGCAACCTGCGCGGCAACCACCTTGCCCTGGTCGATGTGGGACGCGCTGGCCCAACTGTGGTCGTGCGCGACAATGCACCCAAACCTCAAACCACGGAGCCTCAAATGCCCCAGAAGAAAACCGTCCTCTTGCCCGCCGGGCTTGTAGGCCGTCTGTTGCGCCACCTGAAAGGTGGCCGCATGGCCAAGGATGCCGCCCCCGGTGAAATTGAATCCCAGGAAAAAGCCCTTACCGAAGAACTGGCCAAGCAAAAGGTGCTGGAGCTGGTTGAAAAGGCTGCCGACACCGACCCCGGTGACGATCCTGGCAAAGGCAGCGCCGACCCGCCCGCCAAGGATGAAGGCGATCCCACCCCCAAAGCGGAAGACAACGAGCAGCGCACACAGCTCATGGCCCTTTTGGCCGACCTGCCTGAAGAAAAACGGGCTGCCATCGCCGCCTTGCTGGAAAAACTTCTGCCTGCTGCGGCTTCTGACGAAGAACAGCCGCCCAAGGCCGCAGACAGCGATCAGCCCGAGGGGGCGGAAAAGGCACAGGATGAAGGTGAACCCGCTGACCCGGCCAAAACGGCAGCGGATGCCGCCAACACCGCACTGGTCAGGATGCAGGCCATTATGGATGCCCAGCGCGACACCCGGCCCATACTGGGCGAAACCACGGTCAATGTGGCCCGCGACAGCGCCGAAGATCTCTATGGCATGGCCCTGCGCCGCATGGGCGTGGATACGTCCGGCATGCCCAAGAGCGCTATGCGCCACAGCTTCCTTGCGGCCATGAAAACCCGCAACCAGGGATGGGTCAGCCCGGTACGTGCCAATGACGCCGCGCCGGAAGCTGCCAAGGGATGTTTTGCTCACCTCAACCGTCTGCGTAAGTCCCGTTAGGGAAAGGAGCCATCATGGCAACCCAAAAACAGGTGGGCGGTATCGCCCTGGGCGTGCCCGGCACGCTGTATGGCCATAACCCGGCCACATTCTATCTGCCTACGCCTCTTGCGGGTGCGGGCGGCGTAACCATTGGCAACTTTGTTTGGCCTGATGCTGAAGGCGCGATGGTCAACAAAGGCACAGGCACCCCTTCCGGTGTCGTTGTGCGTGTGCGCGTTCAGCCCCTGCCGTCCGATGAGGACGCCACCATGCTCATTCCTGCCGGGCATGCTGTCCCGGTACTTGTGCGGGGCCCCATCATTCTGGCATCTGCCTCGGCCGCAAGCATCGGTCAAAAGGTCTTTGCCAGCCTGACCACCGGATCCGTCAGTACAGCCGCTGCCGGGGCCACAGTGGAAGGCCACGTTGAAACCGAATTTACCGTCCGCACGTCTGCGGCGGCGGGTGCGCCTTTTGTGGCGTCCCGCGACTAGGAGATCTCTTATGCCCATGACATTGCAGCAACTGCGTGATTTCGGCTTTATCGTGGATGGGGCCACCAAAATCATGGACCCCAATAAAGCCTATGACGCTGCCCCTGTCACCGCGCCCAATGCCGGTGTTCCCACGGAATTTACCACCTTTTTCAACCCGCAGGTGGTCGAAATCCTGACCAGCCCCCGCCGCGCCAGGGCTATCTATCCTGAAGTCATCAAGGGGGATGCCACCACCAGCTCCGTCCGGTTCCCGCTGGCTGAAGCTGTGGGCCATACTGCCCCGTATGACGACTTCAGCAACGGAGGCAGCGCGGACGTCAACAATAACTGGGCCACGCGCGATACCTACCTTTTTCAGACCATCCGCCGCGTAGGCGATCTGGAAGAGGAAATGTCCGGCCTTGCCCGCGTGAGCCTCGGCACGGGCACACAGCGTTCCGCCGCCCTGGTCATTGATGTGGACGTCAACCGCTTCGCCCTTCAGGGCGTGGCTGGTCGCCGTATCTACGGCCTCATGAATGACCCCAGCCTCAATGCCAATATCACGCCCAACAGCGTGACGCCCGAGGGCGGCGGCGCAGCCGTCACCGACTGGGAAAAGAAAACCTCGCGCCAGATATATGACGATGTGCGCAAGCTCTATGCTGCCCTGGTGAACCAGATGGGCGGCAACGACAACGTGACCTCCGATGGTGTTGATGACCGCCTGGTGCTGGTCTGCTCCCCTGGCGTGTACGCCATCATGGGCGCGGCCACGGACTTTAACGTGTCTGCTCTGGACATGATCAAAAAGTTCCTTCCCAAGCTGGAAATTGTCACCGTGCCGGAATTTTCCACGGCCAGCGGCGAACTGGTGCAGCTCATTCAGCCCGAATTTCAGGGCCAGGCTACTGCGGAAATCGGCGCAACCGAAAAATTCCACGCCTTCCCCGTGGTGCGCGGGCTTTCCAGCTATGCGCAGAAGTTCCGCGCCGGCACATGCGGCACCCTCATTTATCGCCCGGCAGCCATCGCCGGCATGATCGGCGTGTAGGAGATACTCATGGCCAAGACTACCAATATTACTGCGACCATTGATGTGTATTGCAAGATGCCCCAGGGCGTCTGCTTTGACCTTAAGTGCGGGCGCGTCATGCTCAAGGGCAAAGCCCTTTCCTCACTGGTTGACCCCAATGGCAATCCGGCCCCTGGCACCGCCTACGGCGTGACCACCCTCACTGCCGAACAGTGGGAAGAAATAAAGGCCTGCTATGGGCATATGTCTATGTTTGCTGAAGACTCTCCCGTCATCTTTGCTGCTCCCTCCAAGAAGGGTGACGCCCAGGCGAACGAACAGGCCAATGTCAAAACGGGCTTTGAACAGGTGCAGGTTGACGGGGCCAACGCCGACAAGAACCTGAACACAACGCCGGATAAATCGTAATGGCGCGGGTATCCCTGAATATAGCCGAGTGGCGGGCAATGTTTCCCCAGTTTGGCGATGAGGCGCTTACGCCTGATTCTCTGCTGACGGCCCAATGGCCCGTGGCGGAGCTGCTGGTGGGCAATACTGACCGCTCTCGCATACCGGAGGATACCCGCGCAATGGCTCTCTATTACGTGCTGTGCCATCTGGTCACCTTGCAGGCCCGGGGCGATGTGGTGGGCAACGTCACCAGCGCCGCCCAGGGCAGCGTTAATGCCGGGCTTGCGCTCATGCAGCGCGCCAACAGCCGGTGGTGGGAGCAGACGCCCTGCGGCCTGACCGCATGGGAGCTGCTGCGCCCCTGGCGAGCAGGAGGTTTTTATGTCCGGGGGTAGCTTGCGGCTTGATGATGCCATCCCCGGGCTTGAAAACCTTGATGGGATTTTGGAGCTGAAGGTGGGGGTACTTGAAGCCGCCACCAATGCCAAAGGGCAAAAAGTGGCTGAATACGCCGCCGCCAACGAGTTTGGTGTGCCTGGTAAAATTCCGGCCCGTCCGGCAATGGGGGAAACCCTGGACGCCAACGCCTCCAAATACACGGAGGGACTGGGCAACCTGCTTATGGCAGGCATGGATCCCGTGCAGGCAATGGGGCAGCTTGGCGAAGTTGTGCGGGCAGACGTTGTGAAGTCTATACGCTCTTGGAAAACGCCGCCTAACAAGCCTGCTACGGTCAAGGCCAAGTTGCGCAAGACTGGCGGGCGCGTGGGTAATGCCCCCTTGTATGAAACTGGTGCTTATGTGGGCAGCATCGCCCATGAGGTGAACAAAAAATGAACCTGCATGCACTCACCCGCAAGGTTATTACCTCCGTGCATCCTGACCGCAAGGTACGTGTGCTGCGCAGTGCCGGGCAGACTATCGGCCCGGACTATGTGCAGCGTCCTGTGTGGCAGCCCTGCGTGGAAATGTCCGCGCAGGTGCAGCCTGTACCGGACAAAACCCTGCAATGGCTTTTGCAGGCGCGCAGCAGCAGCGTGTGGCGTGATGTCTATGCTTACGGCGCGTTGTATGGCCTTGACCGCACCACAGAGCGCGGGGGCGATCTGCTCTATTTTGACGGCTATGAGTGGCAGGTGGATCAGGTGCTGGAAGACTTCGCCCCTGGGGCCGGATGGACCAAGGTGCGCGTTATCCGTTTGCGTGTCTGCCCCCTGCCAGCCGTGGGCGACAGCCAACCGCCGGTTATGGACGATGCCCGGCCCGATGAGGGTGCATGGCCAGATAATCAAAACCAGCAGGCAGCCCCGGAGGTCGGGCCGTAATGGCTACCGTAACCGGCAATCCTCTGGACGCTGCCCTGGTAAAAGCACTGGGCGATACGCTGACCGTGTGGCTCGGCCCTGTAACCATTGTGCGGGGCTGGACAAATCGGGTCAGCACTCCCAGCACAAGATATTTTGTGCAGATCACGCCATCGGGCGGTACGCCGCACGGCACTACTGGGCATGTGTATACCGGGCCGGATGGTAGCGGTCAGGGGCAGGCCCAGGTGGTACGGCCGCAAAGCCGCAGGGTGCAACTGGATTTCGTGGGGCCTAATGCGGAGGAGCAGTCCCGCACAGCATCCACCTTGCTGCAAGACATTGTGGGCTGTGATGCCCTGGCTCCCTATGGTTTTGCGCCACTCTCCGTCAGTGAGCCTCAAGATCTTACGGCGGCTGACGACAGCGAGCAGGCCGAATCCCGGTGGATGATCGCCGTTGAAGTACAGGCCAACAGCAATGTCACCGTGCCCCTGGATTACTTTGACAACGTCAACTTGCACCTGCACCCGCAGGCTTAGGAGCAGACAATGAGCGTCAATGCAGACAAGCTCGTACAAATAGTACCCCGCGTCATGGACAGCGGCACCAAGGGCCTCACCTTCGCAGGCCTTGTGCTCACCAAATCCTCCTTGCCCCCATCGGCCAGGGTTCTACAGTTTTCGTCCGCTGCCTCTGTGGCCGCCTATTTTGGCGACACCTCGCCGGAAGCTGCAATGGCCGCGCAGTATTTCAAGGGCTATACCAACACGGATTATCTGCCGGGCAAGATTTTCTTTGCGCCCTGGCGCGATGCTGCCGCACCCGGCTGGTTGCGCGGCGCGGCGTATGACGGCGATATTGCCGCCCTCAAGGCCGTTGCCAACGCTACATTGACCATCAGCATTGACGGTACGCCCCGCAGCCTTGTGGGCATTAATCTTTCGACTGTCACCAGCTTCAGCGAGGCGGCGCAGATCCTGACCACCACATTTGATGGTGCGGCTACTGTTACATACAGCAGCCAGACCAAGGCGTTCCAGATCAGCAGCGCCACCTCCGGCGCGGCTTCGTCCGTCAGCTATGCCGCCCCGGGGGAAACCCCCGGGCTTGCCGAACTGCTTAACCTTACCGAACAGGCCGGGGCCGTGCAGTCTCCGGGCATTGATGCCCAGACGCTGACAGCTTGCTGCAAAAACGTGCTCGACTACGCCCGGGACTGGGTGAGCTTTTCCACCACGTGGGAGCCGCAGCTTGAAGACAAGCTGGAACTGGCCACATGGTGCGCGGGCTATGACACAAGATTCGTCTATGCCATGTGGGACACGGACAATGCCGCCAAGGTGCAGGGTTCCAAGGCCTCGGCCGGTTATCGCATTGACTCCGAGCTTGCTCTTGACGGCACCATTCCCGTGTACAATAGCGCCCAGCTTGCAGCCTGGGTCATGGGCACCATCGCCAGTATCAATTTTGACCAGTACAACGGGCGGCTTACCCTGGCATTCAAGCAGGGCGAAGGGCTGGCAGTAACCTGCGGCAATGATGAGCAGTATGATGCCCTGCTGGATAACGGGTACAACTGCTATGCGGACTTTGCCACGGCCTCGGCCCAGTTCAAGTTCTTCCAGCCCGGGCAAGTCTCCGGCAAGTGGGATTGGGCAGACACCTATATCAACGCCATTGCCCTCAAGGATGCCTTGCAGCTTAACCTGCTTGATCTGTTCAAGGCAGTGAAATCCTTGCCGTACAACGAAGACGGCTACGGGGCCGTGCGTACCGCCTGCCTGGATACCATCAACCGTTTCAAGAACTTTGGGGCCATCCGCGCGGGCATCACGCTTTCACAGACACAAAAAGTGCAGTTGCTGGCGGAGATCGGCACGGACGTTTCCAAAACCATTGAAAGCCAGGGCTGGTATATGCAGGTCAAGGATCCCGGCGCAAATGTTCGCGGACAGCGCGGCACACCTGACTGTCGATTTTACTATACCGATGGCGGCAGCATTCAGAAAATCGTATTGCCCGCCACGGCTATCCAGTAAGGAGCCATCATGGACAACCAGAACAATCAGACCATAACCAGCGCCAATGCCTCGCTGTTTATCACGGTGCCGGGCCTGTATGACTCGCCCGTCAAGATTGAGAACTACAGCACGGATGCGATGGTCAGTGCTGCCCAGGTCAACCCGGTGGTGGCTGAAATGGGCGTGGATGGTCACTTGAGCGTTGGCTACACCCCCACCCCCAAGGAAATCACCATAACGCTGGCCGCAGACAGTAAAAGCCGCCCGGTCTTTGATGACTGGCAGGCGTATCAGGACGCCGCCAAGGAGGTGTACGTCTGCTCTGCACAGTTCATCGTGCCGGGCATTGGCAAAACTTTTACGGGGTTGCGCGGCGCGCTCACTGCTGCACAGCCCATGCCCAATGCCGCCAAAACCTTGCAGGCTCCGGCCTATAACATCACCTTTGAAAGCTGGACGCCCAGCAGCCTGTAGGAGTCGCCCCCATGCGTAAGGAAATTACGATTACCATTGAATCCGGTCGCGATGTCGGAAAGAGCTTCCATGTTACCGAAATGAGCGCCAGCCAGGTGGAAAAGTGGGCCGCCCGGGCGCTGTTGGTTCTCATGGGTGGCAACGGTCAGATGGATGCAGCGGTAAAGGATCTCTCTAAAACGTCCAGCGCCTCGGCCCTGGTGTCCGTTGGGCTGGGCGCACTGTCAAATGTAAGCTGGGATAAGGTCGAGCCGCTGTATGATGAACTGCTGCCCCAGGTGGCAATTATGCCCGATGCGGACAAACCCAACGCCAGAATCACGCTGCGCCCGGCCAATGTGGACAATCATGTTGAGGACGTTGCAACTCTGGTGCGGCTTCGCGGCGAAGTGTTGAAGCTGTCGCTGGATTTTTTCGACAACGGCGGGGGCTTTGCCTCCCGCCTGTCCGGACTCCTAGCCCCCCTTCAGGACTCGCAGACTACGTAAACCTTCCTGGGTGTCTGGCCGTGCCCATCAGCCGGGGCATGGCCAGCCTGAACGAATTGTAGACTGTGTATGGCCTTGAAGACGCATTTATGCTGCTGGAGATAGCCGCCGTGGATTCCCATAACGCCAACTGCTGGAGCACTCATGGCAACCGCTCGTGAACTTGTCGTCAAGCTGCTGCTTAATGCTGTGGGCTTCAAAAGCGAAATCCGCGATGCCCAGGGCGAGCTGGATAAAACCAGCGATGTCGCCGACAAAGCCGCCGAGGCCATAGACGGCGTTGGCACGTCTGCGGAAAAAGCTGGCAAGGATCTGGCGGGCGCGACCGGAGACATACAGACCTTTGGTAATGGCCTTTCTGGCATTATCGGCAAAATTGCCGGATTTGCGGGGATTGCTGGGGGGGTGCTCACGCTGAAAGGGGTTGTAACGGACTATATCGCCACCGCAGAATCCATAGACAAAACCAGCCAGAAACTGGCTATGGGCGTTGACGAATGGCAAGGCTGGCGGCATGCGGCCCTTGAGTCGGGTGCGGATGCCTCGACCCTTGGGGATGTCTTCACCACCCTTGACGGCAACATGAAGGAACTGGCGCAAAACGGTTCCGGCCCTCTGAAGGACGTGATGACGGGTATGGGCGTCAGATTTACTGATGCCAAAGGCCGGGCGGTATCTTTAGAAGAAGGCATTTTGCGGCTTGCGGACGCTACCGGCAAGATGGATCGGCAAAAAGCAATGTCTCTGCTGGCAAAAACCGGCTTTGATGAAAAATCCGTCAATATGCTGCTTCAGGGCCGAAAAGGCCTGGAAGAGCTGGTCAAGGCCGGGAAGGAAAACGCCGCGTATTCGCAACGGGATATTGAGATCACCCGTAAAGTTCAGTCGGCGAAGCAAAGCCTTCAGAACCAGTTTGAAAGCCTCCGCGATAAAGTCCGGCACGGCATTGCACCTGCAATGGGTTATTTTATCGAAACATTGAGCAGTGTTGTAGAGTGGTTCCATGACAACGGATCCTCGGCCACAGTATATTTTGCTGCCATTGCCGCCGTTATTGCGACAGCCGTCACCCCATCCCTCTGGGCAATGGCCACAGCCGCCTGGGCGGCCATAGCACCTTTCGCGCCTATTATCGCCCTTGTGGGCGGTCTGGCGATGATTGTTGAAGATTTGGTGGTTTACATTGAAGGCGGCGAATCTGCTCTTGACGGTTTCTGGTCAATGTTTGGCACTGGCGAAGAGATTGGTAACCGTCTGAAAATTATATGGGAAGGGATCAAAGAAACTTTCTCTGGACTCATGGCCTTGCTCGGCGGCCTTAGCCAACTTCTTGGAGCCGTGTTTAGTGGTGGGCAGCTTTATAGCTACAAGGACGCTGTGGACGCCATCGGTGCCGCCTACCAGCGCTTGGTTAATATTGTCCGGGCTGTCGTTGGATATATCAAAAATGCCCTCAAAAATGCCTTGCCCGAGTGGGCGCTGAATCTTCTTGGCTGGAGCAATGAGGGCAGCGCGGATGACAACGGCGGTGCTGCCTTGCCTCAATCGTTGGCTGCTGCGGCTACGCCCCGGGTCAGCGCTGGCGATGTACAGCGCCCGGCGGGCACGGTGGACAATTCCCGCAAGGTGGAAAGCAACACCACGATCCAGCAACTTACTGTACAGAGTCAGGCCACCGATGCGGACGGCATTGCGCGCGATATCACGGCAAGCCTGCCCAACCGTGTGGCCCAGGCAGATGGGGCATTCGGTGTGTAAGGGGGAATTATGTTTGCAGCCTTGCCGCCGGGCACACCCGGCAACTGGAGCCTGTTTGATGCTAACGGCAAAGTCGCCGTACCTTTTGACACATTTTTCGCCTGTACGGTCAAGGCAGAGTCAAAAGTGGCATCCAGTCCTGTGGAAAAGCGCGCAGGCAAAAGCGGCTTTGTTGTTTACAACAAGGCCGTTGCCCCCACGGAAGTCGGCGTTGTCCTGGCTAAAAAAGGTAAAAGCAGCGAGCTGGGCGCAATGCTTGATGCGCTGATCAAGCTTCAGGAAGGTACCGACCTTGTCAGTATCATTACGCCGGAACGCACGTTCGTGGACTACACCGTTGTTGGGTTTGACTATGACCGCAAACGCGAAAACGGCGTGGACAGGCTGCTGGTAAGCCTTTCCTTGCAGGAAGTCCGGCAGGTCAGCCCGGAATACACCAACGAGCAGGTAAAGCAGGCCGGGGACGGCGCGGACAAGAGCGCAGGAAAACAGCAGGCTGGCAAGGCCGATGATGCAACGAAGAAACAGGTATCCAAGAAGAGTGGACTTAAAGTCACGACAGACTGGCTTAGGAAAAAATCATGAATACCGTTCCGTTACGCGCCACAGCCAACCAGACCGTACAGGCCGTGCTGGGCGGACAGAATTGCAGCCTGCGCGTGTACACCCGCCAATCAGAGGCCAACAGCATGGTTGGCGTCAACGGCGCAGCCCTGTTTGTTGACCTGGCAGTCAATGAGGTTGCCGTGGTCAGCGGCATCATTGCACGTGAGGGCACGTTGTTGTTGCGTTACCCCCGGTTGGGATTTGTTGGCGACTTGCTGTTTGTCGATATGCAGGGCGCGGCAGACCCGCAATGGACGGGCCTTGGTGACCGCTGGCGGCTTGTCTGGCTTAGCGCGGATGAAGCACAGGCCTATGAGGAAGGGACATTATGAGCGCCAACACATCCTACACAATCAAGATGCTGGAGGCCCGCATCACTCTGGCCAAGGGCGGCTTCAACCCTGGCACCGGGCAGGCCGCCAATACCAAAATCATCCGGCTTGGCATGGATGTGGAAATCTCAAAGCCCGGCGGCAAAGAGAAGAACAAGGCCAAAGTCCGTATCTACAACCTCCCTCTTGAGGATATGGAGACCCTGACCACTCTGGCCTTTGCTCCCCTGAAGACGGACCAAAATCATATTGCCGTGTATGCCGGGGACAAACAGAACGGCATGACGTTGGCGTTCTCTGGCGACATCGTGAGCGCCGTGCCCAACTTCAATGCTGCGCCAGATCCAACCTTTGACTGTGACTGCATTACCGGCTTTGTGGCCTCGCTCACGCCAGTACCGCCGCTCACGGCCCAGGGCGCGCAGGATGTGGGCAATACCTTGCAAAGCATTGCCGGGCAGATGGGGCTTACCTTCGTTAACCGTGGGGTCAATGTTTCACTTCGCAATACCTGCTGGGTGGGTGGCCCGATGGAACAGGCCCGCCAGATAGCAGATGCTGCACGCATTGCCCTGCTGGTTGATGACGGTGAAATGATCATCGCGCAGGCTGGCATGCTGCGGGAAGATGTCGGAGCCTCAACGCCTTTGTGGCGCGGAGATACTGGCATGTTTGGCTACCCGTCATTTGACAGCAACGGGATCAGCGTCAAGGGACTCTACGAACCCAAGTGCAAACTCGGCGGGCCTATCCGCATTGAATCCGTTGTGCCCAAGGCGTCTGGCCTGTGGCAGATATCAAGCCTGTCGCACAAGCTTCAGGCGGGGTACCCAGGCGCGACCTCCTGGGAAACGGCGGTCAAGGCAACCTACCCAGGGCAGCAAAACCAGAAGGACGGAAAGTCATGAGTGTAGTGCAGGGACAGCGCGGGGCATCCACTCCGGCATCTGACCAGAATACTCTTGATTTCCTCATACAGAGGGCTTTGCAGGGCATCAATACCGCAGAACCCGTGCGCGTCACGGGGGTATCTGCCGAGGGTGTGCAACCCGTGGGCTTTGTCAGTGTGCAGCCCCTGGTGAACCTTGTTGCCGGTGACGGGAAAGGACACCAGCAAGGCACCTTGTTCCGGCTGCCATATTTCCGCGCGCAGGGCGGGGAAAACGCCGTTATTGTTGACCCCAAGCCCGGAGACATCGGGCTTGCAGTCTATGCCATGCGGGACACGGAATCCGTCAAGGAAAAGCGGGACGGGGCGTCTACCAACCCCGGCAGTGCCCGTATGTGCAACAAGGGAGACGGTTTTTTTATCGGTGGTTTTTTGAACAAAGCGCCCAAACGGTATGTGATGGTCAACGATGATGGCATCACTCTGGACGATGGCGCTGGCGGTAAAATGGAACTCAAGGGAGGGCAGCTAGTCATAACCGCCCCCGGGGGAATTATCCGCAATGCCCCCACGGATGTGCAGAACGGCGAGGGGGCCACATCTACCCTCAACGGCAATTTGCAGGTCAATGGCAAGATTGCTTCCACTGGCGACCAGACAGCCGGAGGCATATCGCAGATGCACCATACCCACACAGGTGTTCTGCCCGGCGGCGGCAGCACTGGAGAACCACAATGAAAAGCCTGATGCTGACGGGTCAATGGGATCTGGCCCTCACACCGGGGGGCAGTCTGGCCACGGTTGATGGCACCGCCCGCATAGAACAGGACGTGTCCACGTATGAGCGGGTTTTCCAGGGTGAGCAGTGGTACAATACCGCCGCAGGTGTGCCGTACCTTGACCGCGAAATTGCCAGTCTCCCTCCCATTGAGCTGGTGAGGGAACGGGCGCGCCGCCGCGCACTTGAAGTTCCCGGGGTGGCTGAAGCCAGTGTCGAACTGGACGCCCTGGATCAGCGCGTACTGACCGGGCGCATCAAGGTAACAACGTCTGATGGGGAGAGCGTCAATGTCACAATCTAGCCTTGAATTTACCGAGCGTGGGGTTGTGGCCCCAACAACGGACACGGTGCTGCAAGACGTGACAAACGCCTGGCAGGCGGCATTTGACAATACCCTCAATACTGATGCCGCTACGCCCCAGGGACAGTTGATCACCACACAGGCCGCCATCGTGCAGGATAAAAACGCCCAGTTGCTGCACCTGGCCAACCAGTTTGACCCTGCGCAGGCTGACGGAATTTTTCAGGACGCTCTTGCGGCCATCTACTTTATTACTCGCCACCCGGCCCGGGCAACGGTTGTGCAATGTCTTTGCACGGGGTTGGAGGGCACCGTCATAAACGGCAGTGATGCCAGTGACAATCCCGACCAGGTCAAGGACGTGAATGGCAATCTGTTTGCCTGCCAGACATCTGGCACCATCCCCGCAGCAGGCTCCATTACCCTGCCTTTTGCGGCGCTGGAAGCTGGCCCTCTGGCTGTTGAAGCTCACAGCGTTACTCGCATTGTACAGGCAAAACCCGGCTGGGATTCGGTTGATAACCCCGAACCGGGCATTGTTGGCCGGGAGACGGAGCAGCGCCGGGAATTTGAACTTCGCAGACAATCCAGCGTGGCGCTGAATTCTCGTTCCATGCTGGCCAGCGTTTACGGTGCAGTGGCCAACCTTGAAGGCGTTATTGACGCTCTGGCCCTGCAAAACCGTGGCGACACCCCGAAAACCGAGGGCGGCGTCACCCTTGCCCCGCACAGCGTCTACATTGCTGTGCTGGGCGGCGAAGATGCCGCCATTGCCGAGGCCATGTATAACCATGTGTCCGGCGGCTGTGATTATAACGGCAATACGGCTGTTCAGTACACTGACGCGGCCAGTGGAGCAAAAGAAACGGTACGCTTTCAGCGCACGACTGAACTCGCCTTCCGGGTGAAGGTCACGCTGCGCCATTCCGACAGCTTGCCCGCCGATGTGGAAACCAAGATCCGTGACAACGTGCTGGCCGACTTTTATGGGCAGCAGTACCCCAATTCAGACGGCACGGCCCACCAGTCCGAGGTTACGCGCATCAGGATCGGCGCAGGTGTGTATGCGTCCCGCTTCATTTGTCCGGTCATCAGCGCTGGCGCGGTAAATCTCATAGGGGTTGAAATCGCCGCTGGTGAAGGCGCTTTTGGCAATTTCGTGCAAATCCTCAACAATCAGCATCCAAGCCTGGTGCGGGATGCCATCGAAATCATTGTGGAGGGTGCATGATAAACTGGCGCGAAACCATCCTCTCGCAATTCGATAACAGCCCGCGCCTGTTGGCTCTGCTGACAGCGTACAACGCACAGGTAGATCCATCAGTGGATATCGCCGCACTGTACGAGCAGGTGTTTGACCCCCGCACGGCCACGGGATGGGGGCTGGATGTGTGGGGCCGCATTGTCGGCATTGGCCGCGTCATACAGCTTGACGCCTCGGGTGCTGTCTTCGGGTTTGACCGTAGCGCGCTGCGCCCCTTTGGTCAGGGCACGTTTTACCGCCGAGCCGTCAATTCTAATTTCCGTCTGGCCGATGAAGCGTATCGGTTGCTCATATTTTTCAAGGCCGCAGTAAATATTACTGACGGCTCATTGCGCGATCTTAACCGCCTTCTGGCGTGGTTTTTTGAATCGCGCGGCCCGGCGATGGTGCTGCATGTCGGCACCATGAAACTGCGTTTCTATTTTGACTTCACACTCAAGCCTTTTGAGCGCGCCTTGCTTTCTCGAGACGATGTGGCCCCAAAGCCCGCAGGCGTTGGATGGGAAATCTACGATGTGCCCAGAGCAAAAACCTTTGGTTTCGCTCGCAGCGGCTTAAAGCCGTTCGGGCATGGAACCTTTGCCAGAAGGAGGCCTTATGGCAATACCGCAAATTCCTGATCTGCTGCGGGCCGTGCTGGCCCATAGTGCAGATGTTGAGGCAATCCCCGACACGACACCCACTGGCCAGGGCGTTTTCAGCTACCGTGACGGTTGGCCCGTTATTACCGAGGTCGAACTTGAGGCCGGTGGCATTGCTCCTGACCGTAAGTTCTTCAACGAGATTTATCGCCTTCTGTCTGGCCATACGTTCTTCAGCCAGTCTGGCAATGTGTATCCGTGGGTAGGCGCGACCGAGTCTTTCCCCGGCCTGAACTATCTGCGCGGCGCCCACGTGCTCGGCTCTGACTATCAGGAGTATGTAGCCAAGAAGCCCTCCGGTCCGGAAATCCCGGCAGAAGGTGGCGGCTTTGTCGGCCCCGTGAACCCCGTTGGGGATGAAACCGGAGTTTGGATGCCGGTATTCAACATCTCGACCGTGGAAAAAAACGGCATCAATCGGCCTGATGGCGTGACCATCAAAGTTGATGAAACGGGCAAACTTACGGCCGCAGTGTCAAAGTATGAGATTGGCGAGTTTTACTATTTCCGCCATCCCACGCTCAAAACCGGATTCCAGCCTGCACAGGGCGGCGTTATCGCCAACGCGGCAACCGTCTTTCCTGAAATATGGGCCTACCTGCAAACCACCGAAGGACAGAAGCTCTGCAAGACAGAAGCCGAGTGGCAGGCCATGTCCACGGCCATATGGCATACCAATGCTGACGGCTCAACTGTGGGGTGGAATGGTATCGGTGGTGTGCCGTACTACGCGCCTAACCTTGGGGCAGGCTCTCTCCGCATGCCCGATGTCCGAGGGATGTACCCTGAAGCGGCGGGCTTTGACTCTCTCGGCGTGGGAGCCGTTCACGGGGACATGATGCGCAATATTTACGGTCGCGTTGATGATGTCGCGTTTGGAAATAACAACATTTGGTTTGCAGATAACGCATTCGGAATTGTTTACAGCAGTGACGGTAGCACAAGCGGCAGTGCATGGGGCGTACACCGTCAAATCAACTTTGCTGCAGATCGCATAGTCCCAGTCGGCAAAGCCAACAAACCCCGTGGATGGGGTGCTCTCGCGTGTTGTTACCTCGGCACTCCGGCATCATGATGCAGGCTGTCCCAGATATGCGCAGGCCAATGCGCCCCAGGCTCGTGGTTTGTTGGCGGCACCGGTAGGCACAACGCGGCTAGGATTAAATCCTGTATTTATTGTGTCTTTTGTCGATGTTGAGCCTCCGAAATGCAGCCATGAAAACATAGTATTTATAGCCATGAATGGCCCGGACAATCCGACATCTGATGTTGTCCCCAGTGTGCCAACAAAATTGCGCACCATGTCCCCGTGAACGGCTCCCACGCCGGGAGCCGACAAAATATAAGGAATTCCCAATGAGTAGCCATTGGTTTGAGACTCGAGGGTGCCCGGAGTGTAAGCATGTGTGGCATCAGCATTGTTTTTCTGATGACCTTATTTTTCTAAGGCAAGTACAGCCCTATGTGGTGAACGAAGAACTGGTTTGTCCAAAATGTAAGCATGAGTTCCTTTACCCTGTGGTGCATCATTTTGCTCGAGCAGGGCATGGGATCGATTTAAAGGAGCCCCAAAATGGCTAAAGCCTACCAATATACTGCTGACGGTTATTTCGCCGGAGAAGTCGAAGATTATGGCCTGCTGCCCAATAACGCCACAAGCATTGCGCCTACGTTTAAAAAGGGCTTTGTTCCATGCTGGGACGGAGGGAAATGGGGACAGGTCGAAGACCACAAGGGCAAGGAAGGCTATGTTGACGGCAATCCGTATACTATAAAAGATTATGGCCCTCTTCCCAAAGGTTGGAGCGATACGCCGCCACCACCTTCGCTGGCAGATGCTCAAACAGCAAAGCGTATGGAGATTAATTCCGGGTTTGATGCGGCCCTTGCCGCAAGCCTGACAATGCCCAGTATCAACACTCCTCCGAGTGCAGTTGAGGTCGCAGTGGGTGCCGCAGCACTTGCCGCCGTTGATGCTGATGGCCCGGCCTACATTATGGAGACCCATTCGGCCAGACGCGCATCATTGATGGCCGCTGTGGATGCGGCAACCACGGCTGATGCTGTGCAGGCAATCACCGTAAGCTATGCCGTGTAGCAACACTATGGGCATCATCAACCAGATCACCGGCGGCGTGTGCAATGGTCCAGCAAAACCGGGGGAGGATGGCCTTACTGTTTATGGCCATAACCAACCTACAGTAGTGAGCCAACGGGTTTTTGATTTCAGGGGTTGCCGCCCGGCTGATCAGGATGAGGTTTTGAGCGGTGTTGATGGTGCTGAGGTTCATCTGTCGGGGGTTGTGATTCTGGGCGGGATCAAAGCAATATTAGCTGGTAACGGCGACTACCCCGGCAGTGATGTACACTATGCACGCTGGCTGCTGGAGGATTGCGTTATCATTGGCGCAGGTCGCCGCTGCCCTGAAGCCCAGGACGGTACCACGGTCATTATGCGCCGCTGCTGGGTACATGATTTTGGTCAAACGTTTAACGTGCGAGCTTTTGGTGGTTGGGCACACCGTGGCGCACGGATCATAGCGGAAGACAGTCTTTTTACGCAGGGCGAGATCTGGCCCTGGGGCCTTGATATTCTCACGGCCATCAAAGACCTGGGCAACCACATCGGTCAGGCGGTCAACGATCACGGTCTGTCGGCGCTACTGCATCCGCGCACATATCTACCTGGCCCGTGCCGTGGATTGACTGCGGATACAGGCGGCCTGGTGCTGGCAACGCGCTGTTTTCGCAATCGGCGCTGGATCAAAATTGACGGTTGCAACAACTATATAGATAGGGCTGCCGCCCGCAAGATAGTTGCGCAGCTTGAGGCCGTATGCCCGGATATGACCGGAAAGCTCGCCCATCCGCTGACAGGCTTTTTTGACATTGCCACGGTCTGACAGGAGATATTCGTTTGGCGATTGGTGACTTGCCGATAAGTCCCAGCACAAGGAGGACTTATGGCATCTATAGTTACATTTGCTGCCGTTGCACACGAGTGGTGGAAGCGGTACATGGTTCAGGGGTCGGTTCATTATGCCGAGGAGTCTTGGAGACGCCTGGAGCGCGAGGTCATGCCGTGGATCGGTGATAAGCCCATAGCAAAAATTTCCTCCCCAGCCATCCTCGCTATTTTGCGGCGTATTGAACAGCGGGGCACCCTTGTTGTGGCCCGTAAGGTCAAGTCTCATATATCACAGATCATGCGATACGGCATCGCCTGTGGCTTTGTGAACCGTGACCCATCGCGTGATCTGGGGTGGGCCTTGACTCCTCATAAGTGCAAGCCTAGAGCGGCCATTATCGAGCCGCGTCAAATTGGTCAACTCATGGCCAGTATAGAACATTACCGCACCCCACAGCGCCGCTGTTCTCTAAAATTGGCGGCTTTGTTGTTCGTTCGGCCCGGCGAACTGTCTTCTGCTGCATGGAACGAAATCGAATGGGATACGGCGGCATGGCGCATTCCGGCAGAAAAAATGAAGATGAAGCGCCCACACAACGTGCCTCTCTCACGCCAGGCGTTGGACGTTCTACGGGAGTTGCACCCAGTGACAGGGCAAACTCCGTGGCTGTTCCCATCGCGGTGGGATAAAACTCGGCATGAAACTGGGCATGTCATCAACTTGGCGTTGCGCCGGATGGGATATGGCCCAGACATCATGACAGCCCACGGTTTCCGCGCGATGGCGGCGACAACGCTGTCTGAAATGGGTTGGGCTAGTGAGGTGATAGAGCGTCAGCTTGCCCATGTTGATAAAAACCAAGTGCGCGCAGCATACCAGCGATCAGAGTTATTGGCAGAACGGCGTAAAATGCTTCAGGCTTGGGCTGACTACTTGGACATGCGTTGTGCATGGGCAATCCTGGGTAAGTAGCTCTTCAGCAGTTACTGCGCAAAAAAAGGCGGTGCCTCGGCCCGCCTTTTGTAATTGCATTGCTTCATGTGTAATGTCGTGCAGTGCTAGTTATAACCTCCCGTGGGCGCGATTTTTCGCGCCGCGCATCATCAAGCATATTTTCCTTGCTGCTCCGGGTCGTCAGGCTGACCAGCTCTGCGTAGAGAGGGGCGAGCTTACCAAACTGGGGACCGTATTCTGCGGAGAACAGAGCTGTCGCCTCGTCAAATTTTCCTTCAGCAACCAGTTTTGTTGAATTTCTCCTTACAATCCCCATGGCGGCGGAGATGTCATCTATCTGCCGGATCAGCTTTTTTGCCTGCACCGCTATGTCGCCATCAAACAGTGCTGTATACTCAATATATTTTTTTTGATCGTTTGCAATTTTTTGCAGAGACTCCTTGATCATTGCGTCATACCGCTCTGCTGCGGATACTTCGCGGGCAAGAAGCATAGTTGTCAGATTTGCTCTCACTGTCCAAAAATTTAAATGCATATTGCCAACGGCTATAACAGCAGGAATATACGCCTTATCAACGTCATCAATGCTTTCATTCAATTTTGAGGTACTGATCATTGATGATGTTGAAATAGCTAAAATCACGACAATCATGCCTGCAAACGACAAGATAAGTTTTGTGGACAATCGCATATTTTGATCCCCGCATCCTGTGCACGTTATTTTTACTGCCCAAAGGGGCATGACCTCACGTCAAAATCTCCAGTCTGCCATTTTTATTGATGATAATGCTGCATATACATAGACAATAAATGTATTTCAGCGATACCGCACCCAAACAGTATATAATTTGCATGCAGATTCTGCTTACGTCACACCTCTTTATAATGCGCCGTTTGTCACCTGTTTCTACTTTAGTGCAATAGATGACCAATACTGATAAGTAAAATATTATTTTTGCATGCTGCATGCACACCGCAAATATTTAAGTTTAACATTGATTCACAGCTCATACTGACATATACTGATATGCAAAAATAACTATATGCTATAAAATACAATGTGAACAAATTCCTAATACAAAAAAATAAAGGAGAAAACACTCTACATTCTAATTTGATGCTTATTTATTGATAGCCAGGCTCTCAACTACCAAGACAAACGATTGATGCACCAGGTACGACCATGGAAATCAGACATCTTAAAACATTAATGATGGTTGCATCTGCGCGGAGCATTTCAAAAGCATCACACATGCTACACCTGTCTCAGCCATCTGTGACAAGAATAGTGCAAGAAATAGAAACCATTGTTGGATCTCCACTCTTTTCAAGAACAAAAGATGGCATGATTCTTACAAATGACGGCAAAAAGTTTTACAAGCTGGCTACAAAAATTATTTCATCGATTCATGAAACAATATCTGAACTAAAAAACTCGCATAAAAAATGCATAGTTAACATCGGCTTTTGCCCCAGCATTATGATTTTTGATCTCATTGAACAGTTGCGCTATGCCAATTTTAAAATGGATTGCATCAGATTTCATGAATTCAATGCTAAAAGACAGCTTATAGCGCTAAAGAACAATGATATTGATATTTCAATCACGCGGGGCGCAGACACAGCCAGCAGTGAAGGCCTTGAGCAGATAATACTGCACAAGGCTGAACTCTTTGCGGTCATTCCGGCCGCGCACCGGCTTTCGGGAAAAAAGATGCTCAACCTGGACGATCTGAGGGACGATCAGTTTGTGGTTTTGTCTGAAAAATTTTTTCCATTTTACAACAAAACAGTGACTGCCATGTGCAAAAATGCCGGATTCACTCCCCGCCTGGAGTTCTGTGCCAATGGATACGTTGCCGCACTGGCAACCATTGCAGCAGGATCATGCGTGGGAATTTTTCCACGCGGCATCGTCAATTCAATCATACCAGGATACGTATATATCCCCATACGTTCTGTAGACAACTTCATTGATATATCCTGCTATCTGCGTAAAGGGGAAGACAGAAAAGAAGTTGTTGACATTATATCGATAATTCGCAATCAATTTTGCAACTTCGGACTCTCAGATATATAGTGAAATTACTATTTTTATATTTCTGAATCATCCATGCCAGAAGGGCTGTATGAAGGATGCCGCCAGGCTTGTTCTCCTTCACGCCCATACATTTCTGGCAATCTCACCAATTTCCGCTCAGGAGCAATGATGATCATCCGGCCAGCAACAACTGCTGACATCAACGAAATCTTTGCCATCCGCACCAGCGTGCGAGAAAATCACTTGTCGCTGGAACAGCTCAAAAATATGGGCATTACAGCAGAAAGTATTGGCAGCATTATTAACGAGGATGAGTGCGCGTGGATGGCCGAAGCGGAAGGTGCGCCCGTGGGCTTTGCCATGGCGGATGCGGAAGATGGCAGCGTTTTTGCGCTTTTTGTGCGCCCGGAGTGGGAGAATAAAGGCGTGGGCAAGCTATTGCTGGAGAGGATGGAGGCGTTTCTGTTTTCCCGGCATGAGATGCTTTGGCTCGAAACAGACGGGTGCAGCCGTGCCGCAGGCTTCTACGCCAGTCAGGGATGGACGCGCGCGGCAGAGCTGGAAAACGGCGATGCCCGTTTTGAAAAAAGACGTTAACTCTCGGCTGGATTATTATTTTTTTTGTCGGCCCGTTCCCGCAGTTTCTCTCCCATGCGGCGCAAAACCGGGTTCGGCTCGGCCTCAAAATCCTTCCAGCTGGCATCGGCGTAGGCCAGCAAGGCGGCCACAACGTCCAGCGCTTCTTCCACGCTGTCAACCCAGCCGCTGACAGCCCCGTGCAGCATCAGCCCCGGCCCTTCCAGCGGGCCGCGTATACCAAGCACAGGAACTCCAGCCCCGGCGGCCAGCCCCACTTCCACCCCGGCGTCCTGCCCGGAAGCGCCGTAATAGATGACCATGTCCGCTGTCAGGCAGGCATTGTGGCAAAAGGCGTAGACCTCGCCGCCGTCACGGTCGGTGTCCATCCAGATGCGCCGTTCGGCGGGGGTCAGCCCTGGCGGCGGCACGGCTTTGTCTGTCCAGTCCAGCATGCGGCAGCCCATGCCCCGCAGCTCGCGCCCCAGAAGGCGTACTCCGTGCTTGTGCTTGAAAGACCCGGCCACATAGATGGTCAATACAGACATATACCCGAATTCCTTTTGCAAATACTGGCGAACATATCCCGAAAGGCACCCACAGAGGCTAAAATTCTATGCCAGGCGCGGCTTTGACGCCCGTGCGCCAGGGGTGCTTGATTTCGGTCATGGAGGTCACAAGGTCTGCCGCATCCACGAGCCACTCGGGCGCGCTGCGGCCAGACAGCACGAGATGGCAATCATTGGTGCGGGCCAGCGCCATGAGTTCCTCGAGCTCCTGCTGCTCAAGTATCCCGGCGCTCAGGGCATACAGGGTTTCATCCAGCACAAGCATGTCTGCCTGCTCAAGCTGCCCCCGAGCCCAATCAAGCACCCGCAGGGCGGCCTCCCGGTGCGCTGGGCGCTCTGCATCGGTACGCAAAAAACCCAACCCACCAGCAAAAAAGCGCTCTCCCAGCAGCCTGGCAAGCATGGCCTGCTCACCCGCCTGCCCATCGCGCTTCATAAACTGCCCAAAGGCCACAATCATATTCTGTCCCAGCGCGCGCACGGTCTGCCCCACGCAGGCGCTGGTTTTTCCTTTGCCGTCGCCAGTATACACAAGAATCATTACTTCCAGACTCCCGGGATCTGCACGCCGCACTTGGGGCACTTGCCTTCTGCGCCCCGCACCCGCGTGTCGTATCCGTTCCGTTCAATAACCAGCGCATTGCACTCCGGGCAAAACGTATTGCTGCCCAAGGGGCTGCGCGTGTTTCCGATATAAACATAATTCAACCCTGCCTCGCGCCCGATACGCCAACAGGCCTCAAGTGTTGCCAGCGGCGTGTCCGGATGGTCGATCATCAGGTGCGCGCCATGAAAACCCGTCACATGCCACGGCGTGTCCGGCCCCAGCTCGTCACGGATAAAGGCCGCAAGCTCTGCCATTTCTGCCTGCCCATCATTGAGGCCGGGAATGACCAGGGTTGTGACCTCAAGCCACCAGCCAAGTTTTTTGATGGCTTTCAGATTCTCCAGCACAGGCTGAAGATGCCCGCCGCAATATTTGCGGTAAAAGACCTCGCTGAATGACTTCAAATCCACATTGGCGGCGCAGATGCACCGGCTCAGGGCCGCCAGGCAGTCCTTGGACATATAGCCGTTGGTCACAAGCACACTGCGTATGCCTTTTTTGGCCGCCATGCCTGCTGTTTCGTACAGCAGCTCAAAAAAAACCGTGGGCTCGTTGTAGGTAAAGGCCATGGTCTGGGCGCGGTTGGCCTGAGCCAGGGCCAGCAGATCTTCTGGAGCAGCGCGCTTGCCGGGCACTATGCCGCTTTCCGGCACGTGGGCAATGTTGTTGTTCTGGCAGAAATGGCAGGAAAAGTTGCATCCGGCGCTGCCTACAGAAAAAATCTTGCTGCCGGGCAAAAAATGGTAAAGGGGCTTTTTTTCAATGGGATCCATGGCAGCAGCGGTAACGACCTTGCTGACCAGAGAAACCATTTCTCCCCGCATGTTGACGCGAACCCCGCAAATGCCCTTGGCCCCTTTACGCAGGCGGCAACGGTGAGCGCACAGGCGGCATACAACGGTGCCGTCAGGCTGAGAATCCCAAAGCGCGGCAAGCATGCTCAACGCCTCTCCCTTCCATCACGGCCTCGGTCGACGCCGCGCGGGTCATACTGTGAATCACCCTGATTGCCGGGGCGCGGGTTATACCTGTCGTCTCCACGCTGGTCATGGCTGTTGTCGCGGGGCCTGTTGGGGCCGTTGTAGCCACCGTCGCGCGAATCATACTGATCACGGCGCGGGCCATCGTAACGGCCATCGTGCGGCCTGTCATCATGCCGTCGATTATCATACTGCCGATCGTCATAGCGCCGATCGTCATAAGGTCTGTCGTCATGTCGCCTGTCGTCATGGCGATGCCTGTTATGGTCCGGCTGCGGCGCGGGCTGCCAGATGACCGAAGGCATGTTCTGCTGTCCCGGCCACGAAGGCCCACCGGGTCTGGGCATGGGGCCATACGGATTGGGCCCCCAGTGGTTGCCATCGGGGTAAATCTGCGGAGCCACAAAAAAAGTGCCGTAATTCTGCTGGTCCGGGGGAGCGGGCGGCACCACAGAGGTAACGATGTCGCCAGTCTGCGGATCCCGATACTGGGTCGCGATGCCTCTGTCGTTGAAATTTTCACCCTGGAGCTGCCCTGTGCCTGAAACAACGCTGTCGCCCTGCCCTTGCCAGCCGGGTGCTGGCGCAGGGTACGGCGCATAGCCAGGTCCATAACCTGGCGCATACTCGGGGGCAAAGCCGGGGGCAGGCGCTGCCTGCGGCACGGCGGCAGGATTTGGCACAGGGGCCGCAGAAGGAGCAGGAGCGGGGGCAGGAGCCTCCGCAGGCCCCGGCAGGGAACCAAAAGAGGAATAGGGGGCCATGCCTCCCGCATTGGGCCAGGGGGTCGGCTGGCCGGAAGCGGCAGTCTGCAAAGCGGGTGACGTTGCAGCCGCTTGCTGGTTTGCCTGTTGGTTTGGCTGTTGGTTTGGCTGCGGGCCAAGTTGCGGCGCAGCTGGTTTCTCTACAGATGGCTCGCCGGGCGCAACAGGCGGCGCAGGCTGAGCCGCCGGTACTGGGCCAAGCTTCACGCCAGAGACAGGCGCACGGTATTCCGTAACGCCATCCGCAGCGAGGGACGCGCCGGAACAAACGAACGTCAGTACGGCGCAGAAAACATACAATCCTGCATATCTACGCATGGCACGCTCCTTACCCCTCCGGCTTTATTCTAGCAGCGGCGCGCAAGCCGGTCTATGAAAAAACTCGCGGCCAGGGCCTCAAAAAGTCGCTTGGGGTTTGAAAGAACCTGTGTTATGTAGCGCAGATTCAAAGGAGGCAACGGATGTCCAGCGACCGCGCAAAAGCCTACACTCAGGCAGGCGTTGATATTGAGGCGGGAAACGCTCTTGTTTCACGCATCAAAGGCATGGTTCAGAGCACGCAGACCAGAGGCGTCATTTCCGATATTGGCGGCTTCGGCGGCCTGTTCCGGCCTGACCTCAACGGCATGACCGAACCTGTGCTTGTTTCTTCCACCGATGGCGTGGGAACCAAGCTCAAACTGGCTTTTGCCTGCAACAAGCACGATACTGTGGGCATCGACCTTGTGGCCATGAGTGTCAACGACATTTTGGTTCAGGGTGCCACCCCCCTGTTTTTTCTCGACTACTTTGCCACCGGCAAGCTTGACGTAGAAACCGCCCAGACCGTCATTGGCGGCGTGGCCGAGGGCTGCCGTCAGTCCGGATGCGCCTTGCTTGGCGGTGAAACCGCTGAAATGCCAGACATGTACGCGCCAGGCGAATATGATCTTGCCGGTTTTTGCGTGGGCATTGTGGACAATGCCAAACTCATTGACGGCTCCGGCATTCAGGTGGGCGACAAGATCATCGGCATCGCCTCCTCGGGTCTGCACTCCAACGGCTTTTCCCTGGCCCGCAAGGTGCTTGAACAGAGCGGCCTTTCCCTCACCGATCCCTTCCCCGGCGGGGATGGAACCAGCGTTGGCGATGTGCTGCTGACGCCCACCACCATCTACGTGGAAGCGGTGCGCTCCCTGCTGCGCGACATGAACGTCAAGGGCATGGCCCACATCACCGGTGGCGGCTTTTACGACAATATTCCCCGCGTACTGCCCTCCCAGGTGGAAGCGCGCATTCATTTTGGCAGCTGGCAGATGGCCCCCGTCTTCAACTGGCTCAAGGAAGCGGGCAACCTCAGCTGGCCGGAAATTCTGCAGATATTCAACGGCGGCATCGGCTATGTGCTGGTGGTGCCCGCCGATCAGGCCGAGGAAGCCATCAACCGCATCCAGGCCTTCAAGCTGCGTGCGTGGTGCATAGGCGAAATAGCCCGCCGCTCCAAGGATGACGATCAGGAACAGGTCATCATCAACTTCTAGAGCATGGTCGTTATTTATCTGCTCCAGCCCAGATTATAAAGGGCCGCCCGGCATCCCGGGCGGCCCTTTCGTTTCAAACTGCTTTTCTTTTTGACCGTGCATTGACATAATCAACGCTCACTGGCCGCATGAATACCGCACGGCCCATTTCAGGAGGATATCATGAACAGCGCCATAAGTTGCCTTGGAAACGCCATCTGGTTTTTGTGCGGCGGCATTGTCATGGGCCTTGTGTGGTGGCTCTACGGGGTGCTCTGCTTTATTTCCATCGTGGGCATTCCCTGGGGCAGGGCATGCTTTGTCATGGGCAACTTTGCCTTTTTCCCCTTTGGCAAAATGCCCGTCGCGCGCGATGTGCTTACCGGCAGACAGGACGTTGGCACCGGCCCGTGGGGCACGGTGGGCAACATCGTATGGCTTTTACTGGCTGGCGTGTGGATTGCCCTGGGGCATCTGGTTTCCGCCGTCATGTGCGCGGTGACCATAATCGGCATTCCTTTTGCCTGGCAGCACGTCAAACTTGCTGCGCTGGCCCTCTGCCCCATCGGCAAGACCATTGTACCCGCGCCCCTGGCAGATGCTGCCGAACGCGCAGCAGCAGAACGAGGTTTTAAAGACGGCCGTTACTAGGCTTCAATGTTGCCGCACCGCCGCCGATCAAAATCGTAGAGCTGGCGCAACGTTAGCTCGCGGGTTCGCTTGAGAACAGTTCCGCCAGTTGCCTTGCATAAAATTTATTCATGTACTCAATGTCGATCTTGGGCGAATCCGCTCCCCGCAGCAGATTAACGACCATTGACGCCCCCATGATCTGCGCGAGTACCAGTTCTGCCCGCGTGGCTGAATGTTCGCCGGGCAGCACTTCCATGATATTCTGACGGATGGCGTCGTACGTTTTTGCCATCACGTCCGAAACATTGGGGTCCAGCGCAGAAAGGGCCGTGATGCGAAAATCTGTGGCCCATGCGCTCTGCGCGCCGCCAGAGAGAATGCTGCCCATGGCCATACTGGTTTTTTCCATAGGCGGCACATCAGGCAGGGCCTCAATGCCTTCTGAATTCAGAATGGACGCCACTTCAAGAAAAAGGTTCCTTTTTGAGCCAAAATAGCGGCTGATAAGTGCCGGGTTTACCCCAGCCGCCGCGCCGATTTCCCGTATCCCGACGTTGCCGTAGTTGGCTTTGGCAAAGAGCCTTCGCGCCGCCTGCAAAAGACGGTTTCTGGTTTCTGCGGCATTGCGTTTGCGCTGCGAGCCCGTGGCTGTTTTACGTTCAAGAGCCATTGCTATCCCCTATATTTACTGCGGCTTGACACAGTTGTTTTTTTGAGGCTACCTTTGAGTAATCAATTGATTACAGATTTCCATAAAAAGTGCAATGCCTTTGTTGCGCGGGAGGGTTCATGAAAATACGGGGATTGTCGTGCTTTGCGGCATTAACCATCCTTCTTTTAACGGCTTTTTCTGCCATTGCGGAAGAAGGCAAGAGCGACAGCAATCGCTGGGGATTCAACCTCGGCATTGGCGGCACTGTTTCCACATCGGAATACAAGGGCGTGGAAAGGCTGGGCACGGCCCTGCCCTTGCTGGGATATGAAGGCGAGTATCTGTATTTGCGGGGATTGAGCGGCGGCGTGCACCTGTTCAAGAACGAATACCACGAAGTCAACGTGCAGCTTTCGTATCTGCCGCAGCATTTTTATGCCTCATGGAGCGACAACTCGGGCATGAAAAAGCTTGATGACCGCTATGCTTCAGCCATGGCTGGCATCAACTACCGCTTGCACACCGAGCTTGGCGTACTGGCAGCCACCCTTTCCACCGATGCGCTGGGCGTGAACAAGGGCGTGATGGCCGACGCCTCCTATTCCTACCCCATCCGCTTTGCCAATATGTCGCTCATTCCCACGGCTGGCGTGCAGTGGACCGACGTGAACTACAACGACTATTATTACGGCGTGAGCAAGAGCGAAGCGCGCGCCAGCGGCCTGAGCCACTACTCGCCGGAATCAGCCCTCTCGCCTTATGCCGAACTGACCTTGCGGGTCGGTCTTACAGAAAGCTGGAGCGCTTTTGTGAGTGGGAAAAGCCAGTTTTTGGGACAGGAAATAACCGACAGCCCCATGGTTGAACGCAACAACAAGTACTCGTTGAGCGGGGGCTTTCTTTACGCATTCTAGAGCTGCAGGGCATTACCACGTTTCCCGGCGGCTTGCCGCCGGGTTATCCACCAAGGGCGCTTTCTGAACGGGCAGAAATGTGCGGGCCTTTGCCGCGACCTGCGCGGCTCTACCGTTCAGAAGCGCAACCACTCTGGCAAAGATGCCCAGGGCCGAAAGGAACAAGCCTGCCCGCAGCAAAGGCGTTAAGACAGTCAGCCACTGTGGGCAGATTGGCATTGTAATACACGGCTATACCCGCCTCCTGCAAAGCCCGCAGGGGCCGCATGCCCATGCCGCCCGCAAGCAGGGCGCCAACGCCAAGACGCAGCAGGGCCTGTACCGGCCCGGCGCAATCCCCGCCCTGATGCATGGGATTGGGCTGAATGCTGACCGCCCCGATATTGCCGTCCTCCACCCTAGCAAGGGTATAGAACTGACATCGGCCAAAATGAACGTTGGGCGCAGCATCCGGGCCGCCGGGGGCAATGCTTGGCACAGCCACTACCAGCCCGCCCTGCACGGCATCCTCGCTTTCCGCCCCCTCGGCAGTTGCATCCACAGCGCACACCCCGCCCTCGATGCGCAGGGCCTGCCCCTGCACAAGAGCCTGAGCCACACTGCGCCGCGCGCGCCGCAAAAGCCTGCCAAAGGTGTGCCGCGAAACACCCATGCGGGCTGCGGCGGCATCCATGTTCAGGTCTTCAAAGTCGGCCAGCCGCAAGGCTTCCAGGCCATCCAGCGACAGCACAACCTCTTCAAGTTCGTGCAGGGGAATACCGTTGGGCTTGAAACATCTGTTTTTTGGCAGGGCGCTCACACGCCTGCAATGGCAAGGTCTTGGCATAATTTCCCAGTAATATGGTTTTATTTGAGAATAAGCCAATGCCACGCCTCGCGCAAGTGGCGCAAGCCGTGGCCGTGCACATCTGCCGCTCTGCGCATGGTCGGCCCAAACCGGGAGGGGTAAACCCGGTTCAGGCCCGGCCATGCTTCCCGTGGGCCGGAGGCTGCTTGCGCGCAGGCAGCGCGCGCCCAAGGCGCCGTGCAAACCAAGGGTACGGACAATGGTTTGCGGGAACAGTAAAACCTGCCGCGCGTGGCGGCTCTCATTTTATCAGGCCTGAAGCTCCGTCAGCAGGCGCGTCACGCGGCGCGCATCGTCCGCTGTGGGCGTGGTCGGCAGCGAGGCAAGAATGCCCAGACCTTCCATGACGTCATGAAAGACATCCTCGGGCATTTCGCTGACAACCGCCGTATGCACCAGCGCATTCACACGCATGATGCCGATGACATCCTGCTTTGCCTGCTCCTGCGAGGCGGCATCCAGCACAACCAGCGCCGGGGCCTGCTTTTGCACGCAGCGTTTGCAGGCATCGGCATCAGCAACCGTGGTTACGGCGCAGCCCTGGCTTTCAAGCTCCGCCACAAAGGCGGCAAAAGCTGCGGGCCGCCCTGTCTGCAACAGAATGGAGCGCTTCATAACGGTTTAATGCCCGCCGCCGCAGGTATGTTCGGGGGTGAATTCCGTAAGTTTGCCCTGGCAAAATGCCTGCACGGCCATGCCCACGGTGGGCTGGTTGCCTGCAAAATACACGCTGATGCCCATCTGGTTGAAGCCCATGAGGGGGCGCATGCCCATGCCGCCAGCAAGAAGCGCATTGACGCCGTGGGAGGCCAGATACTGCACCGGGGCCATGCAGCCGCCCTGCTGGTGCGGGATGGATTCAAGGGTGGACTGGGCGGCTACCTGACCGTTTTCCAGTTCCACGATGGTGTAAATATCGCAATGTCCAAAATGCATACCCATACCGGAATCCATGCCGCCGGGCATTTGCGAAGGAATTGCCAGAATAGTCTTGCTCATGATGCTTTCCTTTTACAGGTGGTTTATGCCGCCTTGCCGCCCCGGTTGCGCAGCAAGAGCGCACACGCGCTCCCAGGCTGCCGCCAGGGTGTCGGCAAGGGGTTGGGTAAGGATTGAAATTTCTTCGGTCAGGGCCTGACGCCGCACCATGGCCTGCGTCACCAGCGGGCTGAAGGGCAGCTCGCCCACCACATGGTGTCCGCCCTCTGCGGCCACTGCGTGTATGCGGGCGGCTTCTTCCGCGTTCAGGTCGGCCTTGTTGATGAGCACCGCCACGGGAATGCGGAAATGCGCGCACAGCTCCGCCACGCGGGCAAAATCATGCCGCCCCGAGGGAGTGGGTTCCACCACAGCTACGGCCAGAGCCGCGCCGGAAAGGGAGCTGATTACAGGGCAGCCCACCCCCGGCGAACCGTCGCAGAGCACAAGGTCTGCGCCCATCCTGGTCGCCTTGTCGCGTGCCTGACGCTTGAGCAGGGCCACAAGCCTGCCGGAATTTTCCTGCCCGGGGTCAAGCTGCGCATGTACAAAGGGGCCAAAACGCGTGTCGCTGACATACCACGCGCCGCAAGTCCGCTCGGGAAACTCCACAGCGTGCACCGGGCAAAGCTTGTGGCACACGCCGCAGCCTTCGCAACCCAGCTCGTCTATGGAATACACGCCATCTTCAAGCCGCACGGCGTCAAAACGGCACAACTCGGCGCAACGCCCGCAGGTTGTGCAAAGCTCAGGGTTGATGCGGGCCGTATTGCCGGAAATAAAAACTTCCTTCTGCTGGACTTGCGGGTTCAGCAGAATATGCATGTCCGGCACGTCCACATCCAGATCGCAGAGCACGGCCTTTTGCCCCTGCGCATGCGCCAACGCGGCAAATGCGGCGCAGACGGTGGTTTTGCCCGTACCGCCCTTGCCGCTGATAACAACTATCTCACGCATGACTGGCCCCCTTGGCAAACTCCGTCAGTCTTGCGGCAAGGTCTGCAAAACGCTGCCGCCATTCCTGACCGGTCGCGCCCTGCGCTTGCGTGGGCGGCAAGCCGTGGGCATAGGCGTGGGCTGCCTCGCGCTGAAAGGGCAGCTCCGCCAGTATTGGCAGTTTTGCGCCCGCGCACCATGCGCGCAGTTCATCCTCGCAATCGGCGTTGCCTTCCATGCCCACGCGGTTCATCACCACGGCAACGGGCCGCCCCAACTGCGCAAAGGCAGCGTGCGCCAGCTTGAAATCATAAAAACCAAAGGGGGTAGGCTCCGCCACCAGCAGCACGGCGTCCGCGCCGCGCGCAGCCGTCATGGCCGGGCAGCTCACGCCGGGGGGAGCGTCCATGAGCACGTCAGAGGGATGCCCCGCAAGCAGCTCTGCCAGCTTGCGCTCCTGCGCGCGCAGGAGCGGCGGAGTCATGGCCTCGCCCACGCGGGTGCGGCCCATCAGAAAGGGAAGTGTTTTGCCGCCAGCGGATACAGAACCCAGCAACAATGCGCCAAGCTCCCGCTGCGCCACGCGCAGCGCCTGTTCCGGGCACACCACAAAACAGCCGCCGCATCCGTGGCACATATCCTGAAAATACATGGGCTTTGCGCCCATCATGGCAATGGCCCCGTAGGAACACATGGGGCGGCATGCGCCGCAGCCCGTGCATTTTTCCTCCACCAGCTCCGGCACTTCAAGATATACCGGTTCCGGCTCCGCGAGGCTTGGGTGCAGCAAGAGGTGCAGATTGGGCGCTTCCACGTCCGCGTCCACAAGCAACAAGTCGCGCTCCCATTGTCCGGCAAGGCAGGCGGTTACGGTGGTCTTTCCCGCGCCGCCCTTGCCGCTGGCAATCACAATACGCATACGGGCCTACTTGTTGGGAGCCGTGGCCGGGCTGACCGAGCCATCGGCAAGGCAGCGCACGGCTTCGCCCACGCTGCGGTTGTCCATGTCCTGATACACGTCGAGGCCAGCCGCCTTGAGGGCCGTAAAAGCCTTGGGCCCCACATAACCGCTCATGACGGCCTGCACGCCCAGCCCCGCAAGCCGCTCAGCAGTCTGGATGCCCGCGCCCTGCGCCGCCGCCTGCGATGCGCCGTTGTCCACATAATCTGCCTGCATGGTGTCCATATCCACGATCACAAATCCGCCAGCCCTGCCGAACCGTGGATCAACCTGCGATTCCAACCCCGGCCCTTCGCTTGAAACGGCTACTTTCATGGCTACTCCCTTGCTCGTTATTTTTGCTCAAATGAGCATAATCCTGTACGCAAAAATGTCAACACCATAAAGAATCCGCCGCACCAACTTTTGCTGATACGGCGGACATGCCGCCACATGGCGGCCCGGGGGGATGTAGAAACTACTTGTGCACGTAATGATCCAGCGGCTTTACCCTGTAGGTGTTGACCGGCATGAGGTCGGTGGTCACGTAGCCCGGCGCGGCGTTAATAAGGTCTGGTATGCGGTTGACAATGGTGGCGCAGGTCAGTTCCACCGTGGCGGGGCGGGTAATGACCACCTGCGTATCCGGCTCGCCCATGAGCGTCCAGTCGTTGCGGTCAACCTCGCCGGGGGCGTAAACCTTGCCCACGCATTCGCTCTCTATAACGATGCCTTCCGCCGTTTCCGTGGTCACCACGGCAGACATGCCCGTGGCGTGCCCGGCGGGGATGGTCATGCCCAGCGTTTCAGAACGCAGCTCGGCGCTGTGGGTCTGGGGCACGCACTTCTGCACCTGGCTTTTGACCGTAAGACCCAGACGCTCCGCCAGCCAGCCGTTGACGTTCCACATATAGGAGGGCAAAAACTCGCCGCGCTCAATCAACTGCTGACGCTCGGCGGGCGAAATGGCGTCCGCCGAGGCAATTTCCTTTTCAAAGGCGGGCAGGTCTAGCCCTGCCCCGTGCGCCTTGGCAAGGGCGATGCCATAATCTTCCACATTGTAGCTGGAGCTGCCCTTGATCTTGTTGATGGTATGCATGGCCCCGGCCAGGGTGGCGATCAGATTGCCCCAGAACACGTCCTGATAGCCGGAACCGCACACCGTGCAGCCCGTCTTTTTCGCCATGGCGTCCACCTCGCTCGTGATGGCGGGCGAGGAATTCATGGGGAAGATGGCTTCCTCATTGGTGGTGATGGCGTTGACGCCGTTTCTGGCGCAGACCATGAGGGCGTCCACGATATCGCGCATGAGGCTCATGGTGGTGATGATGCAGGCATCGGGCTTGAGCGCGGCCAGCACCTTGTCGGCCTCGTCAGCGTGATGCACCACAACGCCCCGCTCCGGCCCGCCAATGATGGCGCTGATATCCCGGCCGATCACAGCAGGGTTCACGTCAAAGGCAGCTACAATTTCTGCGCCTTTTTCATACACGTATCGCATGGAATACTTGGACATCTTTCCGCAACCATACTGGGCAATCCGCAATTTGCTCATGAGTTTCCTCCTGGTTTGGAATGCGCACAACCTGAAATACGCTTTCAGTTCCACCATACGCGCCGCTTGTGAAAAAACAAGCATGTCACGGATTGAAAAAATTAGCGCTTTGGCAGCCGCACGCCCAGGGCCACGGCAAGGCCCGTCACAATGGCGGCAGCACCCGCCACATCAGCGGGCAGGATGGGCACGCCCAGCAACAGCGCCGAAAGGGCCAGCCCGCTCAGAGGATTGAGCATGTTATAGGCAGCCGCCGTGGACGCCCCTTGCGTGCGGATGAGCAGCAGCCACAGGGCCATGCCCAGCAAACTCACCACCGCAAGCCAGCCAAGCGCCAACAGGGCCGGAATGGAAACTGCAAGAGGCGTCACACTGCTCTGCATGGCCGCAGGGGCAAAACAGAGCATGGCGCAGACTGACATCCAGAAATTGACGGGCAGCAGCGGCATGCTGCTGTATCTTCCGCGAAAGAGCACCGCACCTGCGGAAAAAGCCACGGTTGCCCCGGCAGCCAGCAGCAGGCCCTGCACGGCACCACCATCAAGTTCGCCCACGCCCACCATGAGCACAATGCCCGCCAGCGACAGGCCAAAGCCCAGCAATTTTACCGCGCTGAACGATTCCAGCCCGCGCGCAACGCCCAGCAAAAGGGTGACAAAGGGCGAACAGGATACGATGACAACCACCCAGGGAGGCGTTACCAGTTGCAGGGCGGAGAAACTCAGCCCCAGATAGGCCACGTTGTTCAACAGGCCAAGCGTGAACCCAGCGCGCAACGCCCTGCCTGCCTGCGGCCCCCACAGGCTTTTGCCGCACAGGAGGCCCAGCACAAAAACGGTGCCCACAAAACGGTAAAACAGGCTTACGAATGGCCCCATTTCCGTCACCACAATCTTGCCCGCCACAAAGGCTGAGCTCCAGATAATGCTGAAGCATACGCCCACAGCCACGTGCCGCCAGTTCAGACGCTTTGGGGCCGAGTTTGCCGCGCTTGCGTTCCCCAATTGGGGCTCGGACGCTTCCAACGGCCTTTCAACATTTGCTATTTTTTCCATTTTTCGTCCCTACCCTTTGCAACAATATGATTGCGTCCACAGTAGGCGGGGGCTTGATAATTTGTAAAATTTATTTTTATCATTAACAAATCAGTTCATCTTATTTTAAGGCGGTCAGCAGTTATGGAACTCCCGGCAGACACGCGCAGCATTACCCTTGAACAGATGCGGGCATTTATTGCCGTGGCCCACTGCCGCAGCTTTCAGAAAGCCGGGGAGCAGCTCTGCCGCAGCCAGTCGGCGGTGACGCAGTCTGTCAAAAAGCTGGAGGCGCACCTTAACTGCACACTGGTGGAGCGGGGCAACGGGCACACCATTGGCCTCACCACGGCGGGGCAACGCATCTTGCCGGAACTGGAGGATATTCTGCTGCGCTTTGACGCTGTGCTGCGCGCAGCCCGGCAACCAGAATTGCGGGGCCGCATCACGGTGGGGATCCCGCCAAGTTTCAGCACGGTGGAATTGCAGGCCGCCGTGGCGCGCCTGCTGGCCCTGAATCCTGACCTTCAGATCGGCGTTATTTCGGCCATGTCTGCGGACATTGACCGCATGCTGGCGGACGGCAGCCTGGACGTGGCCCTGATCAACCAGTACCGCTTTGACAACAGCCACGCACCCGAGGGCATATTCGAGGTCTTGGCCCAGCAGCCCCTGCACTGGGCCAGCGGCAGGCACATGGAGCTTGCGCCGACCATGCCCGTACCGTTGGCCACCTACAGCGCGGGCAGCCCCTGGCGCGCCGCCACGCTGGAAACCCTCGCTGCATCAGGCAGAAGCTATGATTTTGCCTATGTGAGCGCCTCATATGAGAGCCTGTGCAGTTCGGTGCTGGCGGGTTTTGGCATAACCGCCCTGCCCGACTGGGACATGGCCGGACGCTTTGTCATCCTTGACGGCACGTGCGATCTGCCGCCTCTGCCGCAGGTGCGCACAGTGCTTAAAACCGCCACGTCCAGCCCGGTGCTGCGCCAGTTTTGCGATTTCATCATGCAGTTACCGTTTTTTAAAAACCTGCGCCCTCGGGCCTGAACGCCGCACGCAAAAAGCCCCCGAATCCTGAGATCCGGGGGCCTGAATCAGCTATGAACGCCGCCGCAGGGCGGCATGGACTAGGGTTTGTTAACTCTATGAGCACTCGTGTTCTCTGCCAGGGAAGGAAGCCTTTTTATGAATGGAGTGTACTCGCTTTAGTACTCGACCGAAATAAAAAGGTTTCCTGACGCAGACAGAGAGCAAAAGAGCCATAGTGCACAGGCCCTAGCCTCTGTCTTCCAGCGCCGCCACGGAAGGCAACACCTTGCCTTCCAGCAGTTCCAGCGATGCGCCGCCGCCGGTGGAGATATAGCCCATCTTTTCGGACAGGCCGTACTTTTCCACCGCAGCCACGGAATCACCGCCGCCCACCACCACAAAGGCCTTGGAATCAGCAAGATAGTGCGCCAGTTCCTTGGTGCCTTCACCAAAGGGGTCAGTTTCAAACGCGCCAACAGGGCCGTTCCACACCACGGTGGCAACCTTGGACAGCAGCTTTTTGTACTGCGCGATCGTGTCGCGGCCCACGTCCAGAATCATCTGGTCGGCGGGCACATCGCCCACGGCGCGGGTGGTAGCCGCCTGACCGGGGGCCAGTTCCTCGGCGGTCACAACATCCACGGGCAGGGGCAGTTCCCTGTTGAGGTTCTTGGCCTGCTCCATGATGCGCTTGGCGTCCGTCACCAGATCTTCCTCGTACAGGGACTTGCCGACCATGTACCCGGCAGCCGCAAGAAAGGTATTGGCAATGCCGCCGCCCACGATGAGCACGTCCACTTTTTCCAGCAGATTTTCCAGCAGAGCCAGCTTGGTGGACACCTTGGAACCGCCGATGATGGCAGCAAGCGGGCGGGCGGGATTGTTCAGCACCTTGGCAAAGGCATCAAGCTCCGCCTGAAGCAGCGGCCCGGCGCAGGCAACCCTGGCAACGCGCACCGCACCCTCGGTGGAGGCATGCGCGCGGTGGGCCGCCCCAAAGGCGTCCATCACATACACATCGCCCAGAGCGGCAAGCTGCGCGGCCAGGGCGGGGTCGTTCTTTTTCTCGCCCTTGAGAAAACGCACGTTCTCAAGCAGGGTCACAGTGCCGGGAGCCGCCTTGGCTTCTTCCAGCGTGGCGGCGAGGGCAACAGGCTTGCCCAGCAGCTCGGAAAGGCGGGCAGCCACGGGCTTGAGGGAGAACTGCTCTTCATACTGCCCTTCTGTGGGGCGGCCCAGATGCGAAAGCAGCACCACGCCCGCGCCTTTTTCAAGGGCCGTGGTAATGGTGGGCAGCGAAGCGCGGATGCGCTTGTCGTTGGATACCTGTCCGTCCTTCATGGGCACGTTCAGGTCTTCGCGAATCACAACGGTTTTGCCGGTCAGGTCCAGATCCTGCATTTTCTTGATGGGCATATGCGTTCTCCCTGTAAGAGGATTTGCTTCGTTCTGTCGGTCAGTTACTTCCCAAGCTGCCGGAAGAGGCCTTCCGCCACTTCCAGCACATGCGCCACGGTAAAGCCCAGACGCTCAAAAACGATCTTGGCAGGGGCGGAAGCGCCAAAGCGCTCCATGCCGACCACCGCGCCGTCCAGGCCCACATACTTGCGCCAGTAATCCGCAGCGGCGGCTTCAATGGCAATGCGGGCGCGCACGCCGCGGGGCAGCACGCTTTCCTTGTAGGCCGCGTCCTGCGCGTCAAAGATCTCTGCGCAGGGCATGGAAACCACGCGGGCCTTGCGGCCGTCGGCGGTCAGCTGGTCAGCGGCTTCAAGGGCAAGCGACACTTCTGAACCAGTGGCGATAAGGATGATCTCGGGCGTGCCTTCGCAGTCGCGCAACACATAGCCGCCGCGCGCAATGGCTTCCACCTGGGCGGCATCGCGCTGGCAGAAAGGCAGGTTCTGGCGCGAGAGCGAAAGCCCGGTGGGCGTGTGGGCGCTTTCAAGGGCGCTGCGCCAGGCCACGGCGGTTTCCACCGTGTCGCAGGGACGCCACAGATTGAAATTGGGCATGAGGCGCAGCATGCCGAGCTGTTCCACAGGCTGGTGCGTGGGGCCGTCTTCGCCCACGCCGATGGAGTCGTGCGTCAGCACCCATACGGCGCGGATGCCCATGATGGCAGCCAGCCGCAGGGCGTTCTTGGCCTGATCGGCAAAGGACATGAACGTGCCCGCGTAGGGGATGAACCCGCCGTGCAGGGCAAAGCCGTTCATGATGGCGCTCATGCCGAATTCACGCACGCCGTAGGAGACATAGTTGCCCTTGTGGGTCTGCACGTCCATGTGCTCGGAGGCGCTGGTCAGCGTGCCCACGGAGCCCGTGAGGTCGGCGGAGCCGCCCACCAGTTCGGGCAGGCGGGGCACGAGGCATTCAAGGGTTTTCTTGGAGGCCACGCGCGTTGCCGTGGTTTCGGCCTTGCTCACGGCTTCTTCAATCATGCCGCGCGCAATGGCGGCCCAGTCTTCGGGCAGTTCGCCGCGCATACGGCGGGTAAATTCTGCGGCAAGCTCGGGATTGGCCTTGGCGTAGGCGGCATAGGTATGCTCCCAGGCTGCCTCGGCAGCCTTGCCCTTTTCACGCGCGTCCCAAGCGGAATACAGTTCCTGCGGCACGGTAAAGGGCTCTTCGTTCCAGCCCAGAGCCGCGCGGGTGGCTGCAATGCCGTCGTCGCCAAGGGGCGAACCGTGGCAGGATGCGGAATCGGCCTTGGGCGAACCAAAACCAATGTGCGTACGGCAGATGATCAGGCTGGGGCGGCTGTGGTCGGCCTTGGCCTCGGCAATGGCGGCGTCCAGCGCGGCGGCGTCATGGCCGTTGATGGGGCCGATGACCTGCCAGTGGTAGGCGCGGAAGCGGCCCGCCACGTCTTCGTTGAACCAGCCGTCGATCTTGCCGTCAATGGAAATACCGTTGGAGTCGTAAAGGGCAATGAGCTTGCCCAGGCCCCAGGTGCCAGCCAGAGAGCAGGCTTCGTGCGAAACGCCTTCCATGAGGCAGCCGTCACCGGTGAACACATAGGTGTGGTGATCCACAACGGTGTGCTCGGGCGTGTTGTAGCGGGCGGCCAGCATGCTTTCGGCCAGCGCCATGCCCACGGCGGAAGAAATACCCTGCCCCAGCGGGCCGGTGGTCATTTCAATGCCCAGATCAGGCTCGTATTCGGGGTGCCCTGCGGTTTTGGCTCCCCACTGGCGGAAGTTGCGCAGCTCCTCCATGGGCAGGTCATAGCCCGTGAGGTGCAGCAAGGCATAGAGCAGCATGGAGGCATGCCCGTTGGAAAGCACAAAGCGGTCGCGGTCAAACCAGCGGGGGTTGCTCGGATTGTGCTTGAAACCATGACGCCACAGGGCTTCGGCCATGTCGGCCATACCCAGAGGTGCGCCGGGGTGACCGGAGCGGGCTTTTTCGATGGCGTCCATGGCAAGGGCGCGGATGGCATTGGCGCACTGTCTGCGGGTGGGCATGACTCTTTCCTCTATTTTTGCGTGATATGGTTGGCGGCGCGGCGTCTCAGGGCATTTTCCGCATGGCGGGGCGATCTGCCCTCAAGCGGAGCCATAAAGGCGGCAAGCCGTTTGTCGTAAGGTTTGTGGCCAAAAAAGGCCGAGCCGGACACAAGGACTTCCGCCCCGGCGTCCACAAGCTGGGCCGTGTTTTCGGGGCATACGCCGCCGTCAATCTGGATGAGCGCATCGGCCCCGCCGTTGGCGTCAAGCATCTGCCTGGCCGCGCGGATTTTGTCGAACGTGGCGGGGATGAATGCCTGACCCGAAAAACCCGGGTTCACGCTCATGAGCAGCAGCATGTCCATATCCGCCGCCAGCCAGCGGGCCGCGCTCACGTCCGTGCCGGGGTTGAGGGCAAGCCCCGCCTTGCAGCCCATGGCCCGGATGGCCGTGAGGGTGCGCTGCGGGTGCTTGTCGGCCTCGGCGTGGATGACCAGCATGTCTGCCCCTGCCTTGTGGAAGTCGGCAATATAGCGGGCCGGGTCGTTCACCATGAGGTGCACGTCAAAAAAAAGCCCGCTGACAGACCGTAGAGCCTTTATCAGCGGGGGACCAAAGGTGATGTTGGGCACAAAAGCCCCGTCCATCACGTCCAGGTGCAGCCAGGTGACTCCGGCGGCTTCAAGGGCGCCAAGCTCTTCAGCCAGACGGGCAAAATCGGCAGACAGCAATGAGGGCGATAAGATCATGTTTATATCGGGGTGAGCGTGTTTGCGGGGGAGGGCCACCAACAGAAAGGGTCGCCTCCCCCGCGTCCCTTCCCTGAAATATTTTGTTGCGCCAGCAGGCCGCAGCCTATTTTTCGCTGAGCAGGCGGCGCAGCGAGATCAGCTCCCGCTGGAGCATGCGCATGAAATCCGGGTCCGGCACCGCCGCCACACGTTCGGGCAGGCTTTCATCCACAACGGCGCTGCCCGCGAGTACGCGGCGCGCGCCTTCAATGGTCATGCCCTGCTCGTGCAGCAACTGCCGGATACGCCTCAAGAGGGCCACGTTTTCTTCCGTGTACAGGCGCTGCCCCTTACCGGTGCGCAGCGGCGCCAACTGGGGAAACTCAGTTTCCCAGAAGCGCAACACATGGGTTTTGAGGTCGAGCAGTTCTGCGACCTCACCTATGCGGTAGGTATTGTCGGGCGTGTGGTCCGACATGTCATACCCCTCCTGACACTCTCTGAAAATGCGCCGGAATTGCGCAGGCCCGAAAAAGCCGGGCCTGCGCGCACTGTGTTAGATCTTTACGCCCAGAGCGCTTACAAGCGACTGTGCCACCTTCTCACGCTCCTTGTCCACTTCCGTATCCTTGAGGGTACGCTCCGCATGGCGGAACGTGAGCCGGAAGGTCAGGTTGCGCACGGGTTCCCCGCCCTGCTCCGTCTTGGGTTCAAAGCAGTCGACAAGGGTCACTTCGTCCAGCAGGGGCAGCTTGAGGCCCTGCACGTGGGCCGTGATGTCGGCCACCTTGAGGCCCGGCCCGGCGGTCACGGTGATGTCGCGCCGCACAGGCGGATACACCGGCAGGGGCGCAAAGCGCACTGTGGCGGCATCGTGCAGTTCGCGCAGGATGTCGAGGTTCATTTCAGCCAGCCACACGTCCTTGCGGGCATGGTATTCGTCGGCCATGGCGGGCTTGACCCGGCCCATGAAGCCCACGGCGCGGCCATCCACAAAGATATTCACGCAGGGCAGCAAAAAGGCATGCTCCTGAGCCAGTTCATAGCTGGGCGCGTCAAGGTGCAGGTAGTGCAGCAGGTTTTCCACCACGCCCTTGAGGTCGGCATAATCCATGTCGCCCTCAGCCTGGGGCCAGGCCGTGTCGTAGCGCGCGCCATACAGCAGCACGCCCAGCATGCCCGTTTCGCGGGCGGTGGTTTCAGAAGCGGCGTCAGCTTCAAAGATATTGGCAAGCTCAAACAGCCGCAGGCCCTGCGCGCCCTGAGCGAGGTTGTTGCGCAGGTCGTACATGAGGCCGGGGGCCAGGGCGGTGCGCAGGGCATCCTGCTCCGCCGAGAGCGGATTCATGATGGAAATGCGCCCCTCGCGGGGCATGGCAAGATGGTCCATGTCCTTGTGGCCCACAAAACTGTAGTTCACGGCTTCGTTGAGGCCGAGGCCAGCGCCCCAGTGCTTGAGGCGCGACCAGAATCCGTAACGCGATTCCGGCTCGCCTGCGCGGTCGAGATTGCGGGCAATGGCGGGCAGCACGGGGGCAATGGTATCCAGCCCGTGCACGCGGCCCACTTCTTCGATCAGATCAGCCTCGCGGGTAAGGTCGGGCCGCCAGGAGGGCTGGCTCACGCGCCACACCGGGCTGCTTTCGCCCTTGTCCACATTGCAGCCCATGCCGGTGAGCACCTTTTCGTCAAAGTCCGCGCCAAGCTGCACACCCAGCAGGGAATCGGCGCGCGCGGGGCGGAATTCAATGCTGGCCGCCTTGAAGGGACGGGGTTCGTTGATGGAAAGGCCGCGCTGCACACGCCCGCCGCTGACGGCGGCCATCATGGCGCAGGCGCGGTCAAGCGCCCACACGGTGCGCTGCTGGTCGATGCCGCGTTCAAAGCGGTAGGACGCTTCGGACGAGAGGCCCAGACGGCGCGATGTTTTGCGGATGGTGGCGGGCTTGAAGACCGCGCTTTCCAGAAACACATTGGTACTGGCATCAGAAATTTCGCTGTTCAGGCCGCCCATCACGCCAGCAAGGGCCACGGCGCGGGCGCCGTCGCGGATGCAGAGGTCGGCTGCGGTGAGCGCGCGTTCCTGCCCGTCAAGGGTTGTGAAGGTATCGCCTTCCTGCGCGCGGCGCACCACGATGCGGCCGCCTTCCAGCTTGTCCATGTCAAAGGAGTGCAGGGGCTGACCGCATTCAAACAGAATGTAGTTGGTCACATCCACGATATTGGAAATGGGGCGCACACCCACGGCATGCAGGCGGTGGCGCAGGCGCATGGGCGAAGGCCCGATTTTCACGCCCGTGATAACGCGGCCGGAATACAGCCAGCAGTGCTCGGGGTCGTCAATATCAATGGGCACCAGCACTTCCGCGCCGGAGTCCATCTCCAGCGGCAGATCGGGGATGGAGAGAGGCAGGTTGCAGGCCAGCGCCGTTTCGCGCGCGAGGCCAAGAACAGAAAGGCAGTCGGCGCGGTTGGGCGTGATGGAAATATCCAGCACTTCGCGGTCAAGCTCAAGCTGCTCCACAAGGGGCTTGCCCACCACAAAGCTTTCGGGCAGCACCATGATGCCGGTGTGGTCTTCAGTCAGGCCCAGCTCGCGCTCGGAGCAGATCATGCCAAAAGAAGGCGCGCCGCGCAGCTTGGCCTTTTTGATCATCATGCCGTCGGGCATCTTGGTGCCCACCAGAGCCACAGGGACTTTCTGGCCCGCAGCCACGTTGGGCGCGCCGCAAACGATATCAAGCAGCTCGCCCTGCCCGGCGTCCACCTTGCAGACGTGCAAATGGTCGGATTCCGGATGATTGTCGCACGAAACCACATGCCCCACCACAATGGAGCTTATGGCATCATAGGGCCGACTGATGTCTTCCAGCTCAAGGCCGAGCATGGTCAGGCGGTCGCCCAGCGCCTCAGCCGTTCCTTCATACGGAGTAAATTCACGCAGCCATGAAAGTGAGAGCAGCATAGTTCGTCCTGTTTCCGCGCCTTGGCGTGGTTATTTGAAACTCCAGGCAGGAGTCTGATTTTGCGGATCGGGCAGTGGGCGCTCGTAGCGCTCGCTCTGGCCCGCGCCCACACCGTAGGCCCCGGGTCTGGGGCGCTTGGGGGCGGGTTTTTCTTCCGGCTGGCGGTCGTCAATGGTGTTGCCGTAAGCGTCCGTATAGCCCATGCCGCCTTCTGCCGTGCGCCCCGCGTTCTTGCTGGGCAGGGACTCGATGCGCTTGGGTTCGCCCGGCGCATCCATACCCGAATGGCGCGGGGTGTAGGCTGAGGCGGCGTGGGCTACATCCGCCGCCAGCCAGCTCGGGCTGCCGGGCAGCAGGGAAGCCGCCGTCAACAGACCCAACAAGACAAGGCATACGGGCAGCGCCTTAAGACGACCTGCGCGCATGGAGGCATCGCTGCCAGCTATGGGGCTCATGACGCTGGGCATAGTGTCCTACCGGGCAAACTGGCCAAGGAAGCGCACGTCGTTTTCAAAAAACATCCGCAGGTCGCCGATGCCGTACTTGAGCATGGTCACGCGTTCCACGCCCATGCCAAAGGCAAAGCCGCTGACATCCGCAGGATAGCCCACGGCTTCAAACACGGCGGGATCGACCATGCCGCAACCCAGAATTTCAACCCAACCCGTGGTTTTGCACACGCGGCAGGGCGCATCGCCAATGTGGCCCTTGCCGCCGCACATGCAGCAGGAGATGTCCACTTCTGCCGAAGGCTCGGTAAAGGGGAAGAAACTGGGGCGGAAGCGCACCTGTGTTTCCGCGCCAAAGACCGCGCGCACAAAGGCTGTGAGCGTGCCGCGCAGATGGGCCATGCTGATGCCCTCGCCCACCATGAGGCCTTCGATCTGATGGAACATGGGGGTGTGGGTGAGGTCGCTGTCGCGCCGGTACACCTTGCCGGGGGCAATGACGGCCAGAGGAGGCTTGCGCGCCAGCATGGTGCGGGCCTGCACGGGCGAGGTGTGCGTGCGCATGAGCACCTTTTCGGTGACATACAGGGTGTCCTGCATGTCGCGGGCGGGATGCTCGGGCGGCATGTTCAGGGCTTCAAAATTGTAGTAGTCGATTTCCACTTCCGGGCCGGAAGCCACGTCAAAACCCAAATTCTGAAAAATCTGGCAGATTTCTTCCGTCACCAGGGTGGTGGGATGCAGGCTGCCGCGCCAGGGCGCGCGACCGGGAACGGAAGGATCGAAACGGCGCAGGGCTTCGGCCTCGCGCCCGGCCTCAAGAGCGGCCTTGCGGGCTTCGAACAGGGCGTTGCAGCGTTCTTTGACGCTGTTGGCGGTCTGGCCCACGGCGGGGCGCTCTGCCGGGGCCAGCGAGGGCAACTGGGCCATGATCTGGGCTATGCGGCCCTTGCGGCCCAGAACATCCACGCGCAAAGCCTCAAGGGCATCCAACGAAGAAGCCTGGCCCAGACCTTTTTCAAGTTCGGGAACCAGGCTTTCCAGTGCAGAAATCAGATCCATAGCGGATATCCCAATGCCGCGCGGCGCGGCTTTTTGTTAAGGGAGGCGCAGAAAAACGGAAATGGCGGCACCCGCTCCCGGTCAGGCCTGACAGCCCAGCCCTGCGGAACATCCTGCCATTTCTGCGACCTGCGCATCCTCACGGCATGAATTCGCCCTGCCCGCCGGGCAATCCCCGGCGATACAAAAAAATCAAGGCGCGGACGGCGCTTGTGCACCGCCCGCGCCTTATACCATGCAAGGCCCCGCTCCCGCAAGCCGCGCTGCGCCCTAAAGACGCAGGCGTCGCTGCCAGGAGGTCTCCCTCCGGCGCGGGGAGCACCGCTCTTAATTCAGAGCGGCCTTGGCCAGATCGACGATCTTGGCGAAGTCGTCCTTGTGATACACGGCAAGGTCAGCCAGAACCTTGCGGTTCAGTTCAATGCCGGCCTGCTTGAGGCCGTGCATGAAGCGGCTGTAGGAAAGACCGCTCAGACGCGCGCCAGCGTTGATGCGGAGAATCCACAGAGTGCGGAAATCGCGTTTCCTCTGCTTGCGGCCCACATAGGAATACTGCATCGAGCGTTCCACAGCCTCGCGCGCGGTGCGGTACAGACGGCTGCGACCACCACGAAAACCCTTGGCTGCGCTCAAATATTTCTTATGACGACGATGACTTGCAAGACCTCTCTTCACACGCATGTGCGTTGCCTCCTTCTCCCAACTAGGCGGAGGAATGCCCGTTGGGGAGCGTAAAAAACTTCAGGCTCTCAAATGAGAGATACGGATTGAACGTCAGTCGCGGCTCCGCATGCGCCGCCGATGCCGTAGCATCGCGCTGAATTACCTTTTCCCGTCAGAATCTGCTTCACGCGCTCACAGCATCTACTGTGATTTGCGCATACTTTGCCTTGCCGATCATTCCTGTCATCTTCGACAGGCTGACGCAGCAAATTCGTTCGTTGGCGCGAAAGCCAAGGGAAGCGCCGAGCGGAGCATAGTTAGACCTATGTGACCGAGGCGCGCCCCGCAGGCTGACAAAGCCAACGGGCGAATGGGCAAGTCAGCTATCCGTTGGGCAGCATCCGGCGCACAGCCTTCTCATTGGTCTGATCCACGAGGGTGGACTGACCCAGGCGCATTTTGCGGCTGGCGGCCTTCTTGGTCAGAATGTGGCGCAGGTTCTGGCGACGACGCTTGAACTTGCCGCTGCCGGTCTGCGAAAAACGCTTGGCGGCGGAACGCCGAGTTTTGATCTTGGGCATGGCGTACTCCTTAAAAACGTATACACTCGGACGCCGTTTTACGGGCGCACCAAGGGAAGGGCATAATGCCCCAAAGCACCGAACCGCGCAAGGGGAAATTCACCCCCTCCGCACAGACGGTCTATGACTGCTTTTTGGGCACCAGCATCATCTGCAAGGTGCGGCCTTCAGCGCGGGCTTCCTGATCCACCTTGGCGATATCGGCAAGGTCTTGCACAACCCGTTCAAGAATGGCCATACCGCGATCTTTATGCACAATTTCGCGGCCCCTGAAAAACACCGTAATCTTACAGCGGTCACCCTCTTCAAGAAAACGGCGGATGTGGCGGACCTTGGTTTCGTAATCATGGTCGTCAGTTTTGGGACGAACCTTGATTTCCTTAATCTGCACCACGGCCTGCCGCTTTTTGGCTTCCTGCTTCTTTTTCTGCTGTTCGTACTTGAACTTGCCGTAGTCCATTATGCGACAAACGGGCGGTTCAGAAGTGGAAGCCACTTCCACAAGATCCATGCCGGCTTCTTTGGCCCGGTCAATAGCATCGTTGCGTTGCAGAATTCCAAGCTGCTCGCCATCGGCGGCGATCACGCGCACTTCACGGGCGCGGATCATCTCGTTGCGACGCACGCCGTCCTGCGGCATGTCGCGACGGAATCTCATATTAGGCGAAGCTATAGCGCATCCCTCCTTGTTTGAAAGGCTCTTCGGCGTCCGTCCGGATCAGCGCGGCGATTTCCGCTACGGATTTGAGCCCCATATTGTCCCCATTGCGCAGGCGCACATTGGCGCCGCCCGCCTGCACTTCTTTTTCCCCCACCACCAGAATATACGGAACCTTGGCCAGCTGCGCCTCGCGCACCTTGAAGCCCAGTTTCTCGTTGCGGGTATCGGCGGTGGCGCGAATGCCCATCGCCTTGAGTTCTTCGCACATCTTGAGGGTGGCTTCATCGCCCGCTTCCGTCACGGTAAGCAGACGGGCCTGCTCGGGCGCAAGCCATGTGGGCAGCGCACCGGCAAAGTTCTCAACGAGAATGCCGATGAACCGCTCAAGCGACCCCATGATAGCCCGGTGCACCATGACCGGGCGGTGCTTTTCACCGTCCTGCCCCACATAGGTGAGGTCAAAACGTTCCGGCAGGGTAAAATCAACCTGTATCGTTGAGCATTGCCATTCACGGCCAATGCAGTCAAGCAGTCGCACGTCAATTTTTGGGCCGTAAAACGCGCCGTCGCCCTCATTGATCTCGTAGGGCAGCCCGGCCTTTTCCACAGCTTTGGTGAGCGCGTTGGTGGCAAGTTCCCACGCTTCGTCGGTGCCGATGCTGCTCTCGGGCCGGGTGGAAACGGCAACCTTGTACTGGAAGCCGAAGAGATTCATGAGGTCGCGGATAAGATGGATGACCTCAAGAATTTCGCCCTCAAGCTGCTCGGGCGCGCACAAAATATGCGCATCATCCTGCGTGAACTGACGCACGCGCAACAGCCCGTGCAGCACGCCGCTCTTTTCGTGGCGGTGCACCACGCCCAGCTCAAAATAGCGCTGGGGCAGATCGCGGTAGCTGTGCAGCTCGTTGCCGTAAATGAGCATGTGCGAGATGCAGTTCATGGGCTTGACGCCGTAGGCGTCTTCCTCAATCTTGGTGAAATACATATTCTCGCGATAGTGGTCGTAGTGGCCGGATTTCTGCCATGTTTCCACGCGCAGCAACTGCGGCCCCTGCACGATTTCGTACCCGCGCTTGAGATGTTCGCGACGCCAGAAGTCTTCAAGAATGGTGCGCACCATCATGCCTCTGGGCAGCCAGAAGACCATGCCGGGGGCCACATCTTCCTTGAAGGTAAAGAGATTCAGCTCGCGGCCAAGCTTGCGGTGGTCGCGGCGCTTGGCTTCTTCAAGCTGCTTCAGATAGGCGTCCAGAGCTTTCTGGTCGGCAAAGGCCGTGCCGTAAATACGCGAAAGCATGCGGTTCTTTTCATCACCGCGCCAGTAGGCCCCGGCCACGCTCATGAGCTTTGCCGCCTTGGCAAAACCCGTGTGCGGCACGTGGGGGCCACGGCACAGATCCGTGAAATCACCGCAGGTATAGAGCGACACCGTGTCGGCATCGATGCTCTCGATCAGCTCAACCTTGTAGGTTTCGCCCATGTTGCGGAACACTTCAACGGCTTCCGCCTTGGGCAGCACCTGGCAGGTGAAAGGCTCGCGCGCATCGGCAATGCGCTGCATTTCCGCTTCGATAGCGGGGAAATCTTCACTGGAAAAAGGCTTTTCCACGTCAAAGTCGTAGTAAAAGCCGGTATCAATGGAGGGGCCAATAGTGACCTTGGCAGTGGGGAAGAGACGCTTGACCGCCGCCGCCATGACGTGGGCGGTAGAATGGCGGATCATCTGCAGCCCCTCGGGCGAGTCGGCGTACACGGGCGCAAGCTCGATGCAGCCGGCAGGCAGGGGTGCGGAAAGATCCAGCAGAGCGCCGTTATCGGCGCGCGCGGCCACAGCCGCCTTGAACTTTTTGCCGCTCAAGGCTTTTTGCAGGACAGAAGCAACGGAGTCACCGGCTTCCACCATCTGCCCTTCCACACGGACTTCCATGAAAAGCTCCTTACAAAAATACCCGGAGGCACATAAAACAAAGTGGGGAGGTAAACCTCCCCACTGCGCCGAATCCGGTCTTCGGGTCGCATCAAGCGACCTGTGCTATGGGCGGGGCCAAGGCCTTCCGCCGTTTAGGGGAACTATCCCCGAAAAGTCATTTGGTAGGAACGAACAGACTTGAACTGTTGACCCCTTCCGTGTCAAGGAAGTGCTCTAGCCACCTGAGCTACGCTCCTACATGAGGCAAGCGGTTATATAGCTACTCCCCATGCCGCCGTCAACACTTTTTTGACACATTGCCGCAATTTATCTCTGAAAGCCTGATAGATGCGCCAAGTGCCTGCGTGTGTGCAGCCGGAGAAACCATTGCAACCACGTGCGTCAGATACCATGACAAAAAACGCGAACCTCTGCAAGCATCTTAAATAATGCCAGCCTCACGCTGCGTTGCGAGCCATTGGCCGAATGTTTCCTGCGCGCGGGCGGAATACAAGGCCTTGCGGTCTTTTTTACGCGCCCTCTCGCCCAGTTCCGGCACAAGGCCGAAGTGCGCGTTGGAGGGCTGAAAATGCTTTACCGGGGTGCGCAGGTGATTGAGCAGCCCGCCGAGGGCGCTCTCAACCGGCGGGTGCGGCAGTTCGAGGCCACGGGCGCGGGCGTTGAGCAACAGGGCCAGCCACAGGCCGCTGGCGGCTGATTCCACATAGCCCTCCACCCCTGTGATCTGCCCGGCCAGATACACGCCGGGCCGCGCCCGCAACGACAAATCCGGCGCAAGCACGTCTGGCGCATTCACATAGGTATTGCGGTGCATGCTGCCAAAGCGCGCAAACTCCGCATTTTCCATACCCGGCACCAGCCGGAACACGCGGGCCTGCTCGCCCTGGGTCAGCTTGGTCTGGCAGCCCACGAGGTTGCAGGTTTCGCTGTTGGCCTTTTCTGCCCGCAGTTGCAGAATGGCCCAGGGCCTGTGCCCTGTGCGCGGGTCCACAAATCCCACAGGCTTGAGGGGGCCGAAGGTCAGAGTGCGGGGGCCGCGCTCGGCCAGGGCCTCCACAGGCATGCAGCCTTCAAAATGCTTTTCCTGCTCAAACTCGTGGGCAGAAACTTTTTGCGCTTCCAGCAGGGCCGCATAAAAAACATCGTATTCGTCGCGACTCATGGGGCAATTGAGATAGTCGCCCTCGCCGTCGGCCTCGCCGTTTTCCTGCCCGTAACGGGAGGCGCGGAACACCACGTCCATATTAAGGGAGTGCGTCCACACAATGGGCGCGATGGCGTCATAAAAGTAGCAGTGTTTTGCGCCTACGGCTTCTGCCAGGGAGGCGGAAAGCCCCTCCGAGGCCATGGGCCCGGCAGCCAGGACCACTGCCCTGCCCTCGCCCGTAAAGGGCGCGAGCACCGGGTCGTCCAGCGATGCCACCTGATGTTCCACAAGCGTGATATTGGCCTGCGCCGCCACGCGCTCGGTCATGGCGCGGGCAAAGGCCTCGCGGTCAACGGCCAGCGCCTTGCCAGCGGGTACGCGGTGGGCATCGGCCAGTGCCATAAAATCACTGCCAAGAGCGCGCATTTCGGCCTTGAGCAGGCCCACGCCGGATGTGAGTTCATCTGACCGAAGGGAGTTGGAGCATACAAGCTCGGCCAGATGCTCGCTGATATGGGCAGCCGACCTGTGGCCCGGCTTTTGTTCAAACAGGGTTACAGAGTGACCGGCCCGGGCCAGATGCAGGGCGCATTCGCACCCGGCAAGGCCACCGCCCACCACTGCTATGGACATAATCTGCATATATTCTCCTTGCCGCGCAGCTTGAAAGAAATCCCGCCTGATGGCAAGCCCGCCCGCTCCTTGCGCAACAAAAAGCGCCCCGACACGTCAGGGCGCTGAAGGCAAACAAATACATTCCTGCGAGCATAACCGCAACAGCCGGAACAATCCAGGGCAGTGCCGCCAGTCTCAGTGGGGCTCTGTCAGCCTCAGTTCAAGGCCGCAAGAATTTTGTAAACCGCTTTTTCGGAAAGAAAATACCGTTCCGCCAGTTGCGCAACAGTCCAGCCCGCCTTGCGCCGCGCAGCCATCTCGGTGTTTCTGACAGCGCGCAAGGCACGGTTGGGGGCGGTTTCTCCCCAGTGTTTTCTGTTTTCTTCCTTGCGGGGAATGTACAGGTATTCCCCGTCAACATATTCCTGTATGGCCCGCAACAAATGTTGCGGCAGAACTTTAGCCGCTTTTTTATAGCCCATGATGCTTCCTCCCGATGAAATGTCAGGACGGAGCAAGGGCTATTGCTTAAACAATCAAGCTGTTATGCAATAGCCCCTGCTATGCATAACGGGCAGAATCCTGGTACGTGTACATCCAATAATCCTGTTGAGTGTTAATAGTGCTTTTTCTGTATACACAGCAAAATGCCAAGTCAACAGGGTTGCGCCCCTATCCGGCTCTTGCCCCCAGCGAAAAGCTGCGCTAGTAACAACCGATGCACGACGACCACTCACAGCAGCACGCCGCCCAAAAGGCAAACGACCTCCACGAGGGCATGGCCCCCGTGGACATTGCCTTTGTGCGCCCCGGCGCGCGCGAGCTCTACGCTCAGGGGCAGGATGATTTTCTTGCTCCTGCCACCAGCCAGTCGGCAGGTATGGATCTGCGCGCCTGCCTTGATACACCCGAAGCGGTTATTCCCGCCGGGGGCAGACTCAAGGTAAGCACTGGCATCAGTGTGCAGCCCCGCGCGGCTGGCATTGCCGGTTTTGTTTACTCACGCAGCGGCCTTGGCGCGCGTGACGGCATCACCGTCGCCCAGGGCGTCGGCATCATCGACCCGGACTATACCGGGGAAATTCTGGTGTTCCTTCTGAACACCTCCGGCCAGGAGCGCCGCATCCAGAACGGCGAGCGCGTGGCCCAGCTCATCTTTCAGCCCTTTGTGCGACCGCGATGGCGTGAAGTTACGGAACTGTCTGCCACAGAGCGCGGTTCCGGCGGTTTCGGTCACACCGGGCGCTGATACTCTGCGCTGGCAACCGCCAGCGACTTTCATCCATTCCACCATTCATACGTTCACCGAGAAGGAGTTTGTCCATGTCACAAGCCTTTGCCGCCGTGAAAGCCGGGGAAGAGAGCCTGCTCTGCCGTTCCTACAGCCGTTACCCGCTGGCTATCGTGCGAGGCAAGGGCGCGCGACTCTGGGATGTGGACGGCAAGGAATATGTCGATCTGCTGGCGGGCATTGCCGTAACGGCCCTTGGCCACTGCAATGATGAAATCTGCGCCGCCCTCGAGACCCAGTCGCACAAGCTCTGGCACGTGAGTAACCTGTTTTATCAGGAAGAACAGCTTGAACTGGCGCGGCTGCTGCTCTCAACAAGCCACCACAGCAAGGCCTTTTTCTGCAACTCCGGTGCGGAAGCGAACGAGGCCTGCATTAAGCTGGCGCGCCGCTACATGCGCAGCGTGAAAAAGCGCGATGCCTATGAAATCATCACCCTTGAGGGCTGCTTTCATGGCCGCACGCTCGGATCACTGGCAGCCACTGGGCGCGAGAGCCTGAGCAATGGCTTTACGCCCCTGCCCGAGGGCTTCAAGCAGGTTCCGGCCAACGACCTTGCAGCGATGGAGGCCGCCATCACCCCCGCCACCGCCGCAGTGCTGGTTGAAGTTGTGCAGGGCGAGGGCGGCATTGTGCCCCTGCCCGCAGACTATCTGCACGGTGTTGAGGCCCTGTGCCGCAAGCACGACATCCTCTTTATGTGCGATGAAGTGCAGGCTGGCCTGTGCCGTACCGGCAAGTTCTGGGCCTTCCAGACCTGCGGCCTTACGCCCGACATCATCAGCATGGCCAAATCCCTCGCCAACGGCCTGCCCATGGGCGCCATGCTGGCTACGGACGAAGTCGCGCAGGGTTTTGAGGCGGGCAGCCACGCCACCACCTTTGGCGGGGGCGCGCTTGTTTCCGCGGTGGCGGCCAAGACGGTGGAAATCATGCTGCGCGACAAGCTGGCAGAACGCGCCAGCACTCTGGGCGAGCACATGAAGGCCCAGCTGGCCGCGCTGCAACAGCGCGTTCCCGGCAAAATCCGCGAAGTACGCGGCATTGGCCTCATGCTGGGCATTGAGCTGACCGTTTCCGGCAAGGATGTGTGGGAAGAGCTGCTGCGCCGGGGCTTTATCTGCAACCTGAGCCACGGCGTCACCCTGCGCCTCCTGCCGCCCCTGAACATTGATCAGGCGGATCTGGACAGCTTTGTGACCACGCTTGAAGACATTTTGAAGGCTTTTTAAAAAAATCGACCTGTCCGGGTCTTTACAGAAGCACGATTGTACACTACATAGGGCTTCCTGAAAATATTCTGCAAAAATTACGGCAACCCCGCTCTGCGGGGTTGCCGCTTGCTTTACACAAGGAGTACTCATGGACGTTTTTGATCAGGCTACCGAGCTGGAGCGCCTTGACCGCGAATCAGCCCTCATGCGGGCCCGTGCCGCTGTGGATCGCGGCGGCCCGGAATGGATCAATGGAGTAGCCTGCTGCCGTGAATGCGGCGACCCCATCCCCGCCAAGCGCCTTGAAGCCCTGCCCGGTGTTGGCCTGTGCCGCGCCTGCCAGGAAGAACGCGAAGGCAGCCGCGACTAGCCCGCACAGGGTGCCCTTGCGGCCCCGCTGCCGTCTGCCGCACCTGGCAAAGCCTGCGGCCCGACATCTCCGGCGATATCTGCGCGTGCAGCGCGCCCGCATACAGGCGAGCGCGCACCGAATGCGCTCGGCTTTTGACCCTGCCAGCGTGACGGCCCTCTTTGCGTGCAATTTTCTCCCCTTCTGCAAGCCCCTCCATCTCCGCAATCATTACGCTATGCCATACATTCTTGTTCTGACCAGAACTTGATGTTCATTGGCTGTATCAGGCAGACAAATGGATGCCCACGGCATTACGCATACCCCCCCTGAAACAAAAACCCCTGTCCCGGCAAATCGCGGGGACAGGGGTTTTGAATGGTCTCTCTCGCAAGGCGGGCGCAGGGCCAACGCATTGCGTGCAACGTCCGGTCAGTTCCAGATAAAATGCAGCAGCCAGTAAGAAACAAATCCCACGCCTGCCGCAGCGGGCAAGGTGAGCACCCATGCGGTCACCAGATTTGCGGCCACATTCCAGCGCACGGCTGAAAGCCTTTTGGAAGACCCCACGCCAAAAATGCAGGCGGATATGGTGTGCGTGGTGCTGACCGGGGCCCCCATGAGGGAGGCGCCGGTGATGACCAGAGCGGCGGAACTTTCCGCAGCAAAGCCGTGCACCGGCTCCAGCTTGAAAATACGGTGCCCCATTGTCTTAACAATCTTCCAGCCGCCAACGGCGGTGCCAAGGGCCATGGCCCCGGCGCAGGAAAGCTTGACCCACAGGGGCACTTCCACGGAGTCGATCTTGCCAAAAATCATCAGGGCCAGGGTGACGATACCCATGGTCTTCTGCGCGTCGTTGAGGCCGTGACTGGTGGCCATAAGCGCGGCTGACAGCAGTTGCAGACGCCGGAACGAGGCATTGACCTTACGCCGGTGTATACTTCCGCAGATCCAGTAAATGATCCACATGCAGCAAAAACCCACGGCGTAGCCAGCCAGGGGCGAGGCCACAAGGGGTACCAGCACCTTGTCCCAGATGCCTTTGGCGTTCAGCGCTCCGAAGCCAGCGTCAGCCACGGCGGCTCCGATAAGCCCGCCAATCAGGGCGTGGGACGACGATGAAGGGATGCCGAAATACCAGGTTATGCAGTTCCAGGTGATGGCCCCCACAAGGGCGGCCAGCACAAGTACGTGGCTGCCCTCCACCACCTGCGGCAAAACAATGCCGCTGCCCAGTGTTTTTGCCACTTCAGTACCAAGCAGCGCCCCGCCCAGATTGAGCAGGGCCGCAGCGCCCACCGCAAAACGCGGCGTCACCACCTTGGTGGAAACCACGGTGGCAATGGCATTGGCGCAGTCGTGCGCGCCATTGGTGAAGTCGAACACCAGGGCCACCAGCACAATGAGCGCCAGCAGCACGGGGATATCAAACATTTTTCAGCACCGCTTCTTCAATGGTTTCCGCCAGCGCATTGACCTGCTCAAGCAGGATGTTCATGCGCTCATAGGCCTGACTCCACTTGAGCACCCGCATGAGGGCCTTGCTTGTCAGTTCCTGGTGCTCGTCCATAAGTTCCGCCAGTCCCACGGCCAGCACCATGTCGCATTCGCTGCGCAACGCACGGAACACGCGGGTTTTGTGACAGTCGCGCCGATTGGCGAGGCCAGCGAGCATCTCATGGGTCAAATCAAGCATGGCGCTGATGGTGCGCGCCATCTGCAAGGCGGGAAAACGGATTGAGGCAAATTCAAAAATATGCAGCCGCGTGCTCAGGCTGTGCAGGCAGTCCATGCACTCTTCCTGTTCCTGATTGATGCGCAGGATATCCTCGCGGTCGATGGGCGTGATAAACGTCTGGGAAAGCGCCCGGATGATCTTGCTGTGCAGCAGGTCAGCCTCTTCTTCCAGAAAGGCGATTTCCTTGTGCACGTGATCCATGTTGGAAACGTCTTCCAGCATGTTTACCAGCAGGGCGGACATGCGGCGCAGCAGATCATTCTGCTCGTTGAGCATGGCAAAAAACGGAGCGGATTTGGGCAGTAGAGCAGGAAACATCCTTTCTCCTTAAACTGGTTGCAAGCGCGGAGCGCCACGAATGGTAGCTGTTTGCGCGGGCTTTGCCCAAGCATGCAGCTTCCGGGGGGCGAGCAATGATCACGTCGCCAACCCGTTTGACCCCTTCCGTTTATACCGGGCTGAACTTTGTGCCAAGAGGAAACAGGGCGTCAAATTAAACTTTTCAATGCGCAAAAAAGAACTCAAATCATCGCGGTATGTTATGGGGTCACTTTTTTGCGTATCCCCGCGCCTGACGCGACTTTTTGCGGGGAAATCACCTACTGGATTGAGTGCACAATCTATAATACAGACGTGTTCTTGGCGCAACGCTTTGCCAGCGCAGAGGACGCCAACGTAGCCAGTGGAGAGTTTAATCGGCAGATGCCAGCCACTCCAGAACTTGCCGGGCAACAGCGGTTGGCAAAAAAGACCAGGGCGGCGGCATGACGCAGTTTGCCCCCGGCAGCAGCAGACAGCCGTGGTGCAGATAGAACGTGCCGTGGGATGTTTGAACTTCAGCTTCGGGATCTTTGTCTGCGTAGAGGGGGTCGTTCCACAAAGGGTGCCCCACTGCGGCGGCATGCGCACGGATTTGGTGGCGTGCGCCACGCCGGATGCGACACCCGACCAGCGTCAGCCCAACGCGGTGAAACTGGGAGTCTTTTGTGAGGGCGAGTTGCGGCAGGTCGTCCCCATCAAAATAATGGAGAGGCGTAAAATTCGTCCAGCGCGTGCAGCCTGCTTCACGTTCAAGCACGCGGCTTTTGCTGCGTTTGTCCGTGCGCAGGGCAAAAGTCACGGTAAAATCATCTTCCAGCCGCCCGGCTAAAAGCGCAACATAACGCTTTTCACAGCGGCCAGCCGCCTCGGCCAGCCGAAAAGCCTTGGCCGCCTGCGGGGAAAGCGCCGCGCACACAATGCCAGAAGTGCCGTAATCAAGGCGCTGCATCAACTGCGGGGGCACAGCCTCCGCATTCATATCCGCACCATCTTGAGGGGCAGCCTCAGCGCAGCCCTGCCCTGCCAGCAACTGCGGCAGCATGCTCTCCAGGCTGGGCGTGTTGCCGCCTGTTAATGCGGCAGTATGCAAGCCCACCGGCTTGTAAAAAAAGCAGAACTCTCCCTGCCGCTCCAAAAGCCTGGGTAAAGCGTCAAAATTCGCATCTGCGGGGCCTGCGTCAGTATCGGGCGCGTCTGCTACGGCGTTCTGGGTCTGCGGATCTGCGTCCGGCGCATCTGCCAGCGAAACCACATCGCCTTTGCGCAAACGTTGCGCTGCCTTGCAGGGGCGCCCGTTGACCAGCACCTGACCACTTTCAATGCTGCGCTTGCGCCCCCGCAGGCCCATCTGCGGCAACAGCAAGGTCAGGGCATAGTCCAGCCTCTGGCCGACCATATCTGCACCGGAGGCTTCAAACTGTGTTGCAGTCGCTTGCTGCGCCTCGGCGCAAGATACGAGGGGAGTTTCATTGCTCACAGGGTCACCGAACTGCCGGGAACAAGCTCCAGCAGGGCTTTGGCGGTTAATTCCGGCACATGGCGCTGCGGATCATTTTCGCAGACCATATGTTTTTCCACCAGCCGCACACCCAGTTGGGCGAGGGCGTCACGTTCGCCAGCATCCAGCCCTCCCTCATAGTGACCATAGCGGGCATCAACCAGCACGGTCTGCAACAGGGCCTCGGTGGGGGCGTCGGGGGCATCTTCGCGCAGATGGCGCAAAATCATGGATGTCTGCCCCGCCACGGTCAGGCCGTGCAGTTCCGCGTCTGTTCCGGTATTGGGGATAAAAATTTTCGGGCACTGAACGGCAGCCACGGCACGGCCCACGTTTTGGGGCAACAAATTGGCAAGCACGCTGGTGTAAAAGCTGCCCATGGGATAGCAAATGGCCGCAGCCGACCGCAGATAGGCCACCGGGGCCGGGGCAAGAGGCGGGCGGCAAGGGGTTTGCAGTTTTTCTGCCTGTTCGGCTCCCCGGTCAGGTTCGTGCACGGTAAGAAACAGCCGCCGCACCGCACCGCTGAGATTTTTAAAGCGGTGCTGGCCCACCACAAGAGAGCCGTCTTCCAGCTCTGCCGCCAGATGCAGGCTTTCACTCACAATGGGCAGTACCACGCCGCGCGTTTGCAGCAAGCGGCTGAGAAAGGCCATGACCGGGCCAAACACCCGCTTGTGGTGCAGGTAGCCCCCGGCCAGGATCAGATTGCCCAGGCAGGCGCGGAAGGGGTCAAAATCTTCGGGCATGCGTTGCAGAAAAAAATTGAGGTGCAGGCGCAGGGCATCTGCAAACAGCGGCGGCATTGCCGCCCATGCGGGATGCTCCCCGCTGCCCATGGCGCGCAACTGCTGGCACAGTTCATGCGGATCGTTGCATTCCGCCGACTGTTCCGGCAGCCTGCTGGCGCAGAATTCCATTACCGAGGCGGGCACAACCGCGCTGTCGGCCAGGGCCAGCAAACGGTTGCGGATGTCGCCCACGGCAGGCATGGCAAAACTGCGGCGCAGGGCCGCAGAACTGCCGCCGGAATCAAAGGGCGTGACAAGATGAACGGAATTGTGGGTGTAGTGGATCAGTTCACGGCTCAAATCGCGCAGAGCCGTGCCGCCCGTAAAAAAAACCAGTCTGGGGCCAAGAGGCGGAAAGCAGAACAGCGAAGCACTCTCGCTCACACGGCGCTCCCCGCTGCCAGGGCGTCATTGCACGGCACGCCCTCGCAAACGCTGCGATAGGAGGGAATGAGCCCCATTTCGCACATGCGCAAAAAAATCAGCCGCCCGATCCAGGCATCTGTGGCGGCGTAGGCAATCTGACGCGGGGTCAGTTCCATGAGGCTCCAGTTGGAACACTGGGAACCTTTGGAAATACGCCAGCCAAAAAAATTGGCCGCCAAGGTGCGCAAACCCTGACTGGGCAATTTGTGCGCGCGGGCCACACCGCCAAGATCCACAAGCCCCGCAGGCTCAAAGTCGTGCAGGCGGGCAAGATCACGCATATCGTCGCGGATGCCCACACCAGCCTTGACCTGATCGGGATTTGCCAGAACTTCGACCACATGGGGCCCGAACGGCAAAAAGGCCAACTGCACCAGATACACGGCATTGGCCGTGGCAAGCTGGATCAAAGCCGGAAAATTGCGACGTCCCTTGCGAAAGGAAGGCCGTGTTTCCGTATCAAATCCGAGCAGGTCTGCGGATCGCAGATCCGGCAGCGCGTTTTTCCAATCCTCAAGGGTGCGAATAACCTGCACAGGCCCCTCATAATGAAAAAGGGGCATGGCGTTGATTTCTTCGCAACTCAGCCTGCGGCGCAAAACGTCCATATCCATAGATTACTTACCAATGCAGAATTGGGCAAATATGCTGTTAAGCACTTCAGCCGGGCTGGAAAGCCCGGTCACTTCCCCCAGATGAGCGGCGGCCATATCAAGTCTGACCGCGCAACAATCGTAAGGCTGCCCTGCAACTACATCAGCACGCAGCCCTTCAAGTTCTTTCAAAGCCTTTTCCAGCGCCATGGATTGCCTTGCGTTGGGCGCAAGGCCGTCTTCCGGCGCGGCATCCGAACTGCCCCCAAGCAGCACAGATCGCAACATGGTTGCAAGCTCTTCGACATATGTATCGGAAAGTGCGCTCACAGCGCAACAGGTTCGCGCACCAATCCAGCGGGGAGGGAACACTTTTGGCATGCAAATGTCACATTTGTTCCACACCACAAGCAGGGGCGTGTCACCCACAGAGTCAAAAACCTCGCGGGCTGCGGGGTCAGGGCAGACCTCTGCCGCCGCGCCCTCTTCGCCCAGCAGGCCGCCGTCAAGCACAAGCACAACAAGGTCAGCCTGCGAAACTTTTTCGCGGCTGCGCGTTACGCCAAGCTGCTCAACGGTTTCTTCAGCCTGCCGCAGGCCTGCCGTGTCAGTCAGGCGCACGGGCAGACCGTCAAGATTGCAGGTTTCTTCCAAAAAATCACGCGTTGTGCCGGGGATGTCGGTCACAAGTGCCCGCTCGCGCCCAAGCAGTGCGTTGAGAAGGCTGGATTTACCGGCATTCACCGCGCCAGCCAGCACCACTACAGCGCCCTGCTGCACGATCTGTGCACGTCTGCTCCCGGCCAGCAGCCGCCGCACGGCCAGCATGACCCTGTCGAGAACTTCGCAGAGCGCGGCTGGCTCCATGCCTTCAACCTCTTCGTCAGGAAAATCCACGGCAAGGCACATCTGGGCGCGCAGCATTTCCAGTTCTTCACGCAGCTCGGCGGTACGCCGACCCAGAACGCCTTCCAGGCGGTTGAGCCCGTAGCGCAGAGCCTCGCGCGAGGGGGCGGCTATAAGCTCGGCCACGGCTTCGGCCTGGCTCAGATCCATGCGCCCGTTGACAAAGGCGCGGCGCGAAAACTCACCGCGTTCTGCCTGTCGCGCCCCGTGCCGCAGCGCGCTTTCAAGCACTGCCTGCACCAAAAAGGGGCCGCCGTGGCTGTGAATCTCGGCTACGTCTTCGCCCGTAAAGGTACGCGGGCCAGGCATAAAAACAGCCAGGGCATCATCCAGGGCCTCGCCGTTCCAGTCCAGCACGCGGCCCCGATGCAAAAGCCATGGATGAAAATTTTCCACCTGTGCTGAAAGGGGCAGAAACATCCGGGCAAGCACTTCCTTGGCCCGGGGGCCGGAAAGGCGCACTATGCCAATCCCCCCGGCACCGGGAGGGGTGGCAATGGCGGCGATGGTGTCGCCACGGTCTGTCTGCACTGCTGTTTCCATATTCTGCCCTATGGTTGCGCGGCTTCGCCAATGCATGTTGCCGGAGATCTGCGCCCAGTCGGGCTGTTTCTCCGGCAACGTAACAAGCACCTTCAAGACCCTGCTGGCCCCGCTTGCGGTATGAGCGCGCCAAGCGCGCATCTGCCAGTGAGGCTTAAGCTAGGCGCGTTCTCCCTTTCTGCGCATGATGACCACGCGCTTCATGGGGCCATCGCCCGTGCTGCGGGTCTGCACGTCAACGGCCTCTTGCAGGCACACATGCACAATACGCCGATGGTACGAAGAAAGCGGCCTTGTGGAGTAGGAACGCCCGCTCTGGCGCACCTTGTCTGCAAGAGCCAGAGCCATTTCGCGCAGTTTTTCATCCTGACGGCGGCGGTATTCCCCGGCGTCAAGCTGCACCCGCACGGCTGCATTCATGCCGCGCGATACAATGCGCGATATCATGTATTGCAGGGCGGCAAGGGTCTGCCCCTCGCGGCCAATCAGAAGGCCGGAGTCCTCATCGCAATCAATGCCCACATAAACCCTGCCGCCGCCGATCTTGACGGTGATGCCCACGCCGTCCCCAGTAATGGGGCGGATGAGCTTGCGGACGGTTTCATCCACAAGGGCTTCAAGCTTTGCGGCGTCAAGCTGCTCCAGAGGAGTAACCGGCAAGCCCTCGCCTGCGGCTTCAAAATCATCTTCCAGTCCATCCACAGGCGCGTCAGGGCGCGGTGCGCGCTCGGGGCGATTGTTCTCGCGCTGGGCGGAGCGGGCCTCTGCCCTGCCGTTGCCCCTGGTGTCGGAGCGGCTGTCTGAACGATTGTCTGAGCGGCTGTCGGGCCGGGAGTCATTGCGCCGCCCTCTGGCCTCGCGTGCAGGGGTTTCGGCGGGATTGACCGCCTCCGCACCTTCGCCGCCTTCGGCATTTCTGCCTGTGCGGTCACGGCCCCGGTCGTTTCTGGGATTTCTGCCGGAAGGCTTGGCCCCATTCCTGTCAGGCTTGCCGTTACGCTCGCCCCTGCGGTCAAAAGGCCGGTCACCGGGCTTTTCCAGCACATTGCCATTAATGGCGGCATCCAGCTCTTCTTCACTCTCAAAGGCGTCCAGCGACTGCGGCTTGCGGTTGCGGCCACGGTTGCGCCTGTCATCCTGCTGGTTGCGTCTGTCGTCTTGTTGATTACGCTGGGGACGGGCCTCCTGCTGGCGGTCGCGCCCATCGCCACGGCCCTTTTCGGCCTGAACCTCCGGAGCGTTGGGAGCCACGGGAGCCTTGGGCGCTGCCGGGGCAGAAGATTCGGGGGCAGCCGCAGGCACTTGCTCCTGCCGGTTGCCGCCGTTTTTGCGCTGCTCCACAGCCCCGGAGTTTTCACTCGCGGGTGCGGGCTGTCCGGCAGACGGCGCAGGGGCCGGAGCCCCTTCGCCGTTCTTTCTGCCCAGAATGCTTTCCATAGTTTCGCGCAGCTGCACGCGCCTTGCCCGAACCTTGGCCTTGCGCGCCCCCACGATGCCGAATATGCCGGACTTGGCGTCCTGCACTATTTCAATCTCGAGCTTTTCACGCGCTGTATTGAAGTAGCCGCAGGCTTCCTCTATGGCGCTGTCGAGATCCTTTCCCTGGAATTCCTTAAACCCTTCCATACGAACCCCTTGCTGTGTCACGCGAACCCGCCGGGGCGGCCTACTTCGCTACGGATGTAGAGAACTTCTTCGCCATCATCCTCTGCTGCGCAATGGACAGGACGTTGTTGACCAGCCAGTACACCACGAGGCCCGAGGGGAAGCTCAGGAACATGGCGGTGAAGATCAGCGGCAGGAACATCATGATCTTCTGCTGGGTGGGGTCAGTGGCCGGGGGGCTCATTTTCTGCTGGATGAACATGGTCAGGCCCATGATGATGGGCGTGATGTAGAACGGGTCTTTGGCCGAAAGGTCAGCCAGCCAGATGATGTCGGTGCCGGGCAGATAGGTGATAAAGGGCGCGTGACGCAACTCGATGGACGTGAGCAGGGCCTGATACAGGCCAAAGAACACGGGCATCTGGATGAGAATGGGCACACAGCCGCTGGCCGGGTTGACCCCGTAGGTCTTGTAGAGCGCCATGACTTCCTTGTTCATGAGCTCCTTGTTGTCCTTGTGCTTCTCGCGGATAGCAACCATATGCGGCTGAAGCTTCTTCATCTTTTCCATGGAGGCGTAGCTCTTGGCCGTAAGGGGCCAGAACAGGGCCTTGATGAGAACCGTCAGCAAGATGATGGCCACGCCCCAGTTGTTCACGTACTTCTGGAAAAATTCAAGCAGCCACAGCAGGCCCTTGGCGATCACATGGAACATGCCGAGGTCAATACTCTTGGCAAGCTGGTCAGAAACTGCGGCAAGCTTGGCGCGTTCCTTGGGGCCAATCCAGTAAGAAACCGTGAGTTCACGCTCCTGACCGGGGCCGAGCATCACTTCAGGTTCTTCCACGGCAGCGCGGAACACGTTCTGCTGCATGCGGCCCTTGACGGTCACGTTGCTCGTGTCGCCGGGCAGCACCGCAGCAAGAAAGTAGGTGCTCATGGTGCCAGCCCAGTAAATCTTGCCAGCAACCTGCGCGCCTGTGGTTTCAAGCGTCTTGGGCGAAGATTCTTCGCCAAGGCTTCCATCGTTGTCCCAGGCAAGGCGCATGGCGTCGTAACGGCCGCCAGCGGCGTTGCTGGCATCGGCGGCCACAGTGTAGCTGACGCGAACACTGCGGGCCTGATCCGTGGCGTTCACCACGCGGATTTTTTCGCGGATAAGATAGGTATCGGAGCTGAAGGTCATTTCGCGGATAACGCGCAGGTTGTCCACCTCGCCGTCAAAGCGCAGCACGCCCTGCTGTCCGGCGCCGATATTCAGGCCATTTTCATTGCCTTCCACAGACCACTGACCAGTGCTCCACGAAGGCTGGCTGTTCACCACAAGGCCCAGAGGGGCAACCGAGGCAGTCGTGGGGTCAACGAGGTTGACCAGCGGGGAATCCACCGCAAGACCGGTCTGATACTGCTTGAGCTTGAAGGAGCGCAGCGCGCCGCCGCCAGTGTGAAAAACGGCTTCATAAAGGGGGGAGTTGACCGTGAGGTCGCGGCCCGGGGCGGGCGTGAATACGGGCATGGCCTGCTGCGCGGTTGCGGCGGCCTGCTGGGCCTGTTGCTGCTGTGCAGCCTGCTGCTGCGCCTGCTGTTGCTGGGCAACAATGGCCGGATCAGGCTTGCGGACCCAGCCCATGTACTCGGACACGTAACTCCAGCCCACAATAACGACGAGGCACAAAAGAATGGCGATGATCAGATTTTTTCCGTCTTGCATGAGGGCGTTCACTCCTGGGACAGTGGCGGGACGTCACGGGGACGTCTTGGTGGTGGAACAGGATCATAACCTGAACCGCCCCAGGGATGGCAGCGGGCAAGACGCTTGAGCGCAAGCCAGCCGCCCCGGAATATGCCGTGGGTCATGATGGCCTCTGCGGCATAGGCGGAACAGGTGGGATAAAACCGACAGGCGGGGGGAAGCACTGGCGAGATGCAAAGCTGGTAAACGCGTATGGGTAATATGCACAGATTACGCAGCAAATGACTCATGGCAGCCCATCCAATGCCGGACGGCCCGGCTCTCGCCGAACCACGCGCCGCATCAGCGGCAAAAGCTCGGCGGCTACGCTGGCCAAATCCAGCGCAGCCTCTCCGGCATGCTTTTTAGCAACGGTAACGATGTCAGCTTCCTTGGGCAAATCGCTGCGATGCAGGCGATAAAATTCCCTCAGCAGCCTTTTGACGCGATTGCGCACAACAGCATTGCCTACCTTGCGGGAAACAGCCATGCCAGTGCGCGCAGCTAGACCGGGACTATTGCCCGACAGCACAAAAACAAGGAAATGCTCGGTATGCAGACGCCTGCCCCGCTCATAGCACGCTACAAATTCCGCCCTTCGGCGTATCCGCAGGTGCTGCGGCAGACCATTCTGATTCATGGGAATACCCATGTAGAACGGGGCAAGCCCGCCCGCTAGGCGCTCAGAACCTTACGGCCCTTGGCGCGGCGACGACGGATGATGGCGCGCCCGCTGGGGGTGGCCATGCGGGTGCGGAACCCGTGAGTGCGGGCCCTTCTGATTTTGCTCGGCTGATATGTTCTTTTCATGGTAGACTCCTTAAAAAATTTCCGGCAGGGCCTTGGCCGACCACCGGAGCGATGCGGCACGCCGGGCCTGAGCGGTTTTGGGGCTTCCCCCCCGGCTTTTAAGCGCAGAAGGGCAGCATTGCCCTGGCGTTAAAATATATGGAACAAGCTACATACACGCCAGCAACGTCTCCGTCAAGCGCCAGATTTCCCACAGCGCGCAACGATAATGCCCTTGTTGCAATTATGCCGCAAGAGTAAACGCGCCACGCTCAAAAAAAAACTGACCGCAGCGCGTTCGCACATTTTTTAGCGGATCCTTCAAGCCGGCACTGGCGGCTCACGCAGCAAGCATGGGCCGCGCCCGCGGCCATCGCGAAACGCGCTACCTGAACCTCCGGGCTTAAGGCCGGGCATTGGCCCTCGGCAACACATCGTCCGCAGAAAAAGCCGAAGGTGCCGACACGTCTGGCACTGCACCGCCACCTGCGCCGCCAATACTACCCACTGACGATGCCGCCGCAGACGAATATGGCATGGGCGCAGAACTCGGCGCTGGCGCGGCATTGGCCGATTTGGCCGGGCCAGTGGCAGAAGCGCCAGACGTGGTCTGCGCTGGAGCTGCGTTGCTCAGCGGCGGGATGGCGTTGCTGCTGACAGGCGCCGGAAGGGATGTTTTGCCCACGCCCTTGGGGGCCGGAGATGTGGCGGACTGCGGGGCAGCCTTTGAAACCTTGACCTTACGCTTTGCCTGACGCACCGGCGGTTTTTTGTCTGCCTGAGGAGTCATGGCCAACTCCGGCACAGCCGCAGGGTCCACAAACCGCGCCCCTTCCAGAGCAATCTGCCGTGGCGTTACAAGCGTGTTCCAATACAACCGCCCGCCACCGCTGTGCAGCCACACATCGGTAAGATTGGTGGCCCCGGAGGCCGTGTGAGCAGGAACCTGAGGCGGCAGGGGGACGGCCTCCACAGCGGCCGCAACGGGAACGCGGCAAAGGGGAAACGCCAAAAAAGCAAGCAATAGCATACCAACTGACTTGCGCATAAAACTCACCTCTACTGCGCTTATCGGCCTTGAAGCAAAAAACTTTAGCCTGCGAAAAAAGATGGCTCCGGCGCGGCGGAAAAAGCAGAACGCCTTCGCACCATCAGCCGCTTACTGGCAAAGCCCGGCGTTGACAGGCAGCGCGGGCTTGGGCACATTCCCACTAACCGATTTACTTTCAGGAATTCCGTATGCACTGCGCATGACAGCATCGAGGCCATGCGTTTCCATTCAAGCCATCAGGAGTCCGCATGTCCAGCAAGCCGGATTTAACAGCAGCCCCCGCAATGCCAGCCCCCTGCATAACCCTTATAGGAATGGCCGGGGCGGGTAAATCCACTGTGGGTTCAGCCCTGGCGCAGGAGCTGGGATGGGCTTTTGTTGACAGCGATCACCTGATCGAAGCCGCCTACGGCGCACGCCTGCAAGACATTACCGACACATTGGGCAAGGCGGCCTTTCTGGATACCGAGGGCAAGGTAATCTGCGCCATCAAGGCCAACAGAACGGTCATTGCCACGGGCGGCAGCGTCATCTACCGCGATGCGGCCATGCGGCATCTGGCTGCGCTTGGGCCTGTCGTCTATATTGATGTGCCCTTTCATCTGATTGAAGAACGCATCGCCCGCAATCCTGAACGCGGCATTGCCATGAACCCCGGCGAAAAGCTGGAGGATATTTTTAACGAACGCAAGGCTCTGTATACATATTATGCGACCCTGCGCTGCCCCGCCGAGGGTAAAAACCCGGCCCAGTGCGCCCGCTGGATTCGCGATCATCTGCCGGAGGGCTTTCTGAAAGGCGATGCCGCCTGATCCAACTCCTCGCGCGCCCTCCAGAAACAAGGACGACTCAGACCTTGTACCCCGATTGCCTCGCTAAGAGCTGACCCGATCCATGCAGCCTATCAGGCACAGGCACCGGGGCACTCCACCGGTGCCATGACCACTGCCGCTTGCTTCCCTGATGCCTCAAAAAAAGCAAAAGCGGGGCCGAAACCCCGCTGAAATATCTTCACGCACGATGATTCACCGAGCGTGGAACATCCGCTCCGGCAGAACGCAGCACGAGGCAGCGCGCAACCAGAGCGGTGTTACCGCTTTTACTAATACTGCCAGGTCGAACCGTCAAAACGGATCAGTTCGTTGATGTTGCGGGCCTTGACCTGTTCGCAAGAAGCAGTAGACATGGCTTCCTGACGGGTTTTGCCACGGCAATCCATCACCCTTTCCTGATACCGGATAAAGCCGACGTACTGACCAGTGGGGCTGGGGCGCAATTCTGTGGTCACGTTGGAGGAGTCCACATCAATGTAGGTCCCCACGTAATCCTTGCCGTCCTGACGCACTTCCCTGGAAGACTTGGAAGGCATCACAGTGCGGGCAGCCTGGGCAGCCAGTCTGTTTCCCACCATGGTGAGCTCGGCGGCGACCTGAGCTTCGGTCTTCGCGCCTTTTTTGGTGGCAACGGGCTTAACTTCAGCCGGTTTTTCGGCCTTGGTTTTACCCTTCTTGCCCTTGGCGTCCTTGGCAGGAGCTACAGGGGCCGGGGTCGGTTCAGGGGCTGCGGTCTGTTCCTGCGGCTGAGCGGGCTTTACTTCTTCATCAGTGGAAGAAGAGCCGCCAAACCAGGCGCAACCGCCAGTGGTCAACCCCAACGTGAGAATGAGTGCCAGAATCTTACGCATGTGCCATGCACCTCATAAAAAGCCGGGCGGCATACACCACCCGGCTTTTGCTTTAATTCAACTGACGCGAAGGCGCTCCGAGATTACTCGAAGGACACTTCGGTGCGCCGGTTCATGGCGCGACCTTCGTCGGTCTTGTTGTCATACTTGAAGGACTTGCCGCGGCCAATGGCGGTCATACGGCTGGAGGGGATGCCCTGCTTCACGAGGTAGTTCTTCACGGAGCTGGCGCGTTCCTGCGAAAGCTTCATGTTGTAGGCATCGGAACCCACGAAGTCGGTCCAGCCGGAGAGAACAACGCGCTTGTTGGGGTTGTTCTTGATCAGGGTGGCGGCTTCGTTCAGGATGCCCATGGCCTTGCCGTCAAGAGCATAGGAATTGAAAGCGAAGTGCACGCCGCGCAGCACGATGACGTCTTCGTCCTTGCAGAACACGGAAAGCACAAAGCGTTCAACAGCGGCATCGCTGGTGGCCAGTTCTTCACCACGCACCACGACGGCGTTGGAGTTCAGGGCGCCGATCTTTTTGATGGTGGCTTCACCGTTGGGGGTGTCGGCCAGGGAGATCACATGCACAACCAGGTTACGCTGGCTGGCGTACATCTGGCTCACAACCTGCACGAGGTCGGTACCACGGTTGTTGTCGCCGTCGGTCACGAGGATCAGGGCGGCGTCGCGCTTCATGCTGGAGATGAAGGGTTCATACGCCTGCAGGCCGTTACCCATGCTGGTCATGCGGCCAAAAATATCGAAGTTGCTGCTCAGCTTCTTGAGGCCAGCTGCCATGGCGGCGCGATCCCAAGGACCCTGGGCAATGATGGCGCCGTTGGGCGAAAGGGTGTGCAAGCCACCATTGTAGCTCAGAGCGGGGATAGCGGCGTTGATGCGCGTGAGCACATTTTTGGCCACAAGAATCTTGTCCTGCTTCAGCTTGTCGTTCTGCATCATCATGGAACCAGAATAGTCCACTACGAAGTCGAAGCTCTCAATTTTCTTGTTACAAGCCGGAGCGGCCGCAGCGGCCACGGCGTAGCTCAGAACAAGAGCGGCCGCAAGAGCAAGAAGACGAAACGATTTCATACTGCCTCCCAAACGTTGTTAGTGTCGTCGATTACCGTCAACAACAGTAAATCGCGGTGTGCCCGCCACGTTACCGGCTCACTCACAGCCATAGGCCTTGGAGACGGCAACTGCCTTTCACATACCCGCGTTTAGGAAAAACCGCAAGTTGTAAATAGGAAACACTCTTTCGCTTTTTCATCACAGATCAACAACAACGTACATCCGATTTTTCCCCTTTGTCAGCAAAAATCCGGCGGCTGCCCCCCGCTCCGCCGCCGACGCTGGACAGCCCGCCGGGGCTGAGGCATACTTTGCCAAGAACCAAGGATTTTTCATGCCTGCACTGACTTTTTCCAAATGGAGCCCTGGGGGCAACACCACCCTGCTTTTTCCTGACAATGGTCAGCGCCCGGCAGAACAGGCGCGTCTGGCGTCTTTGGCGCTGGATTCTTCCATGCTCGGGGGCGAACAGGCGGGATTTGTAAACCTGCCCCAGCGCAAGCTGCGTATGGCGGGCGGTGAATTTTGCGTCAATGCCAGCCGCGCCGTAGGGGCCTTGCTGGCATACACTGCCCAATATTCAGGCCCGGATCAGGGCGTGCTGGACGGAATTGTGCCTCGCAACGGGCGAACGCCCGAAGCTGCGCCACCTTCGGAACATCCTGTCCGCTTTGATGAAATCCAGGTTTCCGGCTGGCAGACACCTGTGCGCCTGCGCACCCGGGGTTCTGCCCCGGTCTGGCAGGTGGAGGCCCTGCTGCGCCTCCCCGAATATTCCATTACTACTATAGAGAAGGGCGCGCATCTGGTGCGCCTGCCGGGCATCTGCCATCTGCTGCTCGGCGGGGCAACGCACCCCCTGCCCGATGACTGCCACGCCGTGGCCGCCCAGCTACGCCAGCAGCACGGCCTTGATGCCGAACCTGCCGCGGGCGTCATCTGGTGGCGTGAATGTCAGGGTCTGCTGGACATGCTGCCTCTTGTGCATGTGCGCGATGCCGGAACAACATTTCTTGAAAATGCCTGCGGTTCCGGAGCCTTGTCCCTGGCCCTGTGCCTTGCGCGCGCAGGCTCGCGCCGCTCTTTTTCCATCATGCAGCCCGCCGGTTCGGCTCTGGACGTTCGGCTCTTTGCTGAAGGCGGCCTTGACATGGCCGGCATAGACGGCCCCGTGTCGCTTGTGGCCCGCGGCAAGGTCTGGCTGCCTGATCCAGACGTCCGCCCCGGGTTGGCCCCAAATCCGGCTTCCGGAATGGCATCTAGCCTGGCATCTGGCATGTCCCCCACTATGAGCTGACGCATGGCTGCAAAGCTTCGGGAAGGGTTCACAACCGGCAGCGCCGCAACAGGGGCAGCGCTGGCCGCACTGCACCTGTTGCGCACGGGCACGGCCCCGGATGCAGTCCGGGTGCCCCTGCCCCCCTTTGGGGCTGTTCAGGGCGCGCACAATCCGTGCAAAAACAGTGGCTGCCTGCCAGAGGCTCGGGGCTGGCTGCGCCTGAACATTGAGTGCTGCGCCGCAGGCCCTGCACCGGAACTGGATGCGGCCTGGGCCGCAGCCGAAGCCAACGCCGCAAGCGCGCTGGCCGATCCGCCGCCACCGGATATCATTGCCATTGCCCATGCCAGCATAATCAAGGACGGCGGTGATGACCCAGACGCCACCTCAGGCGCGCGCGTAACAGCCACGGTGGTGGAGAGCGCGCTGCCGCCCATGCCTTGCCCTGCAAACCAGTTCGATGATGCGGCGCGGCAGTCCCCCGCCCATGACGCCGGGGGGGCATACCCCGACACGGCAGTTGCATACCCCGACCACATCATTATAAAGGGAGGGCCGGGGGTGGGGCGCATCACCCTGCCGGGTTTGCCCGTGCCCATTGGTCAGGCTGCAATCAACCCGGTCCCGCGCCAGCAGATAACCTTTGCGCTGCAAGCCCGGGAGCAGGAATACGCCGCTGCCCGCCAAAGCCGCACCAGGCTGACGGTATTTGTCAGCGTACCAGATGGCGCGCGGCTAGCGCACAAGACCTTCAACCCCCGATTGGGCATTGAAGGCGGCATTTCCATATTGGGAACCCAGGGCACAGTGCGTCCGTTCAGCCACGATGCGTGGAAGGCCACCATCGAACAGGGGCTTGCCGTGGCCCGCGCCACAGGCTGCCAATGCGCATGCCTGACCACGGGAAGGCGCTCTGAACGGCTGCTTATGGAGCGCTACCCCGACCTGCCGGAGCGGTGCTTTGTGCAGGTGGCGGATTTTGCGCAGTTCTCCCTGCAAGCAGTGGGGAGCATGCCGTTTGAGCGTATCATCTGGGGCTGTTTTTTTGGCAAGCTGGTCAAGCTTGCCCAAGGGCATACGTACACGCATGCCAAGGATTCCACGCTGGACATGCAGGCGCTGGCGCAGCTTGCCAGAGAGGCAGGCGCTGGCTGCGCGAATGCCATCACCCGGTGCGTAACAGCGGCTCACGCACTGGAGCTGTTGCTGACAGACAGCGCAGGCACAGAGACTATCAAGCGGGTGACGCAGCAGGCGGCGCGCACGGCGCAACTTTTTGCAGGCCGCCCCGTGAGCTTGCACCTTTTTCACACTGACGGCAGGGAATTATTGGCGTTATGAAACAACAGGTCTCACTGCCCGGCTTTGCCGTGCCAACCCATACGCCCGGCACACCAACACGGGACGCTGACGCAACCAACGCCGTTTCGGCCGAGGGCCTTGCCGCTGGCCCGCTGGGGACTCATGACGAGCATCCCGCTGATCAGCCCCTTACGCATGCCCCTGCCGATGTTGCTGGTCATATGGACGCCGAAGCCGCCGCCGATCCTGCCGACGTGCCGGAATTACCTGCTGACATCTCGACAACTGTCCTAAATATCAGCACCTTTGCGGGGCTTGCCGCTCCGCACCGTGACGCCCCGATTAGCGCTGATGAAGCGCAGCCCTCCGCTGACAGCGCGGAAACAGAAACGGCAGACGCGGACGCGTCAGACAGGGATGAACCCCTCCTGCCAGATTCCGCTCCCGCAAACGCCGATGCCGCCCCAGACATGCCCGCAGAGTTGCCAGACGAATCCGCTGCAACAACAGCTACAACCACACTTGCCGCCAGTACCGCACAGGCCGAACCTGTGGCCGAGAGCGTGTCTGCAACACCTGCCGCTGCGCCCGCCAGCCCCGCCGTTGCGGGCACGTCCGAGCAGGACGACTGGCCGCCCATGTCGGAAATGTTGCAGTCATTCTTTGTTTTTGAGCCAACGACTGTCGCGCCGGAACCCATCACCGTCATGGGTCTCGACTGCGCACGCCCGCGAGGCCTGGCTGGCCTGGCTGAAGCCCAGCGCCAACTGGCGGAACAAGCCGATGTCATCTGCGCCGGGCGCCTGCTGCTGGAGGAATTTTCCGGCAGCAGTCTGGAATCCGGCAATACCGCAGGTGATCAGGAAAATTCTCCAGCAGCAGGCCCCGCCCTCAAGGCGCGGCTGCTGCCCCTGACAACCCCCCTGGAGCCGCTGCTCACCCGACTCAGCCAGTTGCGGGCCGCAGGGGAGCGCGTGCTTGTGCTGGCAGATGGCGACCCCCTGCTCTTTGGCATCGGCGCGACCCTTGTGCGCCGCATGGGGCCGGATGCCGTGCGCCTGCTGCCCGCTGTCAGTTCCCTGCAACAGGCTTGCGCGCGCCTTTCCCTGCCGTGGCACAAGGTTATCTGCCTCTCCCTGCACGGGCGCGATGATTTGCGCCCTCTCAACGTGGCCTGCGGCAAAAACGCGCCGCTCTGCATCCTGACTGATGCGCGCATGTCGCCCGATGTGCTCGCCCGTCATCTGCTCGACAGAGGGGTGGACTGGTTTGATGCCCATATTTTTGAGCGCATGGGCGCTGCCGATGAATGCGTCAGCCACCTGAGCCTGGCCGATGCCGCCGGGCGGGAATTTGGCCCGGCCTGCACAATGGTGCTGATACCCATGGCTCCGGCCCGCCGCCCGCACCTTGGGCTTGACGCCGACCAGCTCGCGGTTGACCGGGGCCTCATCAGCAAAAAGCCCGTGCGCGCCGCCGCACTGGCGCTACTGCGTATTGAAGCCGGGCATGTGGTGTGGGATCTCGGCTCCGGTTCGGGCGCTGTGGCTCTTGAAGCTTCCGTGCTGGCGCATGAAGGCCGCGTGATCGCGGTGGAACGCTCCGCCGGGCGCGCCATGGGCATTCAGGAAAACCGCCGGCGCTTTGGCGCGGCCAATGTGGAAGTACGCCTCGGGCAAGCCCCCGAATGCCTGCCCGGCCTGCCTGATCCGCAGCGGGTATTTATCGGCGGCGGCCTTTCCGGCGATGACGGCGATGACATTTTGGGGCACGTATGCCTGCGCCTGCCCGTGGGGGGCCGCGTGGTGGTCAGTTGTGTGCTTCTGGACAGTTTCAGTCTGTGCCGCCGCTTTTTTGAAGACATGGGCTGGCCCGTGGAAATTCTGCAAATCAGCGCATCTGAGGGCAAAAGCCTTGGCGGCGACGTACATTTGGCGGCCATGAACCCCGTGTTTCTGCTCGCCGCCCAAAAACCCGCGCCTGCTCCCATTCAGTCCGGCGCACAGCCCGAAGGCAGGTAGCGCATGGACAGCGCGCAGCAGACCGGAATGACGCCCGGCATCGTTACATTTGTGGGCGCTGGACCAGGCGATCCAGACCTCATGACCATCAAGGGGCGCAAGGCCATTGAACAGGCCGCCCTCGTACTCTATGCGGGTTCGCTGGTGCCGCGCGAGGTTGTGGCCTGCGCCGCGCCCAACGCCATGGTTGTGGATTCCGCCCCGCTGAATCTTGAGCAGTGCCATGCGCTGGTGCGGGCAACCGCGCTGGAAGGCCGCTCCGTGGCCCGTGTGCATACGGGCGATCCCTCCCTGTACGGCGCGTTGCGCGAGCAGGCCGCCCTGCTGGATGCGGACGGCATTCCCTGGCGTGTGGTGCCGGGCGTTACCGCCGCCTGTGCGGCAGCGGCTGCGGCGGGCATTACCTTTACCGTGCCGGAAGTAACCCAGAGCCTCATTATCAGCCGCCTTGAGGGCCGCACCCCGGTACCGGCACGTGAGCATCTGCACCTGCTGGCCCAGCATGGGGCATCCATGGCCGTCTACCTCTCCGCAGCTTCGGCCCAGGCTCTTCAGGACGAACTCTCGCGCAGCCTGCCGCCAGAAACCCAGATTTTTTGCGCCCATATGGTCAGCTGGCCCGAGGAACAGCTGCACTGGACAACCCTGGGCGAGCTGGCCCAGTGCATAACCCGCCACAACCTCACCCGGCAGACAGTTTTTCTTGTGCTGCCCGCAGAAAGCCGCGAGGGCGCGCCCTCACGCCTGTACGCCGCCGACTTCTCGCACGGCTACCGCGCAGCCAAAAGCTGATTTCATTCCGACATACCGCCATTCATATGGGATTCTGGCAGGGTACTTTCACCCATCCTGCCAGAATCCCATATCTTTTTTAAGCAAGCCATCCTGATACGCAATATTAGCGTGACACGTTTGCAAAATACGCAAGCATTGCTTTATTTACTACGCAACAAGAAGATTTTGTTGTGTTGAATGATTATATAAATATAATTTTAAATTGTATTTTTTTTCACAATATGTATTAAATCATGTCAGCATGAACAAAAATCTACCACTAAATATGGATTTGCAATCCATAAATCTCCCCTATTGTCTTTTTAGACAATCATGGTTTCAAAAAAAGGAGTGATTCATGAACAAACCGGACATTCAGGATTCGTACTCCCTTTTCATCGACGGCCAGTGGAAGCAGGCCTCCGACGGCGGCACGTTTGAAACGTTCTGCCCCGCCAATGGCGAGCGCCTGGCAACCTGCGCCGAAGCCACCAAGGAAGATGTGGACGCAGCAGTGGCTGCTGCCAACAAGGCCTGGGACGGCTGGAAAAAGATCGACCCCATTGAGCGGGCCAATATGCTGCTGAAAATTGCAGACATTATTGATGCCAACAAAGAACACCTTGCCATGGTGGAAACCCTGGACAACGGCAAGCCCATACGGGAAACCATAAATGTGGACGTTCCCTTTGCCGCCGACCACTTCCGCTATTTTGCCGGGGTGGTGCGCGCCGATGAAGGCACCGCCGTCATGCTGGACGAAAACACCATGTCTTTGGTGTTCCGCGAACCCATCGGCGTTGTAGGCCAGATTGTGCCGTGGAACTTCCCCTTCCTCATGGCGGCCTGGAAGCTGGCCCCGGTGCTTGCCGCCGGGTGCTGCACCGTGTTCAAGCCCTCCAACCACACCTCGCTTTCCGTGCTGGAACTGGCGCGGCTCATTGCAGACGTGCTGCCCAAGGGCGTGTTCAACGTCATTACCGGGCGCGGCTCCCGCTCCGGCCAGTTCATGCTCGAGCATCCTGGCTTCCGCAAGCTTGCCTTCACCGGTTCTACTGAGGTTGGGCGTCAGGTGGGCCTCGCTGCGGCAAAGCGCCTCATCCCCTCCACCCTTGAGCTGGGCGGCAAATCGGCCAACATCTACTTTCCCGATTGTCAGTGGGATCTGGCCATGGATGGCCTCCAAATGGGCATTCTGTTCAACCAGGGGCAGGTATGCTGCGCCGGGTCGCGCGTGTTTGTGCACGAGGATATTTACGACCAGTTCGTGGCAGAAGCCGTGGAACGCTTCAACCGCGTCAAGGTTGGCCTGCCGTGGGATCCCGCAACCCAGATGGGTTCGCAGATTTATGAATCACACCTCAAGGCCATTCAACTCTGCATTGAACAGGCCAAGGCGGAAGGCGCCACCGTGCTTTGCGGCGGCGAGCGCGTTACAGATGGCGAGCTTGCCAAGGGCTGCTTCATGCGTCCTACCCTGCTCGGCAACGTCACCAACAACATGCGCGTGGCGCAGGACGAAATCTTCGGCCCCGTGGCAGTCATCATCAAATTCAGGACGGAAGACGAAGTTGTGGCCATGGCCAACGACAGCCCTTACGGCCTGGGCGGCGCGGTCTGGACACGCGACATCAACCGGGCCATGCGCATAAGCCGCGCCGTTGAAACGGGCCGCATGTGGGTGAATACCTACAACAGCATTCCGGCGGGCGCTCCCTTTGGCGGGCACAAGGAATCGGGCATCGGGCGTGAAACGCACAAGGTCATTCTTGAGCACTACACCCAGCAGAAAAACATCCTTATCAATCTGTCGGAAAAGCCCACAGGATTCTATCCCTAAGCAAGCACACCTGAAGCAAACGCTCTGGCGGTTGCCGACGTATCAGAACGGCCCCGGAAGGGGCCGTTTTCACTAGTCAATATAAGGTGCTGCCGCTGCACGACAGCACGAGAGGCGGGCTATCACTGCCTCCAGTAGTGGTGGCGCATAAAACGCGAGAGGCAGAGGCCCCACGCCCCCGCTACAAGCACAATGCGCCGTGGCTGCGCCCGGCTAAAGGCACGAAAATATTTCGCTTTCGGCGCGGTTAAACCGCGACCGGCTCAATCTTTTCGGTGTGCCGCTGCACGACGGCACGAGAGGCGGGCTATCACTGCCTCCAGATAGTGGTGGCGCATAAAACGCGAGAGGCAGAGGCCCCACGCCCCCGCCTCTCTATGAGTGGAGAATTCGTCATGGATTGCGGACTGCCATGCCCCCTATCATGTCACGGAAAAGTGATGCTAGTGGTTTGTGTTCTGCAATGCACTGTTAAGATTGCATTGAGAACGCATGGTCGTTCTGCATCCGGGCCGGAATTCAACGTAGAAGTCCGTCCGGTTTATTGTTCGGGCGCGTCAGGGACGCGCCTCACAAGAGCCAGGGCCAGCAAGGCCGGAGACATCCTGGGCATCTGGGCAGGTCTGCGCAGCTGCCGCCGCACAAAACCCGCCATGTCCAAAGCCATATCCGCGTCAGTCAAAGCCGAGCGGCATGCCTTTTTGTTTTCTTCCAGAACTGCAAGATACCGCTCAACCAGCCTCAGATCACGATTGTGTGATGGATCATCGGCCAATTCAGGCGGCGAGGCTCCCAACTGGAAAACGTCACCGATGTGTTGCGACATGACCATTCCTCCATGAATGGATCACTTGCTTCCTTGCAAAGGGGTTGGCCCTGTCCGCCTCCTTGTTTGGTTTTGTACCGTCTCCCCTTCCCCACTCGTCAAGATTTTTATCGGAACATTAGGCCAAATCTTTAGGCTACATCTAAAAAAAAGGCCCATTACATGCCCACAAACGCAAAGTAAAAGTGAGGAGCAAATTATATCAGTCATGTAAGAGAGATACGATAAAACTGTTACTTGCAAGTAATTTCGATCGCAGCTACCATGCAGCAACTCAGATGCCTGACGAGGAGAACCTATGCCAACACCTATATTGCAAAAGGAAAGCCTGATCCCGGGCAAAACCAGCAAACTGGTGCTCCACGCGCCGCAAATCGCGCAAAAAGCGCGCCCCGGCCACTTCGTCATGCTGCGCATGAGCGAACAGGGCGAGCGCATTCCGCTGACAATTGCAGATACTGACCGGGAAAACGGCACCATTACCATAGTGTATCTGGTTATGGGCAAGAGTACGGCCATGCTTGAAGCACTCGGCGTTGGAGATGCCATTCTTGACGTCTGCGGCCCCCTGGGCCACCCCACCCATATTGAAAAACGCGGCACGGTCGTGTGCGTGGGCGGCGGCACCGGTATTGCCGCCATGCACCACATTGCCAAGGGCCATGCACGCATCGGCAACAAGGTTGTGGGCGTTATCGGCGCTCGCAGCAAAGACCTGCTGCTTTTTGAAAACGAACTCAAATCCTTTGTGGATGAGCTGCTTATTTCCACGGACGATGGCAGCTATGGCCACAAGGGCCTTGTTACCGAACTTCTGCGCGACCGGCTTGAAAAAGACAAGGACGTGTTTGAAGTCGTGGCGGTCGGCCCTGTGCCCATGATGGCCGCCGTGGCGGAAACCACGCGCCCCTTTGGCGTCAAGACCACGGTCAGCCTCAACCCCATCATGGTTGACGGCATCGGCATGTGCGGCGCCTGCCGCGTCACCGTTGGCGGTAAAACCAAGTTCGCCTGTGTGGACGGCCCCGAATTTGACGGTCACGAAGTGGATTTTCCCGAACTGCGCCGCCGCCTGGCCGCCTACCGGGAGCAGGAAACCATTTCCATTGAAGAATACCGGAGAGTCAGCCATGGAGAATAGCAAGCCCAAAAAGACCGTGGCTCCCCGTGTGGACATGCCCTGCCAGCCCGCAAAAGTGCGCCGCGCCAATTTTGAAGAAGTCGCCCTTGGCTACACCAGAGAAATGGCCCAGACCGAGGCCAGCCGCTGCCTTCAGTGCAAAAAGCCCCTGTGCGTCTCAGGCTGCCCGGTTGAAGTGCCCATCCGCGACTTTATCCATCAGGTTGCCGAAGGCAACATGGACGCCGCCTACCGCATCATCAAGACCACCAACAGCCTCCCCGCCGTGTGCGGTCGCGTGTGCCCCCAGGAGCACCAGTGCGAAGGCAAGTGCGTGCTCAAGGCCAAGGGTCAGCCCGTGGCCATTGGCCGTCTTGAACGCTTTGTGGCAGACACGTATATCGCCACCACAGCCTGTGAGCAGGTGACCGGCACCAATGCCTGCGCCCTGCCCCTGGGTGCAAAAAAGGTGGCCTGCATCGGCTCCGGCCCTTCATCCCTGACCTGTGCTGGCGTGTGCGCCACCGCGGGTATCAAGGTTGATGTGTTTGAAGCCCTGCACGAACCCGGCGGCGTGCTTATTTACGGCATCCCCGCCTTCCGCCTGCCCAAGACCGTGGTAGCCACGGAAATCAACGGCCTGCGTCAGGCCGGTGTGGACTTCCACCTCAATTCCGTGGGTGGCCGCACCATTGATATTGATGACCTGCGCAAGGAATACGACGCCATTTTCATCGGCGTCGGCGCTGGCCTGCCCGTCTTTCTGGGCGTTCCCGGCGAAAATCTGGTGGGCGTGTTCTCCGCTAACGAATACCTCACCCGCGTCAACCTTGGCCGCGCCTACAACTTCCCCTCGCAGGACACTCCGGCCTACCCCGGCAAGCACGTTACCGTGTTCGGCGCGGGCAACGTGGCCATGGACGCGGCGCGCACAGCTCTGCGCATGGGTGCGGAAAGCGTGCATGTGGTCTATCGCCGCACAAGGGCTGAAATGCCCGCCCGCCTGGAAGAACTGGAGCATGCGGAGGAAGAAGGCGTGCAGTTTGCCATGCTTTCCGCCCCGTTGCGCTTCAACGGCGATGCGGAAATGCGCCTTCAATCCGTGACGCTGCAACGCATGGAACTGGGTGAGCCCGATGCTTCTGGCCGCCGCAGGCCTATGCCTGTGGAAGGCTCGGAATACGATCTGCCCACCGACCTTGCCATCGTGGCTCTGGGCACCCGCTCCAACCCCATCCTTCTCGAGGCTACCCCGGAACTCAAGCTGAACAAGTGGGGCTACATCGAGGCCGATGAGGCCACTGGCGAAACCTCCATTCCCAACGTTTTTGCGGGCGGCGACATCGTCACCGGCGCAGCCACGGTCATTCTGGCCATGGGCGCAGGGCGCAAGGCCGGACAGGAAATAGTCAAAAGAATCGCAGGCTGATTGCAGCACGGCATCTGATAAAAGGGAGCTTCCGCTGGAGGCTCCCTTTTTTCATAGCCCATTCATAAAACAGGCAGCAATTCCGCCTGCCCACTGGCCTCGGCTTGCCAGAGCGGCTGTTCACGGTCATACTCAAACCAGAGTTCACACCTGCATCAGACCTGCCGCCCCCTGCGCCAATACGGCAGGCCCTTTTATATCGACAACATCCCCTTCAGGGGCCGGGATGTCATTCTCCGGCGGGCCAAGGGCGCGGCCCCGGCATATCAGGAAAATCAGCATGATTCTCGCAGACCTGCACACGCACACCAAGTATTCGCACGGCGGCAACACTCCGGCAGAAATGTACACTGCCGCCCAGGCCCGAGGGCTTGAATACATGGGTTTTACCGAGCATTCGCCCCGTCCCGTGGGCTTTGACTACACCCACGAATACCGCGAGCAACTGACCCGCCACCTGCCGGACTACGAGCGCGAGGTCTGCGCCCTCAAGGCCGCCAACCTTAATGGCCCCTGCCGCGTATTGTTCGGCATGGAAATGGACTGGCTCGAAGGACAGGAGGACTACACCCGTGCCTCCTGCGCAGCCTTTGATTTTGATTACCTGCTGGGGAGCGTGCATTTTATCGGGCACTGGGGCTTTGACGACGGCGCTGAGCCGTGGAAAGCCTTTTCGCAGGAAGAATGCGACAAGCAGTATCAGGCCTATTTTGAAGCATGGGAGCGCATGATCCTTTCCGGCCTTTTCAATATTGCCGCGCACCCTGACCTGATCAAGATTTTCTCTGTGGAGCAGTTCCACATCTGGCTGGCAAAGCCGGAGAGCATGGCGCTGGTGCAGCGCGGCCTTGCGGCCCTGCAACGCATGGGCATGAGCATGGAGATATCTTCCGCTGGCCTGCGCAAGGCCTGCCGCGAGATTTACCCCGCGCCGCCCATTATGCTCATGGCCGCGCAAATGGGCCTGCCCGTGAGTTTTGCCTCTGATGCGCACGGCACCGATGACGTGGGCTACGGCTTTGCCCGGCTGGCCTCCTACGCGCGGGCCTTTGGCTTTGCCGAGTACACCATTTTTAATCGGGGCCAGCGGATAGTGCGGCCCCTGTAAAACGGCCTGCGCCTTGACACAACGGATCATATATGTCCGAAATTATCGTATCCATTGATGACGTAAGTCTTTTTCTGCCCGGCGATGCCAGCCAGAAGCATGTGCTGCACAACATCAACTGGCAGGTGCGGCGCGGCGCGCACTGCGCGCTCATTGGCCCCAACGGCTCGGGCAAGTCCACCCTGCTGCGGCTCATGCGCGGCGAGCTGTGGCCCGCCCACGGGCGCATCCAGTGGCATGGGCCTGACGGCCCGGAAGACTCCCCCCTGGCGGGCAGGGGCATGACAAGCCTTGTCTCTCCTGCGCAGCAGGAAAACTATCAGCGGCAGGCCTGGGATCTCACAGGCCGCGACCTGCTGCTCACAGGCTTTGAAGATACCCAGCTGGTCTATGCCGACAGCACGGCCTACAGGCGGCAGGCTGTGGAAGACATGGCAGCGCGCCTTGATGCCGAAGGTCTGCTCGAGCGCACGGTGCCCACATTTTCGCAGGGGCAGCTGCGCTTGCTGCTGCTTGGCCGCGCCCTCCTGCGCGCGCCCACCCTGCTGCTGCTTGACGAGTGCGATGAAGGCCTTGACGAACGCTATCGCCAGATTTTCTTTGAGACACTCGGCGAATACGCCAGCCGCTGCACAGTTGTGATGACAGCGCACCGCGCCGCCAATATTCCCGACTGGTGCGCTGGCCGCCGTTATGTGCGTAATGGCCGATTGCTCACAGCGCCGCCTGCATCTGAGGCCAGCGAAGAAGCGCCAAAAACGCAGCAGAACGACAATACTTCCAGCGTCGCTGAACATGTGCTCAACGGCGGGCACGCCATGCTTGATCTGGATAACGTCACCGTATTCATTGATCGGCAGGAGGTGCTGCACGACATCAGCTGGTGCATGCATCAGGGCGAAAATTGGCGCATCACCGGGGCCAACGGCTCGGGCAAGTCCACCTTGCTGCGCCTGCTGGCAGGTGATGAATTTGTTGCCGCGGGGGGCAGATTTGACCGCTGGCTGCCCGGTCAGGGCGGGCAGGTGGATACCCTTGAAGCGCTGCGCAAGGGCGTGCGCCTTGTGTCAGACCTTTCGCAGGCTCTGTACGGCTACTCCCTCAATGCGCTTGATATGGTCTGCACGGGTTTTGACAACAGCATAGGCGTATACCGCCGTTTTTCTGATGCCGAGCGGGCCGAGGCCGCAAGCCGCATGGCCCAGATGTTCCCCGATGAAAGCGCCGAGAGGCTGAAGCAGCTTGGGCGGCAATCCATCCGCCATCTGTCCACGGGTCAGTTGCGCCGCCTGTTCCTGGCGCGCGCATTGGTGGGCGGGCCGGATATCCTGCTGCTGGACGAGCCCTGCTCCGGCCTGGATGCGCCCAGCCGCGCCCAGTACCTACACCTACTGGATCAGCTTGCCCTGCAGGGCGTCCAGATGGTTTTTGTCTCCCACCATAATGAAGACGCCCCCCTGTGCATCAACAGGGAGGCGCATATGGAAGGCGGACGCCTGCGCGTGGTGCTGTAGGGCCTAATCCTTGCTCTTCCCAAACTTGGAGCGCGCTACTTCAATAACAACGGGCAGCACGGAAACAATGATGATGCCGTAAACAATCAGGCTGAAGTTCTGCCGCGCCCATTCCAGGTTGCCGAGGAAGTACCCGGCGGAAACCAGCCCGCCCACCCAGAGCACGCAGCCCGTGATGTTGAACATAAAAAACGTGGGCGGATGCATCAGGGCAATGCCCGCCACAAAGGGCGCAAAGGTGCGCACAATGGGCACAAAGCGAGCCAGCACAATAGCCTTGCCGCCGTGGCGCTCATAAAAATCGTGCGCCTTGAGCAGGTGGGACTTTTTGATGAGGCGGTTCTCGCGCGAAAAAATGGCCGGGCCCACATGCCGCCCGATAAAGTAATTCACCGCATCGCCCAGTATGCCCGCCGCAAGCAGTATGCCCATCACTTCGCCATAGCCCAAAAGGCCAGCCCCGGCCACCACGCCGGAGGCAAACAGCAGGGAATCGCCCGGCAGGAAGGGGGTTACCACAAGGCCTGTTTCGCAAAAAACAATGACGAACAGTATGGCGTAAAGCCACAAACCGTACTGATCGGCAAGCTCAAACAAGTGCACGTCTATGTGCAGAATAAAACTGACAAAGCTGCTCAGTAGTTCCATAAAGGCAGATCTCCCTCATCTGGCGCATTGGCGCGCCTTCGGTCTGCTCTTGTACCCCAAGGCCGCTTGTGGCACAACACAGCCATGCGCGTACTCACCACCATAGCCGTCCTTGCCCTGCTCCTGTTCGCTCCTGCCGCCAATGCCGCCGACACCTATATGGTCGGTTTCAGAACGCTTGGTCAGTGGTCGCCGGAAACAGGCCTGCGCCTGGATGTGAATGTGTGGTATCCATCATCGCGCCCGCCGCGTGATCTCAACTATGCCCCGTGGGAGATTTCCGCCTCCCGCGCAGGCAAGGCTGTGGACGGGCGTTTCCCCCTGCTTCTGCTCTCGCATGATACTGCGGGAACACGTTTTTCCTACCATGATACCGCCGCATGGCTGGCATCGCTGGGTTTTGTGGTGGCTGCCCCCAATCACCCTGGCGACAACATGGACAACATGGACAACCTGCTGACATGGCAGCAGCTTGAAAATCGTGCGCGCGAACTTTCTGGCAGCATTGACCTGCTCCTCCATGATCCGGAAGTGGAGCCCAGCATTGACGCCTCGCGCATCGGAGTAGTCGGCTTTGGCGTTGGCGGCGCGGCTGCTCTGCTGCTGGGCGGTGCGCTGCCCGACTGCGAGGGCTGGGCCAGCTATTGCTCGCGCACAGCTCCAAACGACATGTATTGCAATACCTGGGCTCGCGAGCGCATGGAATCGCTGTGCAAAAACCTGCCGCTCACACGCAGCCTTGCCGACACGCGCATTCGCGCCATCGCGGCAGTGGCGCCCGGTTTTGGCATGCTGTTTTCGCGCCAGTCGTTCCACTGGTTCTACCCGCCGCTGCTGATCATGGCCGCGCCCAACGACAGCCTGAACAACCCCGCTCTGCATGCGCGGCGCATATTTGAACTTATGGATAAAAAGCCTCGCTGGCTGAGCCTGCCGCAGGCCGACACGGGCGCGCTCATGGCGCCCTGCCCCGAATCTCTGGCCATGGAATTGCCAGAACTGTGCCGCTCGGTCACGGAAGAAACACGCGGGACAATCCACAGGCGCATGACGGAATCCCTGGGCGATTTTTTTCTGCACTACCTTGGCAATGCCCAGAATCTGCCCCAGATTCCGCCGCCGCCCGACCTTACGCCGCGGCCGCAAAAAATTGCGCCCGAGCCAGCTACGCAGCCTGCGTCAAAATCCAAAAAGCGCCGCCCCGGCTAGGCTTGTAAAGGCATATTACATGCGCCTTCACAGTCTCCTTGACAATTGCCGCGCGGCTCACTAAAGGGTGTGGCATGGCGGTAGAATCATACCGTAACATGCAAATTTCCCTATCCGGAACAGGATAATATGCGGAACACAATTTATTTGTTCTGTTTTTTGCTGACTGCCCTTGTCCCCGCAACCTCCTGGAGCACAGACAGCCAGGGATTGCCAGAACAGCAAGGCTGGGTGGTCATGCCAGCTGGTGCGCGCCCTGCCTACTTTGGCATACACGGCGGCACCATGCCCGTCAGCCTGCTTGTGTACGGCGACGGCTCTTCCCTTGTGACCTTTGTCGGGCGCACCGGCAACGATTTTATTGATGTGCTGCGCAAGGCAGAAATATCCATGCCAAGCCTGCTCAATGCCACCTCGCAGCGCTCGGCTGCTGGAAAAAACGTCTCACCTTCGGCCAATGCCACAGCAGTGCTCATGGCTGGTTCTTCTTCCAGCAGCCTCCCGGTGTTCAATGTCAGCGGCGAGCGACTCTCGCACATGGATGTTCCGCCTGGACAGCTTCAACCCTTCGGACTTTCTGACAAGGCCCTGTCCATCGAGGGCGAAGTAACAGCCCCTCAGCGACTGTCTACGGTGAAGCAGTATCGCCTGCTTTTTCAGCCGCAGTATCTGCAACCACGGCGCAATCAGCGATAGTCTAATTGCAAAAAGCAACGTTTACTTGTAGAAAAAAATCACAAAAAACTTTTTACGATTTAAACAGTGCCCCGAGTAGGCCAGTTAAAATTTTTTAGTTTCAGTCTCTGCCATTTAAGATTGTTTTTTTACAACAGCCCGCCTGAACAAGAGCGGGCTTTTTTTTCACCCGCTTGATTTGAATGCTTATAGAAGATAAACTATCTACCTGCAGAACAATTTGTCCCAGGAGCCAAGCTATGCCGCTTTCCGATCATTTAGAACTTATGCAGCGCCTCTGTGCCAAAGCTGGACAGGACCATGAATGCCCCATCGAAACACACTTTCGTGCAGGCCTTATGTCACTCAAGGAATTCAGCACGGATTATGATTCCATAGTTGACGAGCACAACCCCTTTTATCAGGAATTTACAAAATACCTGAACCAGGATGCCCTGGAGACTGACGATCTGTTTTCGCTCTTTGAATGTCTGGTGATCTTTATCCGCATGCGCCAGATGGCGCACTCAGGGATTGAGCTCAGCGTCAGGGAACAGAACGTGCTGGACTATTTTGAATCCTGCGGCGAATGGGCGTCACGTGACAATACGCTCGTGAGCAACTGGTACTGGAAGCAACTACCAGCCAAGCAACGCAGCCACTAGCGAACAATCACCCCGCAAAGGATTATCCAGGCGCATCCATCAAACCGCCAGACGATCTATGCGCAAAGGCCGCCCAGCACTGCTGGGCGGCCTTTTAAACATATGTGCTACGGCTATGCCACCAGCATTCTATAAAACAGCAGGATTAAGCATCACCAGTACTGCGCGGATGATGCCCGAGGTGGTGCTGTTGCGCGTGAAGGGAACGTGCGTTGCGCCAGAACCTCACCTTCCAAAGCCGATCAACTTGGAAATTTGATAAAATATAGGTGCGGCCCTCCCCACAGTGGAGAACCGCACCTTCCCTCAACTTTCCTGCGGATGAAGAGCCGTGGCTTTCAATCCGCAGGAAGATGTTTCGTTGGATTATTTCTTCAGGTTTTCAGCCAGGAGCTCGGCAATATGATCAACCTTGATCTTGAGGCCCTGCTTTTCAGCACCGCCGCGGATCTGCATGACGCAGCCGGGGCAGTCCACCACCAGGCGGTCTGCGCCAGTGGCCTTCATGTTGGCGATCTTCTTGTCCAGCAGCTGGGCCGAGATTTCGGGGAACTTCACAGAGTAGCTGCCGCCAAAGCCGCAGCACACTTCTTCTTCCTCGCAAGGCACGTATTCAGCCGCATCGCCAATCAGGTCGCGGGGGGCCTTTTTGACGCCCAGGCCACGGCACAGGTGGCACGAGGCATGGTAGGTGACCTTCTGCGCGGACTTGTTGAAGTCCTCGGCCTTGAGGCCCAGCACGTCATGCACAAAGGAGCTGAAGTCGATGATCTTGGCCGCAAAGGCCTGCGCTTCCACCGTGGAGAAATCCTGATCCAGAATTTCAGGGTAGTGGTGCTTGAGATGACCGGCGCAGCTGGCGCACAGCGTGATGATGTAGTCGTAGTTGCCGCCACGGAAGGCCGCAATGTTCTGCTTGGCCACGTCCATGGAGGTTTTGCGCTGGCCCATCATTTCGAGGGGCAGGCCGCAGCAGGACTGTTCCATGGGGAAGTCCACGGCCACGTTCTTGGCGGCCAGAATCTTCACGCAGGCTTCCAGTTCTTCGGGGTAGATGAAGTCCTGGGCGCAACCGCTGAAGATAGCCACGCGGAAGGTGGGGTTCTGCACCTTGGGGGCCAGTTCGGGCCAACGGTCGCGGAAGGACTTGTTGGCAATGGCGGGCAGAGCCTTGAAGTTATGCTTGCCAAGGAAGACGGCAGGCAGATGGCGCTGGAACTGCGCGCCGCGCGTGAAGGGCTTCTGGGCGAAGCTGGCGAACTTGAGCAGCTTGTGGAACAGCTTGCGGTTCTTCATCACAGCGGAAAGCAGGTTGGCTTCGATGGGCGCGCCCTGTTCCACGTTGAGGCGCGAGCGCACTTCGCGGATAAGACGCGGCAGGTCGATGCCGCCAGCGCACACATTGGCGCACGATTCGCAGCCCATGCAGTTCTGGCTGAGAATACGGGCGCGATCCTTGCCGTGGAAGAAGTAGGTAAGGATCAGGCCGATGGCGCCAATGTAGATGTAGCCCATCTTGTGGCCGCCCACGAGGCGGTACACGGGGCAGACGTTGGCGCACGCGCCGCAGCGCACGCAGCGGAACACCTGCGAGAACAGGGGATCCTTGGCGATTTCGGTACGGCCGTTATCAAGGAAGATAACGTGCAGGATTTTTTTGTCGTCGGCATTGGCCGCGCAGGGGCCTGCGCCGCACATCCAGGTAACATAGGAGGTAAGGCGCTGGGCGGTGGCGTTGCGGGGCAGCACCTGAAGGGCCACCAGGGCATCGTCCAGTTTGGCAACGAGCTTGTCCAGACCGGCAATGGCAACGTGCACACGCGGCAGGGTCGTAACCATGCGGGCGTTGCCTTCGTTGGTCACGGTGGAGATGGCGCCGTTTTCGGCCACGGCAAAGTTACAGCCGCTCACGCCCATGTCGGCGGCGATGAACTTGCGGCGCAACTGCACGCGGGCCACCTTGACCAGGCGCTGCACGTCAGAATCCTGCTTGACGCCGGTGGCCTTGGTGAAGTCGTCGGCCACCTGATAGCGCGAAAGGTGGATGGCGGGCATAACCATGTGCGAAGGACCTTCGTGGCGCAGCTGGATGATCCATTCGCCAAGGTCGGTTTCGTCCACGATCAGGCCGTTGCCTTCCAGCGCGGTGTTCAGGCCGATTTCTTCGGCAGTCATGGACTTGGACTTGACCACCTTCTTCACTTTGTTTTCTTTGGCGATGCGCACGATCATGTCGTTGGCTTCGGCAGCGGTGGCGGCACGGTGCACGTGCACGCCGCGCTTTTCAGCTTCGGCCTTGAACTGAGCGTACAGTTCGTCCATGTGCTGACAGGCGTAGTCCTTGGCGTCGGCGATCTGCTTGATCAGCGCCTTCTCGTCCACTTCCTTGAACACGGCTTCGCGGTTGGCGCGGTAGGCCACGGCAAAGGTATCAAGGGTACGACGCAGAAATTCGTCGTTCAGGGCTTCGTCCAGTTCCTTATGATATCCCGATGAGCTCTTGAGGGCGTCATGCATGGGTTAGTCCTCCAGCAGAATGATATGCAGTTCCAGCGGCCCATGCACGCCCACGGCAGCCACGCGCTCAATGTCGGCGGTACGGCTGGGGCCAGTCACCAGGGTGGTGTACGTGGCAGTACCTTCGTTCATGCGCTCGCGCAGCAACTGGGCTATGGAGGGCAGATCGGGGTAGATGGTGGACTTGCGCAGCATCAGCACGGAAACTTCCGAGATCATGCCGGTAAGGCGCACGTCTTCGCTGTCGGTATTGAGCAGGCAGGTGCCGCTGGCGGCAACGCCAAGCTCAGCGGTGGAAACGCCCACGTCAATACCGGCAAGATAATTGCGCAGCCCTTCGCGGATGCACAGAAAACCTTTTTCTTCACAGGCAGCTGCCAGCGCGGCAAAGTCGGCGTCGCCAAGCTGCGGCGCTGCCACAACGCGCTGCACGCGCGTGGGAACCTTATTGGGGCCAAGGGGGCCTTGTTCCGTGCCGGGTTCGTCAGCCAAAAGCTCTGCGGGAGCCTTGTTGGCGCAAACGTCCACAACATACTGCAAGGCGGCTGCCATGTTGGGCACTTCCTGCACCACGGCGGTAACAGCCGCAGCCTTGGCGGAAAAGGCTTCTACCAATTCCTGATGTGTCATAAACAACTCCTTTTTCAAAACACGCCGGGTTCTTGAACCATGCAGCTTCGCCGCGAAAAGTAGTGTGCAGAGGGCCGGATTCGCCCACTGCCCTTGTTTGCGCTCATATTCCTGCGAACGGCGTAACACGCCCATAGCTTCAAAAACAAACCCCCACGGCTCTTCTTCAGATGGGCATTCTGGCAGAATAACCGCCGGGTTGATAAACGCGGCGGAGGAACCACAGTCCCCCGCCGCGCTCATATGTTACTTCAGGCTTTCAGCGTACAACTCCACAGTGTGCTTGACGCGCACGGAGTCGTGGTTGTGCGAAAGCACGTCCTCAAGCTGCATCATGCAGGCAGGGCAACCGGCGGCCACAATCTTGGCACCGGAAGCTACCACATTGTTGCGCTTGCGCTGGCCGATCTTGCGCGAATAGTCGTAGTGGAAGAGGTTGAACGATCCGCCGCAGCCGCAGCAGCGGTCAGCTTCGGCCATTTCCGTAATCTTGTAGGCCGGATTGGCCTCAACAACGGAACGGGGCTGGCTGACAACGCCAAGCGACTTCTTGAGGTGGCAAGAATCGTGGTAGGTCACGCTGACGGCATTTTCCTGAGCCTGCTCGGCGGGCTGCACCTTGAGCACATCCACCAGGAAGGCATTGATGTCCATGGCCTTGGCGGCCAGTTCTTCAATCTTGTGCTTTTCAGCAGAACCCAGGCGGTGCGCGTAGCGGGGCCACAGTTCCTTGACCGTGGAGGTGCAGGAACCGCAGGGGCTGAGAATATAGTCGAAGTCGCCGTTTTTGAGGGCTTCCACGTTCACGCGCATCTGCTCCACCATGCCCTTGGCATCGCCGGACGAAAGCGCCGGGATACCACAGCAGGTGAGATTTTTGGGCATGAACACGGCCACGTTGTGATAACGCAGCACCTTCAGGCAGGCTTCTGCCATATCGGTGTACATTTTGTCGCCCACGCAGCCGGGGAAGAACGCCACCTTGAGCCCGCCAGCGCGGCGGGGTTCGTCAAGCGCGCCGTAGCGTGCGTGCAGAGGCGTTTTTGCCAGGGGGTGGATGTGACGGTCGCCCAGCATAAAGTTGAGCAGAGGCGCGCACACGGTGCCCTGCGCGTCGTTGCTCGAGCCAAAGATCAGGCCCTGCATGGGCGCGCCAACGCGCATGGCGAAGTTGAAGAGGCCAGGCTTGGTCAGAAGCGAACGGAAGATCATCTTCTTGACCGGGTGCAGGCCGATGAACTCGTTTACGATTTCACGGGCTTCCATGAAGACGTCCATAATCTGGACGCCGGGCGGGCAGGACGCCTGACAGGAACCGCACAAAAGGCAGCGGCCCAGTTTGTCGGCCACAGCCGCAGGGTCCTGAATCATCTCATGGGCCAGGTTATCAATAAGGGCCAGCTTGCCGCGAGCCACGTCAGCTTCCATACCGGTGGCGCCGAACATGGGGCACACGGCCTGGCACATGCCGCATTTCATGCAGGCAGTGATCCTGTCGTCCAGGGCCATAAGGCGCTGGGCCAGTTCGTGCATAGTACTCATGAAACGCTCCTGGAGCGGTTGAATTTTTGCTCTTGCCCGGTAGCGCCCGCACAGGGCGGGCAACCCCCGGAAAAGACGGGGGCCAAAAGACCCCGCCTCTGCAATGCCGGAGCGAACTGCCTAGATGCCCACCAGCTTGGTGGAGTTAAGCAGTCCCTTGGGGTCAAGAGCCCGGCGCAGCCGCTGCGAGAACAGAATGGTGCCGCGAGAGGTTTCCTTTTCCATCCACTTGGACTTGGCGGTGCCGATGCCGTGTTCGCCGGAGAGCGTACCCTTCAGCTTGATAGCCGTATCGAACATTTCGTCGATGGCTTCTTCCACGCGCTTGAATTCGTCGGCGTCGCGCTTGTCGCACAAGAAGGTGGGATGCAGGTTGCCGTCGCCAGCGTGGCCAAAGGTGCCCACTTCAAGGCGGTACTTGGCCGCGATGTCGTTGACGGCCTTGACCATGGCGGGGATCTGCGAACGCGGCACGGTGGCGTCTTCAAGCACGGTGGTGGGCCGGGCGCGGGCCAGCACGGGCAGGGCCATGCGGCGGGCTTCCCACAGCTTGAACTTTTCGGCGGCGTCCTTGGGCACGTGCACGGCGGTGGCGTGATTGGCCTTCAGCACCTTTTCAACGGCTTCGGCGTCGTCCGCAACCTGGGCGGGGTGGCCGTCCACTTCGATGAGCAGGATGGCGCCGGCTTCGCGCGGCAGACCAGCCTTGGTGAAGTCGTCAACGCGCACGATGGTGTTGTTGTCGAGGAATTCGAGAGTACAGGGCACAACGTGGGCAGCAATGATGCCCGCCACGGCGTCGGCGGCGTCCTGCACGTCAGAGAACACGGCCATCAGGGCCTTGGAGGCCTTGGGCGGCGGCACGAGCTTGAGGATGGCTTCAGAAATGACGCCCAGCGTGCCTTCAGACTGCACCATCATGCCGGCGAGGTTGTAGCCGGTAACGCACTTGACCGTGCGCGAACCGGATTTGACCACTTCGCCCGTGGCGTCGAAAAATTCGATGCCCATGAGGTAATCCTTGGTAACGCCGTACTTGAGGCCGCGCAGGCCGCCAGCGTTTTCAGCAATGTTGCCCGCAAGGGTGGACACTGCCTGGGAACCCGGATCGGGGGGGTAGAAAAGATTTTTCTTGGCAACGGTAGCCGCAAATTCGGCAGTAATGACGCCCGGTTCCACCACAGCGTAGAGGTCGTCAGAATTGATTTCAATGATGCGGTTAAGGCCGGTGGTCAGAATAACCACAGTTTCGGACTTGTCCGGGATGGTGCCGCCGGAAAGGTTGGTTCCCGCGCCGCGCACGGTCATGGGGATACCGTTGTCATACAGTTTTTTCACACACTGGCCGAGCTGTTCCTTGGTCGTGGGGCGCACCACCAAAGAAGGCATGACCGGCGGCAACACCGCAGAATCATACGAATAGCTCATGCGGTCGGCTTCGGAACTGAACACGTTTTCCTTGCCGATCATGTCTTCAAAATCCTTAATCAACGCCTGGCTTGCCATAAGGCCTCCTTAAAAGTCCGTCATGAACGTCTTTATGGTAAGGCACAGACCTCGCGCCCCTTGCGCGGGCCTGACAGATTTGGATTCCCATACGGTTGTTTGAACAGTCGGTCAACTTTTTTACGAGAATGTAGTCGTATAGCGTTGTTTGACAAGTTTGCAAAGGGCACGAGCCAAAAAACTTTGGTATCACAGTCTGACATTCTCGCAAAAAGCTTGCCCACTGTCGTTGCCCCCATACCGGGCCAATGCAATCTGCATCATTGCAATTCAAATCGTTTTAAACAGTTAAGCATTATACGCGGTATTGTGAAGACGCAGAGCCCGCAATGTTTCCTGCCTTCTGCCGGGAAGGAACACATAAAAAAATTCTGCGGCTGCCATGAAAAAAATATTCCGAGTTTTCCAAACGGATCGCAAAACTCTACCAGAGAGGAGACGTGAAAGGACGGCCCATTTGCCGGGCAGACATGCCGGAATCAGGCGCTTGTGAGGATGTGGCGGCGCAGCGCGCGCCGCCACCAAAAAATACCGCTGCCAATAGCTGCCGTCAACGGCAGATACCAGCGAATATGCCCGGAGGGAAATTCTGTTAGCTTGCCTGAGGCTTCTTTGCCGCAGCCCGCTTCCAAAAGAAAAAATGCCCCAGAGCCATGCCGCCATGCCCAACGGCATAGGCCATCAAAAGCCATACAAAGAGGCTGTGCAGGCTTGCCGCGGTGTGCGAGGCATCACCCAATTGCCATGTGCGGAACCACCACAAACCCGTGAGCAAGACCATGCTCAAAGCGCCCATGCCAAGCCCCTGCACTACGCAGGCAAGCCCCTTGGGGCGCGGCGCGATAATCAGCTTGCCGCTGCGTATGGCCGCAACGTCTCTGGCAAGCTGATCCATGTCGCCCCACAGATAGGGAAAATAGTGGCGCGGCCCACGCATGCAAAGCCCGCATGCCACAAGGCCAAATCCCAGCACGCACAACACAAGGCCCAAGATCATGTGGACAGTGCCAAGGCCAAACAGTTGCGTCAGCACCTGCGCCAGTATCAGGCAGACCACCAGCGCGTGCAAAAAACGCAGCACCGGGGGCTGAAAAAATCCGAGAAACTTCCACAGCAAACCCAACTGGGTTTTCAGCATATCACCCAAGCCCATAGAGTCGCTCCCTGTTTTGCAACTATTCAAGAACGGCGGCGCAACAGCGCGCCTGTGGCTTCAATCCCTGCAAAAAAACAAGCGCCGCCCCAAGGGGCGGCGCAACAGATCTAGTGGTGGCACGAGCATGAAAGCATGTGCGCCATCTTTTCCTTCTTGGTGCGCAGATAGTTTTCATTCTCCGGGCAGGCTTCCATTTCAATGGGCACCCGCTCCACAATCTCGATGCCGTAACCGGAAAGCCCCACAATCTTTTTGGGGTTATTGGTCAGCAGACGGATCTTGTGGATGCCCAGATCAACCAGCATCTGCGCGCCAGTGCCGTAGTCGCGCAAATCCGGGGGAAAGCCCAGCTTGCGGTTGGCTTCGACCGTGTCGTAGCCCTCATCCTGCAAGGCGTAGGCCTTGATCTTGTTGGCAAGACCGATGCCGCGCCCTTCCTGACGCATGTAGAGCAGCGCGCCGCGCCCTTCTTTTTCAATCTGGCGCAGGGCAGCACCCAACTGGCCGCCGCAGTCGCAGCGCAGCGAACCCAGGGCATCGCCCGTGAGGCATTCGCTGTGAATGCGGGTCAGCACCGGTTCCGGCGTCGAAAGGTCGCCCTTCACAAGTGCCAGATGCGTACCGGGTTCATTTTCGCTTTCATAGGCAATAACCGAGAATTCGCCAAAACGCGTGGGCAGGTGGGCCTGCGCCACACGGCGCACCGAAACCTGACCCCGGTCAAGGCGATAACGGATGAGATCCTTGACCGCGGCAATTTTGAGGCCATGTTCTTCGGCAAAAATTTCGAGGTCGGGCATGCGCGCCATGGTGCCGTCGTCGCGCATGATTTCGCAGATGACAGACGCAGGCTTGAGCCCGGCCAAGCGGGAAAGGTCAACGCCGCCTTCGGTCTGCCCGGCGCGCGAAAGCACGCCGCCAGCCTTGGCCCGCAGGGGGAAGATATGACCGGGGGTGACGATGTCGTCAGGCCGCACGTTGTCTGCCACGGCAGCCCGAATGGTCGTGGCGCGGTCGGCGGCGGAAATGCCCGTGGTCACGCCCTCGCGGGCTTCAATGGAAATGGTGAAGTTCGTGCCAAAGCGCGAGCCGTTGCGCTGGGTCATCAGGGGCAATTGCAAGCGGTCAATGATTTCGGGAGCCATAGGCAGGCAGATGAGCCCCCTGCCGAACTTGGCCATAAAATTGATGGCTTCCGGAGTCACATGCTCGGCGGCCATGGTCAGGTCGCCTTCGTTTTCGCGGCCTTCGTCATCTACCAGAATAATCATTTTGCCCTGCCGGATGTCGGCAATGGCCTCTTCAATGCTGCACAATGGCATGTTGCTTCCTTCATTGCCCGCCGGGGGGCGTGATTTTTTACTTTCATCAAAGGTTAGGTACGGAGGCCTGTTCTGTCAACCGCAGGCGGGGCAAACGCCCAGCGCATTTCTGACCGCAAAAGGTGCAGGGCCGCCACGCAGGGGCAACGAGCCCGCGCCTTGGGCTAACTGCCCGAAACAGGCTTGAGGCCCACCTCTGCCAGCAGATCCTTGACCGACCTGCCGAACAAAAAGGGCAACATGGCGCGGGGTACGCCCGCGCGCTCCACGCAAAGCTCGCGAAAAGCGGCGTCCATACGGGCGGCTTCGCCCAGTTCCGCCACGGCGGCTTCCCGCTCGCTGCCCTCCAGCGGGTCGTGCTCCGCATAACGTTCCACCGTCAGGCCTTGCGCCTGCTGCGGAAAAAATCCCAGTCTGTCGGCCAGTTCAAGCACCGCCCGCACAGAAACCTGCTCTTCATGCGCGCTCACGAGGTCAGGCAGCAATGCCCTGCTGGCAGCACTCAGGGTGGAAAATCCGGGGATCCCGTCGGCCAGCGCGTTCAGAGCCGCATAGCGCCCAAGGTGCGAGGCCTTGGCGAGCAGCATTTCCAGCGGCCCGGTGTCCATGCAGAACAGGGCCGTGCACTGCGCAGGGCGCTGTTCATAGATGCCGCAACCCACGCCTTCACGGTAATAGCGGCAGCGCCAGGGATGCACCCTGCCGCCGGGCCCGGCAATCTTGATGCGTTCCCCTTCCAATGGCCGCAAGGCCTTGCGCGAGTCGTCCCGCGCCCACTCCCCGGCGCGCAGGCACACCAGGGCTTCGAGGGTCAAGGTGCCGGACACCAGCAAGGCGGCGTCGCTCAGCATCAGGGTTGGCCCGCCCAGCAGGCAGCAGGTGCCGCAGCGCCTGCACACAGGCGCGCCGCCGGAATCGGCGGGCATGGATGAAAAGGGGGAATTCTGCATACTCATAGGTTCTCCAGGGCCGGATCAGTGCGAGGGAGGAAAGGCTTGCCCTTTCTCCGCAGGCTCCTGCCGGTTCTGCTTGAAACGCCCTCCCCAGAGGCGTCCCAGCCTGCGGGAGAGTTTTTCCATATAATAGTAGTACACTGGCGTGATGTAGAGCGTAACCAGCTGCGAGAAACACAGCCCGCCCACCACCGCCAGACCCAGGGCACGGCGGGCGTCGGCCCCCGCGCCAATGCCCACGGCAATGGGCAGCGCGCCCATGAGCGCGGCCACGGTGGTCATCATGATCGGCCGAAAGCGCACATGACAGCCCTGGGTAATGGCCGCCAGCGGGTCAAGGGACGGATCATTCTTCTGCGCTTCCAGCGCGAAATCGAGCATCATGATGGCGTTCTTTTTTACAATGCCGAGCAGCATGATGATGCCCACAAAACCGTACAGATCAAGCTCCATGCCGAACAGCCACAGGGTCGCCAGCGCGCCAAAACCCGCCGACGGCAAGCCGGAAAGAATGGTGAACGGGTGGATGAAGCTCTCGTACAAGATGCCCAGCACAAGATAAATGACCACAATGGCCAGCACAAGCAGCCAGCCCATACCCTTGAGCGAACTCTGAAAGGCCTGCGCCGTACCCTGCGATTCGGCGGTCACCGTATCGGGCAGCAGCGGGCGCGCCGCCGACTCCACCGCGCCCACGCCCTGACTGAGCGAAATACCGGGGCGCAGGTTGTACGAGATGGTCACGGACGGGAACTGCCCGTTGTGGTTGACCGCGATGGGGCCAACCCCGGTGGAGAGCTGGGCCAGAGTATTCAGCGGCACAAGATCGCCGCTCTTGGAGCGCACATAGAGCCGCGAAAGGGCCGAGCGGTCTTTCTGGAAGGGCTTTTGCAACTCCACAAAGACCGAATAGTCGTCCGTGGGCGCGTAAATTGTCGAAACCTCGCGCGAACCGTAGGCCGATTGCAAGGCCAGCTCTATCTGCTGCGGGGTCACGCCCAGAGCTGCGGCGCGGTTGCGGTCAATGGTCACGCGCAGCTCAGGATTCTTGAGTTGCAGATCGCTATTGACGTCCTGCAATTCCGGCAGTTTGCGCAGGGCATCCTCAATGCGTTGGGCGCTTTCAAAAAGCGACCCCATATCCGGGCCAAACAGCGTGTACTGATACAGGGCTTTGGACGCGCGCCCGCCTATGCTGATGGTGGGCGGCACACGCACAAATACGCGCATGGAAGGCGAAGTGTTGAGATCCTTGCGCAGCTTCTGGGCCACGGCCTCAATGCCGGGGCGTTTGTCGTGCTCGGCCAGCCGCATGAGCAGAATGCCGTTGTTCATGCTCTGGCTGCCGCCCACAATGCCCACAATGGAGTTATAGGCCGCCACATGGGCTGATGATTCCAGCATGGGATCAAGGCTGTGCTGCGCCCGCACCATGCCCTCATAGGACACGCCCTGCTCTGCCTCGGTGCTGGCCTGCAACAGACCCATATCTTCCGTAGGCAAAAAGCCCTTGGGTATAATCATGCCCAGCCATACTGTCAGCCCCAGCAGGCCCACCGAGGCCAGCAGGGTAATGCGCCGATGCCGCAGCGCCACATCCAGCGAACGGGCGTACAGGTCGGCCAGCCTGTCAAAACATCGCTCGAGCGCGCCGTACATCCCGCTCACGGCGGGCTTGTGCCCGGCCATGTTCCGCGCCTGCGCCTTTAAAAAATAGGCGCAGAGCATGGGCGTGAGCGTGAGCGAAACCACGCCCGAACTCAGGATCGCGGCGATGATGACCACCGCGAATTCCCGGAACAGCCGCCCCACAATCCCGCCCATGAACAGCACGGGAATGAACACCGCCGCCAGCGAGAGCGTCATGGAAACAATGGTGAAGCCGATCTCCGCCGAGCCGTCAAAGGCCGCGGTCTGCGGATCCTTGCCCATTTCCTGATGTCGCACGATGTTTTCAAGCATGACGATGGCATCGTCCACCACAAAACCCACGGCAAGGGTCAGGGCCATGAGCGAGAGGTTGTCCAGGCTGTAGCCCAGCACAGACATGACGGCGAAGGTCGAAATGACCGACATGGGCAGGGCGAGGCTGGGAATGATGGTGGCGGGCAGGTTGCGCAAAAAGATAAAGATGACCAGCACCACCAGAAATACCGTGAGCACCAGTGTGAACTTTACGTCCGCCACGGATTCGCGGATGGATTCCGAGCGGTCGTAAAAAATCTCGACTTTTGCGGAGGGCGGCAACTGCTTTTCCAGCGCGGGCAGCAGGGCGCGGATGGAATCCACCACCTGCACGGTATTGGTGCCGGGCTGACGCTCCACGGCCAGCATGATGCTGGGTGCGCCGCCGTTGCTCCAGGTGAGCTGCTTGTCCTGCTTGAAGCTGTCCACCACTTCGCCCAGATCACGCAGACGCACGGGCGCGCCGTTGCGGTAGGCCACCACAGCGTCACTGAAAGCGCGGGCGTTCATAAGCTGGCCCGAAGACTTGATGGAATCGGCCCGGTGCGCCCCTTCCAGCGAGCCTGTGGGCAGCATGCTGTTGGCCGCGGCCACAGCGTCTGCCACTTCGTCAATGCCAAGACCGCGCGTGGCCAGCTCGTCCGGATTCAGCTGAACGCGCACGGCGTACTGCTTCTGCCCGTAAATGACCACCTGGGCCACGCCGTCCACCATGGAAAGCCGCTGGCCGATAAGCGTATCCGCATAGTCGTTGAGCACGTAAAGCGGCAAGGTAGCGGACGATATGCGCAATTGCAGGATGGGCAGATCGGCGGGGTTCACCTTGCGGAAGCTCGGCGGCACGGTCATGTTGGAGGGCAAACGGCGCTGGGCAAGGCCGATGGCCGACTGCACGTCCAGAGCCGCCGCATCGATATTGCGGTCAAGGGCAAACTGGATGGTGATGCGTGTGCGGCCCGTGGAATTGACCGATGAAATGGAATCAATGCCCGCAATGGTGAAGAATTCTTTTTCCAGCGGCGTCGCCACGGAGGAAGCCATGGTCTCCGGGTCGGCCCCGGCAAGCTCGGCCTGCACCTGAATGGTGGGAAAATCCACCGTGGGCAACTGGTTTACAGGCAGATTGCGGTACCCCGACACGCCAAAAAAAAGCATGCCCAGCATTATCAGCACAGTGGCCACAGGGCGGCGGATAAAAAGCGCGGCGATATTCATGCGGCCCCCTCGGGGAATGCAATGGACGGCACACTTGCCTTGCGGCAAAAGGGCAGCCCGAATCCGGTCTGCCCGACAATGTCTATACTGCCTGAAACAGTCGCCTTGCGGCGGACGAAACCCGGTTAAAACATCTTGAGTATGACAGGCTCCAGCTCCCGCACAAGCAGGAACAGCCCAAGCAAGCAGCACACGCCGCCGATGAGGGTGCGCAACGTAGCCGTGGCCGTGCGTTTTGCCAGAACCACGCCGCCAGCAAAGCCAGCGATTTCAAGAATGCATACTATGGGCAACAGGGCAAAATCCACATGCCCGTCAGCTATATTGCCCAGGGTGCCAAACAGGGCCGTAACCACCTGATACGGCATGGCAAGGCCCACAGCCGTCATGGGGGCAACCCCGGCGGCTATCATCCACGGGATGGTGAGCACCGGGCCGCCCGCGCCGGTCATGCCCGCCAGAAAGCCCGTGCTCGCCCCAATGAAAAAAAATCCCGCCCTGCCCTGCCAAAAAACGCTGCCGCCAGCCCTTGGGGGCCGCAATACGCAGAAGCCTGCAAACAGAATGATGCCCGCCAGCAAGATCACCAGCGGCTTTGCGTTGATGCTGGCGTTGAGCACGGCCCCCGGCAGAGCCGCGAGGCCGCCGATCATAAAGGGCGTGGCCCGCGACCAATCCACATGGCCCAAGCGGCGGTACATGACGGTTCCCACCAGCGCGATGGGCAAAAAGGAGGCCAGCGCCGTCCCCATGGCCTCATGCGGCTCAAGCCCGCTCAGCAGGATCAACCCCGGAGGAACAAGAATACCGCCCACGCCCGTAAGCCCGACCAGGATACCCACCAGCAGGCATACAGCACCCAGCACTATTAACAGCATATCTTCCTCAAAAATTGGGCAGACTGGCCACCATGAAGCACAGCCAGAGCGTCAGTCCCCCACATAAGGCGCTATAGCGCAAGAGTTCGCAAAGCGCCAGCAAGCGCTTGCGATCCCAGGGCGCGGCCTCGTCCTGTTCCGGCCCGAGCCAGGGTTTTGGCGTCAGCGTGCCGAAGTATACGGAAGGCCCGCCCATGCGCGCGCCGCACAGCCATGCGCAAACCGTCATGGACCAGCCGGAATTGGGGCTTGGCATGCCTACGGCCTGCCGGGCCACAACCCGGAAACCGGGCCAGCGGCCTTGCCACAGGCGCACGGGCCGCAGCCGCCCAGGCAAAAACCGCAGATGCTGCTCGCAGATGCTCGCGCATCTGTCCGCAAGGCAGGCCGCGCAGGCCGACAAACGGGCAGGAATGTAGGCCAGCGCATCATCGCCGCGCGCCCCGGCCCAGCCCAGCCAGCGCCACTTTTCCGTCACGTAGCCCCACATGGAGTCAGTGGTGCTCACGGCCTTGTAGCACCACATGGCTACAGGCCCGCCCACGAGCAGCCAGAAAAAAGGAGCCATAAAGGCATCCGTAAGATTTTCAGAAAGCGTATCGGCCAGGGTTTTGCGCATGAGGGGGCGATCCATGCTGGAAGTGTCCCTGCTGACCAGCCACGAAAGGGCTTCGCGCGCTTGCGGCTCGTCATAGTGTTCCACCCTGCGCAGCACCTCCTGTCCGGTACGCAGCAGGCTGCCTAGGGCAAGCCCGGCCCAGGCCAGATACAGGGCCAGCAGCGGCCCAAGCACAGGCAAGGAAACCAGCCCCCACGCAACCGCGCCCGTCAGGCCCACAAGCACTGCCAGGGCAACTGCCCCGGCAAAACGCCCGCGCCGGCGTTCGACATCCGGCCCGTTCTTGCACATAAAGCGCCGCGCCGGGGCTTCCAGCCAGTCCAGCAGCTTGCCCACCGCGCAAACAGGGTGCCGCCACGGCAGGTCGGGGTCGCCCAGCCAGAGATCAAAAATCAGGGCCAGAGGGGCAAGCCACCAGCATTCCCACACGGAATAGGGGAATAGCTGCGCCAGACTCACGCCCAATCCTCCATGAGGCCGGTGCGGGCCAGGGCCATATACAGCACAATGCCCGCCGAGGTGGAGAGATTGAGGCTGCGCACGCGGCCCTCCAACATGGGAATGCGAATGCGGTGGGGCGACAGCGCCAGAATTTCCTGCGGCAGACCGCGCGTTTCCGGCCCGAACACGAGGCAGTCCTCCGGCTCAAAGGCAAACTGGTGGGCCGGGGCGCTGACCTGCCCTTTCTTGGCCGAGGTCAGCACGAGGCGCGCACCCTGCTGCCCCTGCGCCGCAAAGGCAGCCCAGTCGGGCCAGACGCGCAGCCGCACGTTGGGCCAGTAATCCAGCCCCGCGCGCTTGAGGTAGCGGTCTTCAAGCTTGAAGCCCAGAGGCTCAATGAGATTCAGGGTGGTATCCGTAGCGGCGCACAGCCGGGCGATATTGCCTGTGTTGGGGGGAATTTCCGGCTCAAAAAGAACTATCTGCATGGTGTAGCTGACTGGTGGTAATAAGGTGAATGGCTCAGACTGGGAGTGCCAGCCATGTTGCCGGGGCAAACAGACTTAAGCCTCACCCGCGAGGGGCAGGCGCATGCCAATGCGGTTGGTCAGGCCGTAGCGCTTTTCTTCTTCAAGAATATCCTTGAGAAACCGGGGAATGCCCGCATCATCCAGCGCCGTGAAGCCCAACCGGGCGTAGAATGGCGCGTTCCAGGGCACGTGGGTAAAAGTTGTCAGATAGAGGGCGGGTAGTTTGCGCTGCCGCATGCCCTCCGCAACCAGCCCGATGAGCGCCGCGCCTATGCCTTTGCGCATATGGTCGGGATGCACGTCAATCTGGGCCAGCAGGGCGGCATGGTCAATCAGCCGCGCATAGGCATAGCCCACAGGATTGCCCGCATGGTCAAGGGCCGCCCAGAGAAGGCCGTTTTGAACAGCCTCATGCAGTTTGTCCACAGGCGTGAAATCGGAACGGATGTGATCCGGTATGGAGCCTGAAGGAAAAATCCCCGCAGCGGCAACTTCGATAGCCGCCAGCAGGGGCACATGACCTGTCGTGGCCTGCTCTATGGTGTATCCCTGAGGAATTTTCATATCAATCCGCCGCGCAAAGCAACGTGTTTTCCTGCAACAAGTGGTTGCTGTTTCTTATTTTCCAGCGAAATTTTCACTGCTCCATGCTTTCGTGAGCGGGTGCGCCGTGCGCAAAATTTCCCTTTGCTTTCCACCGGAAGCTCTGAAGCCCTTGTCTCTTCGTGAGCGGGTGCGCCGTGCGCTGGATTTTGTTCTCCGGCAAGGAAAAATATTGCCCGTGGAGGGAGTGTACAGAGTGGTACTCGACCGACACCGGGCAATATTTTGACGCAGTCGGAGGGCAAAAGACACGCACGGCGCACCCGCTCACCTAGCCTACCTTGGCGGAGAGACCAGGAACAACCTGACAAACAACACGAATATCCTTGCTGCCAAAACCCGCGTCATCCAGCGTGGCAAATATGTCGGCCTCGGTCACTTCCACCCGCGCGCCGCTGACGCCAGCCGCCTCCAGCCTTTCGCGCAGCAAGGCGCTGGCCCTTTGGCGGGCTTCGCTCAGGCTGTAGCCCTTGCCAATGCGCTCGGTCAATTCAACGGCCGGGATTGTCAGTACGCAGCGCCCGGTATCGGCATAGAGTTCCAGCGCGTCTGTGGGCAGGGTCAGGGCCGCGCCCACGGCATTGGCAACATCCGCATGCGGCGGCGTTTCCACGGGCATGTCCAGAACTTTGGACATACGCCGGGCAACGCAGGCCGCTGGGCCCCCCACCAGCCACACATGCTGCGGGCGCGCCTCGCGCACGGCCTTGAGGGCCGCCAGGGTGTAAATGGGGCGGGCGTTGATGCCATCGGTCAGGGCGCGGGCAGCGGCAGCCACCTGCGCAAGGGCATCGTCTGCGGCCATCTGGGCCAGAGATTCGGGGGACAGACCGTGCTCTGCGGCCAGAGCGGCAATGCCCGCCATGGATGCTGCCACATCACCCGCCACGGCATCCGCCTCAAGCTCATCGCCGCTGGCAGTGGCAACTGCGGAGGAGTTCAGCACGTTCAGAGCATCCAGCAGGGTGGGCCGGGAACCACCAAAGGCCATGGCCGGGCCTTCACGCAAGGGGCCGACCAGAACCGGACGCGCAGCGCCGGGCGCGGCATCCAGCGTAAGCAGTGAATCGCCGCCCACGCCGATGGAAACCGAAGCCAGAGCGCGCACAAGGGTGCGCCGCCCCTTGAGCAGCATGCCGTCCCTGTCCACCACCGGGGAGCCGTCCACAAAGAGCGCCATATCTGTTGTGGTGCCGCCCATATCGAGCAGCAGGGAGCAGCCCTGACGCATGGCCTTGCTGCCGCCGCACAGGGCGAGCACGCCCATGACGCTGGCCGCAGGGCCGGAAAGTATGGACTGCACGGGCTCCCGGCGCGAAAGCGTCAGCGGCACCGCGCCGCCGTCCGCCTTGAGCAGACGCACGGAGGCTGTAATGCCAGCCTCGGCAAGGGCCGCCTCCACGGCATCCAGAAATTCATTGTGCAGGCGCTGCACCGCGGCGTTGAAATAAGCTGTAGCCATACGCCGGGGAAAGTTGAGCCGCCCCGAGAGCCTGTGCCCCGCAGTTATGGACATCTGCGGCGCAGTTGACCGCACAGCCTCGGCCATGGCCAGCTCGTGCGCGGCATTGCGGGGCGAAAATTTGCCCACGCAGGCCACGGCGGCAACCCCCGCCGCTTCCCATTCGCTGACAGCGGCAGGCAAGGAGGCTGTGCGCAGGGGGCTGACCTCCACACCCCGGTGATCCAGCCCGCCGGGGACAATGCAGACATGCGCGCCCATTGCAAAATGCTGCGGGTCAAGCCCCGGCCCTGCGGAAAGTGCCAGCCCCACAGGGTCTGCGCGATCCTGCACCAGAGCGTTGACGGCCAGAGTCGCCCCAAGCGTCACGCGCGAGATTGCGCCAAAATCACAGTCAGGAGCAGCCTTTGCCAGTGCGGCAAGCACCTCGCGCACAGATGCGGGCAGATTGTCGTGACGGGTGCGCGCCTTGGCGCTGGCCACCAGCCGGGCGGAGGGCAAGGCTTCAACGCCAAATCCATCTGCGCCCGTCCCGTCCGGAGCCAGGTCTTCTGCGGCGGCATCGCAGGCAAGCAGTACGGCATCGGTATGCGTACCCCCGGCGTCGATGCCCAGCACATATGTTTCGCTCATAATTCCGGCCTCATAAATACTTGTTTGCTGGCCCTGAACATACGGCATCGCCATCCGCAGGGCCAGCCCTTATTATCGGGCAGTCTTCAGGCGGTCTTACCCGCCCTGCCCCCTGCGCATCCCCTTTGCCAGCTCCATGCGCCCGCAATTGTGGATATTCTTTCTCCCACTGGCGCAATTGCTTGCCATATGCGGTCATTTTCAGTAGATTTTTGCTCTTGCGGCAACCGCCGGGACTGCCCCGGCGCGCCCGCGTCTTATACAGCAGGCTACTGCGGAGGAAAGCCATGCAGAACGCAAAGTTTATCTGGTTTGACGGAAAAATGCTCCCTTCTGAACAAGCACAGGTTCATGTGCTGACCCACGCCCTGCATTACGGCAGCGCCGTATTTGAAGGCATTCGCGCATACGCCTGCGCCGACGGCACTTCTGCCGTATTCCGTCTGGAAGACCACTGCAAGCGCCTAATTAACTCCGCTAAGATTATGCGCCTGGAAGTACCCTTCACGGCTGAACAGCTCGTAGCCGCCTGTATTGAGACCCTCAAGGCCAACAAACTGCCCGAAGGTTACGTGCGCCCTCTTTCTTTTGTGGGCCACGGCGAAATGGGCGTCTACCCCGGCAACAACCCGGTGCAGACCATCGTCGCCGCATGGGCTTGGGGCGCGTACCTTGGCGCAGAAGCTCTTGAAAAGGGCATCCGCGTCAAGACCAGCAGCTTTGCCCGCAGCCATGTGAATACCAGCATGTCCAAGGCCAAGGCCGCCGGCAACTACATCAACTCCATCCTTGCCAAGGTGGAAGCCAAGGAAGACGGCTATGACGAAGCCGTGATGCTCGACACCAACGGCTACGTTTCCGAAGCCACGGGCGAGAACATCTTTATCGTGCGCGACGGCGTGATCAAAACCACGCCCTGGACGTCCATTCTGGGCGGCCTCACGCGCGATTCCGTCATGAAGCTTGCCAGAGACCTCGGCTACACCGTGGAAGAACAGCAGTTCACCCGCGATGAATTCTACATCGCTGACGAAGCGTTCTTTACCGGCACCGCGGCTGAAATCACCCCCATCCGCGAGCTTGACCACCGCCAGATCGGCGTTGGGCACGCTGGCCCGGTGACCAAGCACCTGCAGAAAGAATACTTTGCCATCGTCAAGGGCGAAAATCCCAAGTACGAAGGCTGGCTGCACCGCTTTACCGTTTAGTGCAGACAAACGGCGGGCCGCAATGCCGCCGCTGACAGATATGCATCCGGCAGTTCCGCCCTCGCGGGGCTGCCGGATGCCAAACAGCAAACAAGCCCGGCCTGCGCCGTAATCCGCCGCAACACGGGCACAACAGGTAACAGCCTTTCCTGCGGGTTCGCGCGCAGCGCAATCCGGGACTGCCCGACAGCCCGTTGGTCATCATTCAAAGGCAACGAGCGCCATGAAACATCTTTCCCTCGCCGCACGATACAGGCCGCAAAACTTCGCCCAGGTAGCAGGACAGGACATGGTCAAGGCCGTCCTTTCCCGCGCTGCGGCTGAAGACAGGCCCGCAGCCGCCTACCTTTTGAGCGGCACTCGCGGCGTGGGCAAAACCACCATTGCCCGTATTTTTGCCAAGGCGCTCAACTGTCAGCACGCTCCGGGGCCGGAACCCTGCAACCAGTGCGAGCAGTGCCGCAAGATCACCCAGGGCGTGCACGTTGACGTGACCGAGATCGACGGCGCTTCCAACAACAGTGTGGAAGACGCCCGCTCCCTGCGCGAAACCATCGGCTACGCGCCCATGGAAGGCCGCTACAAGATTTTCATCATTGACGAAGCCCACATGCTCACCCGCAACGCCTTCAACGCGTTGCTGAAAACGCTGGAAGAGCCGCCGGAACGCGTGGTCTTTATCTTTGCCACCACCGAGGCGCACAAGTTCCCCATCACCATTGTGAGCCGCTGCCAGCATTTTGTGTTTCGCCACCTGAGCGAAGACGCGCTCTTTGCCCACCTCACCGCTGTGCTGCGCAAAGAAAACGCCGCCTTTGAAGAGGGAGCCGTGCGGCTTATTGCGCGCAGGGCTGCGGGCAGCGTGCGCGACAGCATGTCGCTGCTTGATCAGACCCTTGCCCTTGGCGGCGAGGAACTCACGGTTGCAGCCACGCGGCAGGTGCTCGGCCTCGCAGGGCAGGAACTGTTTGCGGAGCTCTTTACCGCACTGCAAGGGCAGGATTGCGCCGCCGTGGCAAACCTGTGCGGGCAGATATTGCAGCAAGGCGTGGATATTGGCTTTTTCATGCGCGAGCTTGCGGGCAATCTGCGCAACCTTTTTTTGCTGCGCCAGAGCGGTCAGGCCATTGTGCCGAGCCTGCGCCTCCCCGCAGACGAAGCCGCCCTGTGGCAGGGCATTGCCCCGCAATTTTCTGCCGCGCATCTGCACGCGGCATGGCAGATGGCCCTTGACGCGCAGCGCGGCATAGTGCAAAGCCCGGAACCAGCAGCAGCGCTTGAACTGCTTTTGCTCAACCTTGCCCTGCTGCCGCAGTTGCTGCCCGTCGGGCAGGCCACGCCCGGCCCAGTTGGACAGGCTGGCGGAGCAGGACAGGGAACCCAGCAGCAGGCTCATGCCGTGCCCCCCTCCGCGCAACATAGGGAAAACAGTGCGGAAATGCCCGCCGGTAGCGCGCAGATGGCGCAATCCCGCCCCAGGGATGCCGCCACGGGCCAGCACGCCGCCAATGATGCGGACGATGCGGAATCCGACGAGCCTGACGCGGCCCAGAATTTTGCAGCCCCCACGCACCGCCCCTGGCGGCCAGGCGCGCAAACAGGAGCAACGCAGCCTGACCAGAGCAGACCTGCATATGGCGGGCGGACTCAGGTTGAGTCACACCAGGAAGGGGCAGACCAAGAAGGTCTTGCCCCCAATGATTCTGACCAGCCGGGCTCAGGCGCAAGCGTCGCTGCCGGGCATGACTCCCGCCACGCTGACGCGGGCACACAGGCTCAGGGCGGGCAACCTGGCCAGGCAGCATGCAACTGGGCGGCTTTTTGTGATTTTTGCTCTTCATGGCAAGGTGCCGGGCGCGACATGCCGCGCCAGCATTTGCTGCGCAGTGTGAGCGCCACATGGGCTGACGGAATTTTACGCCTCGCCCCCAAGGCAGAAACCCAGCTGTTTCAGCTTGAACGCGGGCGCGAGGAGCTGACAGCAGCGCTTACCGCCTACGGCGCAGGGCAGACGCAGCTGGAACTCGTGGCGCCCCGGCCCTATCGCCCAGAGGCGGAACTGATTGAAGAGTTCAGCCAGAGGCCCGAGTTGCAGCCCTGCCTTGAAGTGCTGAACGCACGGGTCAAAGGATGCCGCCCGGTGGATCAGGACAACCGCTGAGCCCGCTGACAACTGAAAAAACTTTCCGCGTCCGCCCGGCCCACGCCGCCGGAACCGGAAGTATGCAACAGACGCAAGGAGAAACACATGCGGAACATGAACGACATTCTGCGCCAGGCGCAGGTTATGCAGAACAAGATTGCCAAACTCCAGCAGGAAATGGGCGAGCACAGCTACGAAGCCAGCAGCGGCGGCGGCATGGTCAAGGCCGAAGTTTCCGGCAAGCAGGAACTGCGCAAGCTGATCATTGACCCCAAGGCCCTTGAAGGCAACGATGTTGAAATGCTCCAGGATCTTATTCTGGCCGCTGTTAACGAAGCCGGTCGCATCGCCCGCGAAACCATGGAGCGCGAAATGAGCTCCATTTCCGGCGGCATCAAGCTGCCCGGCCTTTTCTAGAGCCATGCACGATCGGATTCCCGAACCGCTCAAGGCCCTGGTAGAGCAGCTTTCGCGTCTGCCGGGCCTTGGCCCCAAATCCGCCATGCGGGCCGCCATGGCCCTGCTCAAATGGCCGGAAGCCGAAACACGGCGTCTTGGGCGCGGCATCCACGATCTGCGCGACAATCTGCACCTCTGCTCGCGCTGCGGCGGGCTTTCTTCCACAGACCCCTGCGCCGTCTGTTCCGATACGGAGCGCGCCCGCGATACGCTCTGCCTTGTCACGGAATGGGACAGCATGCTCACGCTGGACGAAGGCGGCTTTTATCACGGCCAGTATTTGATACTGGGCGGCCTGCTCGCCCCTCTGGAACGCATGGATTCCGACAGCCTCGACATGGACAGACTGGTGAAACGCCTGGGCGAGGGCGAGGTGCACGAGCTTATTCTGGCCCTGGGTGCAACGCTTGAGGCAGAGAATACGGCTTCCTTCATCCGGCAGATGGTGCGCAGGCAGTTTCCCGGCATCCGCGTTTCGCGTCTTGCCCAGGGTATCCCCCTTGGGGCCGAAGTAAAATTTATGGACAAGGAAACCCTGCGACAATCCCTGCAATTCCGGCAGGATCTCTCCTGACATTCGCATATCCAATTCACCGACTCGTCTTTTTTTTCACTCCAGTATAAATTTTTCGATGATTCTGCCGTAAAAAGGGCAACGCGGAGATTGCCTGCGTTGCCCTGCAATACGCGTGTGATTTGTGCACATTTGCACAATCTCCTTGTTTTTTTGCCTCCCAGCATATACTATTGGATACATAATATATGCTACGTGTTTTGCCAAAGACACATGCATCGTAAAAACTTTCAGGAATCTCAGTGGGATGGTTTCTGTTTGCGCGTTGCATTTCTTTGCACTGGCCAACTGACAGCGCCCGGGCCAAATGGCTTTTGCCAGCAAATCAAAGGCGCAGGATGAGGTTCCATTCCATGAACATGACTTTGGCTTATCGCATCATCTTTGTTTTTGTTGCGGGTCTCGTACTGGCCTGTATGGCCATGCTCATCGGGTTTACCATGGTTCTGGGCGATGCCTTGTCCGGCACTGCCGCCCTGAAAGCCCTGCTGATCGGCGGCGGCTTTACACTCCTGCTGGCCGTTGCCGGCTCTTTTTTTATCTGCAACAGGCTTTGCCCCATCCGTAAAATTGTGCTCTACGCCAAGGCCATTGCCGCTGGCGATGAAAAAGCAAAGCTCGAAATAGACCGTTCCGACTGCCTGGGACACATGGCCACGGCCCTTCAAGAAATGGTGGCCAAGCTTGAAGGCCAGGCCCACTGGTACGAGAGCATACTCAATACCCTGCCCCTCTCCATTTCGGTGACAGATAACGACATGGTCTGGACCTTCTGCAACAAGGTCGCGCTTGAAAGCATGAATAAGGCCTGTCAGGGCGATGTGGTGGGCAAGCACTGCTCGGAAAAGCAGGGCAACATCTGCAACACGCCTCAGTGCGGCATTGAGCAGCTGCGCCTTGGCAACAAGCAAGTTCTCAATGAAATGCCCAATGGCAAAACCATGAAGATCATGCTCGACTTTTTGCATGACCGGCGCGGCAAGGTAGTGGGCCATGTGGAAATTGGCGAGGACATTACCGAACGCATCGTCCTTGAAAAGAAGGCCGAGCAAGCCGCGCACAAGGCCCGCATGGAAACTGTGAACCAGCTTGAGGGCGTTGTGGAAACATTGCAGCATGCCGCCAATACCCTCGACAAATCACTCAACGATGTGCGCGACAAGTCCGGCACGGTGGCCGACCGCATGGCCGAAACCGCCACGGCCATGGACGAAATGAACTCCACCGTGCTTGAAGTGGCCCACAATGCAGACGGCGCTGCCGATGCGGCCAATTCCGTGCAGGGACACGCTCAGGAAGGCGCGGACATTGTGCTGCGCACCATCAAGAATATGCAGGAAGTGCAGGGCAAGGCCTCTGGCCTCAAGGGTGAAATGAGCACGCTGGACAAACAGGCAAGGGACATTGGCGCAGTGCTGACGCTTATCCGCGATATTGCCGACCAGACGAACCTGCTGGCCCTTAACGCCGCCATTGAAGCCGCCCGCGCTGGCGATGCCGGCCGCGGCTTTGCCGTGGTGGCGGACGAAGTACGCAAACTGGCCGAAAAAACCATGAGCGCCACCAGCGAGGTGGAAAAAGCCATTGCCGCCATTCAGGAAGGCACCAGCAAAAGCGCCACCACAGTGGATCACACGGTCAATTCCATTGAAGAAGTGAGCCACATGGCGCAGGAATCGGGGCACTCGCTTGATCTTATCTCAAATCTTGCTGGCGATTCCAGCAGCCGGGTTTCCGCCATTGCCACGGCAGCCACCCAGCAGTCGGCAGCCTCGGAAGAAATCAACCGCAATATTGCCGAGGTCAACACGCTGAGCGCCCGCATAGCCGAGGCCACCAATGCCGCCGCCGGTCAGGTGCGCGACCTTGCCGATCAGGTCAATATTGTAACGGGCATCCTTGACGACATCCGCAAGGACGACAAAAAACACGCTGCCAAGGCATAAGCCGCGAAATAACAGGGCACCAGACCCTGACATGATTCAGCCGCCGGAACACGCTTCCGGCGGCTTTTTTTGCGCTGCACGCGGGTAAAAAACGTCAGGGGTACGCTCGCAAACCACCACTTGCGCAAGTTTTTTGATTTTTTTTGCCCAACCGCTCTGGACGATAACGGAGAAGGACTTACATATTGTTCGCGCCCAACCAATGGCGCTGATTTTCCCGCGCTCGCCGCCGTTTGCGCACTCCCTGAGGCCCCTCGGAGGTGGAAGCGCGAAGCGCACAGAGAAGTTTTCCTGAGGAGGATTCAGATATGTCCAAGATCATAGGCATCGACCTGGGTACCACGAACTCCTGCGTCTACGTCATGGAGGGCAAGGACCCCAAGTGCATCACCAATCCCGAAGGTGGCCGTACCACTCCTTCCGTGGTCGCCTTTACAGATAAGGAACGTCTGGTGGGCGATATTGCCAAGCGCCAGGCCGTCACCAACCCCAAGCGCACGGTTTTCGCCATCAAGCGCCTTATGGGCCGTAAATTTGAAAGCCCCGAAGTTGGCCGCTGGAAAGAGCATTCGCCCTACGCCATCGTCAAGGCTGCCAATGACGATGCCGGCGTGGAAGTGGATGGCCGCACCTACAGCGCGCCTGAAGTTTCGGCCATGATTCTGGCCAAGCTGAAGGCCGATGCGGAAGCATACCTTGGCGAAACCGTTACCGAAGCGGTCATCACCGTGCCCGCCTACTTTAACGATGCCCAGCGTCAGGCCACCAAGGACGCGGGCCGCATCGCCGGTCTTGACGTCAAGCGTATCATCAACGAGCCCACCGCGGCCTCGCTGGCGTACGGCGCTGACAAAAAGGCCAACGAAAAGATCGCCGTGTTCGACCTCGGCGGCGGCACCTTTGATATTTCCATTCTCGAAGTTGGCGACAACGTTGTGGAAGTGCGCGCCACCAATGGCGACACCTTCCTCGGCGGCGAAGACTTTGACCAGCGCGTCATCAACTTCCTGGTGGAAGAGTTCAAGCGCGAGAACGGCATTGACCTTGCCAAGGACAGCATGGCCCTCCAGCGCCTGAAAGAAGCCGCTGAAAAGGCCAAGAAAGACCTTTCCACCTCCATGGAGGCCGAGGTCAATCTGCCCTTTATCACCGCCGACCAGAACGGCCCTAAGCACATGCTCATCAAGATTGGCCGCGCCAAGCTTGAATCGCTGGTCAGCGACCTTGTTGACCGCACCATCGAGCCCTGCAAAAAGGCTTTGGCAGACGCTGGCATGAGCGCCTCGCAGATTGACGAAGTCATTCTTGTGGGCGGCATGACCCGTATGCCTCTGGTGCAGAGCGTTGTGGGCAAGTTCTTTGGCAAGGAGCCCAACCGCTCCGTGAACCCGGACGAAGTTGTGGCCATGGGCGCTGCCATTCAGGGCGGCATCCTCACCGGCGACGTCAAGGACGTGCTGCTGCTCGACGTGACCCCGCTTTCGCTTGGTATCGAAACCATGGGCGGCGTGTTCACCAAGCTGATCGACCGCAACACCACCATCCCGACGCGTAAAAGCCAGGTGTTCACCACGGCGTCCGACAACCAGCCCTCGGTGTCCATCCACGTGCTTCAGGGCGAGCGCCCCATGGCGCCCGACAACATGACCCTGGCCCGTTTTGACCTGGCTGGCATTCCCCCGGCGCCCCGTGGCGTGCCGCAGATCGAGGTGTCTTTTGACATCGACGCCAACGGCATCGTGAACGTGTCTGCCAAGGACATGGGCACCGGCAAGGAACAGTCCATCAAGATCACGGCTTCTTCCGGCCTGTCGGAAGACGACATCCAGCGTCTGGTGCGCGAGGCTGAAACCCACGCCACGGACGACAAGAAGAAGCAGGAACTGATTGAAGCGCGCAACCACGCCGACAGCCTGATCTATGGCACGGAGAAATCCCTGACCGATCTGGGCGACAAGGCCGATGCCGCGCTCAAGAGCGACATTGACGGCAAAATCGCCGCTCTGCGCAAGCTCATGGAAGGCGAAGACGCCGCAGCCATCAAGGCTGCCACCGATGACCTCGCCAAGACCTCGCACAAGCTTGCCGAGCAGCTCTATCAGCAGCAGGCCCAGCAGACTGGCGGCCAGCCCGGCGCAGAGGCCGGAGCCGCAGGCGCAGGCCAGCAGCATGGCAATGCGGGCGATGATGTTGTGGACGCAGACTACACTGAAGTGAAGAAATAAGGGCAAGGGCAGCTCGGCGGCACACGCCCCGAACTTGCAACCACGCCTACCCTGTACTAAAAAGGTCTGGTTCCCTGAACCAGACCTTTTTTTGCGGCCCGCGTACGGCGGGCCTGCCGGTACTACAACCAGGATACCGTCATGAATTTTTGCCGCTCTTTCGCCGCGCTGGCTCGCAACGTTTCGCTGCTGGCGCTTCTTGGCTGTCTTGCCGCGTGTCAGATGCCCTTTGGCCTTGGTCAAAGAGCGCCCGAACCCAAACCCCAACCGGTTGCCCCCGCGGCCGTTACCGGCCCCTGCGTTGTGCTGGCCCTGCCGTCTTCCGGCACGTATGCGCCCATTGCGAGCAAGGTACGCCACGGTGCGCAAATGGCCCAAAGCGAGCTTGCCGCCAGCGGCGTCAAGATGCGCCTTGAAACGGTCAACACAGAAGCAGCCGACTGGTTGCAGCGTCTGGACGCGCTGCCCCCGGCCTGCGCTGTTGTGGGCGGCCCCCTGCAGGCGCGCAACTACGCCCAGGCCCGCGAGCACGGTCAGCTCGAAAAAAGAGCCTTCTTCACCTTTGTGCCCTCGCTTGAACAGGGCGATGAAGGCGCGCGCGCATGGCGCTTCTTCCCCAGCCCGCAAGACCAGATCGACACGCTCATCAACTTTGCCAGCACTGGCCTGAACATCCGTACCTACGGGGCCTTCTATCCCACCGATGCCTACGGTGTGCGCATGACCGGCCTCATGGAGCAGAGCCTTGCCAGCCACAACATGCTGCTGCAAAAGGCCTCGTATAATCCCGCCGACTCCACCTCGTGGAGCAATGCCGTGGCCCCGCTCATCAACGCCCAGACGCCGCAGGGCAGCAAAACCCCTGTGCCGCAGACCTCCTTTGAAGCCCTGTTCCTGCCTGATTCGTGGAAGAGCATGGAAATGCTGACCACAAGCCTGCTCTATAACGGCGAGGATCGGCTGGTGCTCCTGGGCACCACGCTTTGGGAGCAGAGTCTCTCCGGCAAAACCATCGCCAATGCCGACAAGTTCGCTCTGGCGGTCTTTCCCGGCGCATGGAACCAGCCGCAGGCTCCCCGCGCCCTTCAGGTACCCGGCACGGACTTCTGGAACGCCCTGGGCTACGACTTTGTGCGCTTTGCCGTGTCCATGGGGCTTGATTCGCGCCTGACAACGCCGCAGGTCACGGCCCGCGCACAGCGCGCCTCCAAGATGATCTGGGGCATGGCCCCCATTTCGTGGGACAACGCGGGCGTTGCCCACCAGAAGCTCTTTTTGTTCGGCGTTTCGCCCACTGGCATGACGCCTGTGGATGTGGAGACCTTCCAGCAAACCCGCGCCCGCGTATTGCAGCAGGCGGCTTTGCGCATGCAGGGCCTGCCCCCCGTGGACGCCACCGGCGCGCCCATTGCGGCCCCCGCCGCAGGTGCGGAAGCCGCCCCGGCGGTGCAGACGGGTCAGACGCCGCCGTCTGCGCCCATCATGAGCAACACGCCGCGCCCCTCGTATAAACTCAGCCTGCCCGCTGCGCGCTGATCGCGCCCGCAGGCATTGCCTTTAAAGGACGACACATGGCAGACAACAAAACCATCAGTCTGGAAGAAGTGGCCCACATGGCTACGCTTTCCCGGTTGAGCGTCAGCGAAGAAGAACAGACCCTGTTTGCCCGCCAGATGGGCGATATTCTGGCCTATATGGACGTGCTCGCGCGTGTGGACACCAAGGATGTGGAACCGCTGTACAGCCCGGCCCAGCATCCCGGCCCCCTGCGGGACGATGTGTCGGCCCGGCGGCGTGAACGCAGTGAAGTGCTCGCCAATGCCCCCGAGGCCGATGGCGAATATTTCATCGTGCCCCGCATCGTCTAGCGCAGTTTCAGGGCAATATTGCTCTGACCCGGCCCAGTGCAGCAGCCCGGTGGATCACCAGCGCCGGAGCATCTCGCACACAAACGCACAGCATTGCGCAAACCGCAGTGCAGAACATATTTGAGAACGCCATGACCGAAATTTGTTCCCTCTCGCTCACACAAGCGGCTCAGGCCCTGCAAAAAAAGGAACTGAGCGCAGTTGACGCCGTTACGGCCTGCCTTGCGCGCATGGACGCCACCGAGCCGCGCATAGCGGCCATGCTGACCGTGGACAAGGAAGGGGCGCTTGCCGCTGCTGCCGCCATGGACAAGGAAGGCCCCAATCCGGCAAAGCCCCTGTGGGGCGTGCCGGTGACGGTCAAGGATGCCCTCTCCACCAAAGGGCTGCGCACCACTGCCGGATCGCGCATTCTCGAAAATTACACCCCCTTTTACGACGCCTTTGCCGTGCAGCAACTGCGCGAGGCCGGGGCCGTCATCCTTGGCAAGAACAACATGGACGAGTTCGCCATGGGTTCCACCACGGAAAATTCCTCCTACCAGACCACCCGCAACCCGCGTGACGTCAACCGCGTTCCCGGCGGCTCCAGCGGCGGCTCTGCCGCTTCCGTCACTGCCGGGCAATGCTTTGCTTCGCTGGGTACGGACACCGGCGGCTCCATCCGCCAGCCCGCCTCATTGTGCGGTTGCGTGGGCCTCAAGCCCACCTACGGCCGAGTGTCGCGCTACGGCGTTATTGCCTATGGCTCGTCACTGGATCAGGTTGGCCCGCTGACCCGCAGCGTGGAAGACTGCGCCCGCGTGCTGGCCGTTATTGCCGGGCATGACCAGCGTGACGGCACCTGCGCTCCGCGCCCGGTGGACGACTATGTGGCCGCACTGAACAGCAAGCCCCTCAAGGGCGCGCGGCTGGGCATACCCAAGGAATTTTTCGGCGAGGGTCTGGCCCCTGAAGTGCGCGCCGTATGCCAGAACGCCATGAGCATTGCCCAGGCCCAGGGCGCGGAACTGGTGGAAGTGAGCCTGCCGCACACCGACGCGGCCATCGCCACCTACTATATCATCGCCATGGCCGAGGCCAGTTCCAACCTCGCCCGCTTTGACGGTGTTCGTTACGGCCGCCGCGCTACGGATATCAAAAATCTTGAAGAGCTGTATGTGCATTCGCGCACCGAGGGATTCGGGCAGGAAGTCAAGCGCCGCATCATGCTGGGAGCCTATGTGCTTTCCTCCGGCTATTACGATGCGTACTACCGCAAGGCCGCGCAGGTGCGCCGCCTCATCCGCGATGAATACCTCGCCGCCCTTGATAAATGTGATGCCCTGTGGGCTCCGGTTTCGCCTGTTCCTGCGTGGAATGTGGGCAGCCTGACCGCCGACCCGCTCCAGATGTACCTCATGGACGCCTACACGCTTTCGCTGAACCTTGCCGGACTGCCCGGGCTTTCCATGCCTGTGGGTGTTGGCGCCGAGAGCGGGTTGCCCGTGGGCATGCAGCTTTTTGGCAAGGCCTTTGCCGAGGGCGAGCTGCTTTCTCTTGGATATGCCCTGGAGCAGGTTTTGCCGGGTGTTGGCGCGGTGAAGTTGTAACTTGTTTTTGACGTATGGAATACGATGGGAGCAGGCCTGGGGGTTTGCTCCCTTTTTTGTGGTCGGCATTGCTGCCCTGCGGGTGAGGAGCTCTACGCCTGACCCGCGTTTTGGACGCCTGCGTGGCGAGCGATTCCGCCTAGGCTGGACAATGCTGATCTTTTTTGCTGCCCTGCGGGCACTCGGTTTCGCCCTACGGCGAAGTTGGGACGCCTGCGCGGCGAGCGGCAAGGTGGGGCCGGTTATGGGGCTGCGCCCCCTTCGCGGCCCCCCTTGCATCCCCCCCGAAGCACCCCCAAGAACGTTTTCAATTTCCGCAAAACGGCGAGGGCACGCGGCTCGAGCTGCGGGAGCTTCCTTCCCTCGCTACGCTCACTCTGGTGATCTCCCTCCGCGCCGCGTTAATGCCAGAGTCCGCTTTCACTTTGGATGGAATCCGTTTCAGCCAACTCCCGCCGATACGTTGCCTGAAAAGGACATGGTTTTGCACCGTTTTCAGGGCATCTCTAGAATTTCAATCATCACCAACTTGACGGATTCAGGCCGCAAGCCATGATACCTCGGGGTCACTCTCGCCTGCGAGCATTCCGCTCTCAATTCAACCGCAAGCAGGCAGAGAAATTGCGAGTCAGAAGAATCGAGCCCGTCATCAGAAGCTGGTCGTGAAGTCGCCTTCCTTAAACTCGCCGGAGCGAAGCGAAGGCGATGGCTGGTGTTGAGTGAATTTGCAAAATACGCATTTTTCTGGCCTGACAAGGAAAACTCCTGTTTTTGAGCGCAGCGTACTCGTGTACGTGAGCATCAAAAACAGGAGTTTAACGCCGTCAGGCCAGAAAAGACGGGTTTGCGTAAATACGCTCGACAGGCTCACCCAAACCCCGATCAAAAATTCTTCTCTACTTACTTTCGGCCCTTCACGCCAAACCGGATGCAATCCGTGGGGCAGCTCTCCGCGCAATCACCGCAATTGGTGCAATTCTCCTCACCCGGCCTCGTGCGCATAACGCAAACCCGCCTGCACTTGTCGCAATCATTGCACTGCTCGGTTCTGTAAAAACGGAACACCGCAAACTTGCGCGCAACTTCCAGCGCCGCGCCAAAAGGACAAACAAACCGACACCAGCACATCAGCACAACCAGCCCCAACGCCAGCCCGCCAAGGGTGATGAGCAGACGCAGATCCCACATGGGAAAAGCATGCTTCCATGTGAGCCAGGCCGAGGGCCAAAATTCCCCCACGCGGATAGGCACGTCCACGCGCGGCTGCCCCAGAACAAACCAGGCCGTCAACCCCGCCGCCAGCACCAGATACCGCGCCCAGCGAAAATTTTCCACGCCTGCAGGATTGGGGCCAAAGCGGAAAGGATTGAGCGCAAGCACCCGGTTCACAAGCTGCCCCGGACACAACCAACCGCAAAAAGCCTTGCCGAACAGGGCCGCCACAGCCAGCCAGACGCCCCAGAATCCCCAGAACATCCGCGCAGCCTGACCGGGGCAGGTAATGACCGGGCAGTTCTGGCAGCTCACAAAGGGCACAACAAAGGGGCAACGGAACACGCCAAACAAGGCCCACTCGCCGAGAAACAGCGTGGAGGCAAACAATACCGCGCGATTACACCACTGGAGCGCCCTCAACCGCAGGCTGGGACGGGCGACAATTTCATGCAACATCCTTCACCCCCAGCTTTTCCACAAGTTCCATGCCCTTGGGCGAAATGGCGGGGATAAAGCCCGCTGCTTCAAAAAAGGCCTGCCCCTGCGCACTGGTAATCCAGTCCATATAGGCTGCGGCCTTTGCCGGGTCGGAGGCGTTGGCCATCATGCCCACGGTAAAGGTCAGCGGCCCGGCGGGGAAAAACCGTTCGGGAATTTCCACCAAATCCAGCCGGTCGGCAAAACGCGTCATGCGGGTGATGCGCCGCTCCACAATCATGGCGTCAGCCTTGCCCTCGGCAACGCTTTCCACAGAACGTTGCACGCAACTACCCTGTTCGGGCACGTTGGCAAGTACCTTGGGCGTGATGTCCGCAGCCTTGAGGATGCCCATAACCGCCTGTCCGCCGGGAGCGGAAGCGTCCCGCGCCATGGAAACCCGCACGCCGGGACGGGTCAGATCTTCAATATCGGTAATTTTAGCGGGATTACCCTTGGGAACAGCAATGACGTAGCTGGTAAAACACAAGGGCCTGAAATTGACCATCTTGCCAGCCTTGCGCAGATTCTGGGCCAGAGCCAGCACACGCCCGGCAAAAACCTCCGTCTGCCCGCCGCCAGTCAGCAGGGATTTGCCCAAGGCCGCAGCAAAGGCTCCCGTGTAGACAACCTTGATGCCCGAGTGCTGCTGATAGGCCTCGTGGGCAGGCATCATGGCCTCGGCAAGCCCGCCGCACGACCATACCTGCAAGGTTCCGCCCTCCGCCGCATTGGCGGTTTGCGGCGTCAGCATGGCAGCGCCCGCCGCCCCCAGCGCCAGCGATTTGAGAAAATCGCGCCGTCCTTTTTCGGTAGTTTCCATATGCCTCTCCACAAAGAATAGTGATCTCGCAAAAGCGCAAGGCGCGCCATTCAACCCTTAAAAATAAAAAACGGCTCCGCATTCTGGATGCGAAACCTGGATTGTGAGGGGGAGCGCCTGAGCTTGATTGATCGGGAGAGCGGAAATCAGCGGAAAGCCCGACCAGCGGCACGTAGCGAGACAACCTGCCCCACAGAGACCGCACGTCAGGTCATGCCAGCGCCCAAGGCTGCAGGCATGCCAGCAGTCAACACCGGCAGCCGCGAAAATGCCGCGCGAGCATCCGACATATATTGGCAAAAACCGTCACGCACGCCAGCACGCGGGGCCATGCGGCACGCGCAGCTTGCAGGCCTGCCAGAAATTTTGTGATGCTTGCGCATGGTGCCGTATTTCCCCATTGCTTGCGCCCGCCGCCGCAAACCGCTGATGGATGCGCGCCGGGTTCATGATGCAAAAATGAACAATCGGAAATGGTCGGGCCTACTCCAGAATATAGCGCATGGGGTCAACCGGCACACCGTTAAGGCGCACCTCGTAGTGCAGGTGCGGCCCGGTGGTGCGGCCGCTCATGCCCACATAGCCCACAATTTCGCCGCGCTTGACCCACTGGCCTTCCTGCACGGCGCAACGCTGCATGTGTCCGTATTTGGTGACAATGCCGCTGCCGTGATTGATTTCAACACTGAAACCGTACGCGCCATCGCGCCCCGAAAGCGTCACCATGCCCTGGGCTGGAGCCATGATGGGCGTGCCGATGCGGTTGGTGATGTCCAGCCCCTTGTGGAACTGCCCCCGCCCGCCAAACGGTGCGGAACGCCAGCCAAAACTGGAAGAAACAAAACCCACCACAGGCCAGATGGTCGGCATGGAAGAAAGGGCATCGCGGTTTTCGCGCAGGGCCAGCAGCAAGTCCTGCTGGCGCACTTCTTCAAGCCGCACGGATTCAGAAAGTCGGGTAAGAAATTCGAGCATCTTGCGGGCGGCAAGTTCCTGCCGGTGCAAGGGCAGATAGGTACGCGAAAAATCCCCCGGCCTGTCGCCGATGGAACCGGCCTCCGTGGGATCTTTCTCCATATTCATCATGATGCGCAGCTTGGAGTCGAAGCTCTGCACCCGCTCCAGATCGCGTCCCACAACAGAGATGCGCTCAACCAGATTCACAAGCTGACGGCGCTGTTCTTCAATGGTTTTGTCTGCATTGCGCAGGTCGTCGCCCAGGTGCCGGGTTTCAAGCCAATTGCGCAACAGCCAGACATTGCAGGCCACAAGGGCCAGCACCAGCACGCAGGCAATAAAGCCAAACCAGCCGCGCATGCGCAGGTTGCGGCTGCCGCTACGACCTTCAGTGAAGATGACTATGTGGTATTTGCCGAACAGCATTGGGCTAACACTCTAGAGCCGGGATACGGCCTGTGTCAATCCGGAGCACCGTCAGGCGCATCGGCGTCCGGCAGGGGCTGCTCATCGTCCAAGCCCGCAACCGCGCTGTTCTTTTCAAGCTGCCAGCGGGTCAGACCATTAAAAATGCACCGGCGCGAATCTTTGGAAACCCCATACAGGTGTTGCAGCGTTTCCCCCATGGAGCTGCGGGCGGTATTGCCCGCCGAGGGGCAGGCATTGGCCCAGATGGGCAGTTCCCACTGCTTGGCGGCCTTGAGGATAAACTTTTTTTCCACCAGCAGCATGGGGCGTATCAGTTGCAACCCACCGCCAAAAAAGGGTTCATTCATGCTCATGCCGTCCACGCGCCCATTGCGGCTCAGATTCATGAAGAACGTCTGCACCAGATCGTCCGCATTGTGCCCAAGCGCGAGGTGGGTCGCGCCATACTGGGCGCACAGCTCAAACAGGCGCTTGCGCCGCTGCCAGGAGCAGCGAAAACAGGCCGATCTGCGCAGATTTTTTTCTGAATGCGCGTCCGGGCCGTAGGTTGTCATTTCGATATGACCGGGTATGCCCCGCTTGGCCAGCCAGGGCAAAAGAGCCGCGTGGCTTTGCTCGTCAAAGCCCGGGTTGAGGTGGATCGCCATGATTTCAAAGTGAAAAGGTACGATTCCTTGGCGAATTTTAAGACTTTGCAGCAGCACAAAGCTGTCCACTCCGCCAGAAACGGCAACAGCCACCCGGCATCCAGGCCACAGCATGCCTGTTTTCTGCATGGCCTTGCCCGCGCTTTTAACACAGGTTTCCTGCGCGAATGATCTTTTTTCTCTGCTCATAATTTTTTCCGTAAACGAGTTTCCGGCAAGCCCGTCAAATTACGGGATGCCTGTTGTTCCGCTCTGGCAGCCGTTTCAGCAGGGCTATTGACAGCACTGCGGACGACATATATCAATTCTTATTTCAGCAGGGGAATCCTGCGCCAAGGCGTATGCACACGCCCGGCCTTTACAAATGGTCGGGCGGTATTATTTATCAACCGGGTTGCCCGTGGCGGCCCGGAATGCGGCGTTTAAGCCGCGTACTTACGGAGGCAGCATGGCCCGTATTACCGTGGAAGATTGTCAGCAGCGCGTGGACAACCGTTTTTTGCTGGTGCAGATGGCTATCAAGCGTGTGCACCAGTACCGCGAAGGCTATGAACCGCTGGTAGAATCCCGCAACAAAGAGGCCGTAACCGCCTTGCGCGAAATTGCCGCCGGAAAGGTTCTGCCTGATGACGACAGTCTTTACAACCCCCTGCCCGGCCATAACGCGGCCGCCGCAGAGGAATAGCCTTTTGGGGACAAATTGTCCGCGCGGCGGCTTCCCCAGGGGAGCCGCCGCGTTTATGTACAACCTTTAGCACAGGCGCACAAGCCGCACAGTGACCGGAACTACGATGGAGCTCGATTACTACGAAGTGCTGGGCGTAAGCCGCAGCGCCGAAGATGACGAAATAAAACGGGCCTACCGTAAGCTGGCCTTGAAGTATCACCCTGACCACAACCCCGACAATGCCGAGGCCGAACAAAAGTTCAAGGAAGCCGCCGAAGCGTATGACGTGCTGCGCGACCCAGAAAAACGCGCGCGCTACGATCGTTTTGGACGCGCTGGCGTTCAGGGCGGCGCGGGCGGTTTTGGCAGCAACGATGATATTTTTGCGCATTTCAGCGATATCTTCGGCGATCTTTTTGGCTTTTCTACCGCTACACGCGGCCCCAGGCCCATGGCCGGGGCTGACCTGCGCTACAATCTGACCATCACCTTTGCCCAGGCCGCCAAGGGCGACGAGATCAGCATCTCCCTGCCCAAGCACGTTACCTGCTCCGAATGCAACGGCAGCGGCGCGGCCCCCGGCAGCAAGGCGGAAACATGCCGCCAGTGCGGCGGCAGCGGTCAGGTGCGCCGGTCGCAAGGATTTTTCCAGATATCCATGCCCTGCCCCTCCTGCCAGGGTTCGGGCCGCGTCATCACCAAGCCCTGCCCCAAGTGCAAGGGCGAAGGCATCACCACGGACACCCGCGAACTTGTGGTGCGCGTGCCTGCCGGTGTGGACAGCGGCACCCGCCTGCGTGTTCGCGGCGAGGGTGAACCCGGCGTCCACGGCGGCCCGGCTGGCGATCTTTATGTTGTGCTCACCGTTGAGCAGGACAAGCGCTGGCAGCGCCAGGGGCAAGACCTTATTTACTCCCTTGAGATCAGCTTTGTGCAGGCGGCCCTGGGCCATAGGGCCGAAGTGCCCGGCATTGACGGCAATCTGCCGCTGGAAATCCCCAAGGGTATTCAGAGCGGCACCCTGCTGCGAATTTCCGGAGAGGGCATGCCCTACCCCGGTCGCCGCACGCGCGGCGATCTGCTGGTAGAGGTGAAGGTGCTTACGCCTACCCGTCTTTCTGCCAAGCAGGAAGAACTGCTGCGCGAATTTGAGGCAGCTGCGGAAAAGAGCCCGCTGGAAAAGGTCAAAAAGGCCGCGAAAAAAATCAGCAAGGCCATGGGCATCGACTAAATAGCCCACTCAGTATTGAGCGTAAAAAAAGCCGGGTGCAAACCCGGCTTTTTTGTATTTACGGCTGAGCGTACGAGCCTTCACGCGGTGGTTCCCCAGCCGGAAACAATAATGCCCATACCCACCAAGGCCACCGCACCGCCCAAGATATCTGTGCTTGCCAGCGGAACACCGTCCACAAGGCGCAGCCACAAGAGGGCTGTAACCACGTATACGCAGCCATAGGCGGCGTATACTCTGCCACTGGCTGCGGGGGTGCAGGGTCAGCAACCAGGCAAACACCGCAAGACTCAGGCAGGCGGGCACAAGCAGCCAGGCCGAGCCGCCTTTGCGCAGCCACAACCAGGGAAGATAGCAGCCTGTTATCTCGGCCAGAGCCGTGGCCACAAAAAGCGCGAACGTCTTGATCATCAATGTACTATTCCTGTGCTGGTCGCACAGCGGATTGCACCGCAGTGCGATTTTGTGTGTCACGTTCAAGCTGTCGGTTACCGGACATCTTTCGTATACTTGGCAAGTACCTTCTGCGGCGCAAAATATCAAATATCCGCGCTCAGCACATGCGACTGATATATGCGCACCAGACGGAAGCAAAGCAGAGCAATACACTCATGCAAGCCTGCGACAAACTTTTTTGGTGTGGGCAATATTTTGCTTTGACGGAAAAAACATTTTGGCCCGGCGGCATCTGTGGTAGGCCGCCGGGCCAACATTGTCCTGTTTACCGCCCCGCCAGGCGAGGAGAGAGCGGCACGGACGCAGAGGCAGGCAAAACTATTCCGTTAAGGGGTACGGATTCGCAGAAGGGGTCTGCGGATTTTGCCGAGGGTTGCCATCTGTAATTTTTACAGCCAGTTATGAGGCCGATCAATTATAGCTTCCAAAACAAACAGGTTCTTTTCTCGACTGTTTGTGCGCTCAATCTAGCACCTTGTCAAACAGCATGCAAGTTATTTATTTCACCACTGCTGTTTTTCCACTAACAATTTCCCCTCAACAACGCAACATTAAACTCATTAAATACATACTGTTACAAAATTGTTCTCCTATGGCAGCAGGCAACGCCTGTAAACAATACGCCAAGGCCGCGCCCCCAGCCGGTGTTGCCAGACGAAAAAACCCGGCTGTTTCTCAACAGCCGGGTTAACATGACAAAAAAAGTAACGCGTTATTCTGTGGGGGCGGCTTTGGCGCAGCAACATCCCTGAGCACCATCAGCAGGCGTAGTTTCTGCATCCTGTGCTTCTTCCACGGGTTTGAGCGAGTGCAGGTTCACCTGCTGCAAGCCTTCGCCGCACTGCGGCACCTGCAAACCCACGCGAGCCTCATAGTTGATGACAATAGGACCGGTGAGATTAAGAGCGGCCTGCTCGGGCGCGCCCGCAGGAATGGAAACCGTCACCAGCACAGCTGCCTGCTCAAGGCTCTCAATATGGAGCAACTGCTTTTCGGCATCTCCCACCAGAGGGGCATAGGATTTGTCAAAAAAGCTGTATGGATCGGCAACCAGCAGGCCCACTACCGGGGTATTCACGCTCTGCAAAATAAGCAAGGGCGCTTCAGGACGGATCTGAAGCAGGATAAAATCCCGCTCGTTTTCAAAGCCGGCCAGCCCACGGGGAAAGTGCACAACCTTATCCGTATCGATACAACGGCGTCCAAGACGAGTGTCGATTTCTATTTCTTTGCTTCGTGCCATAGTTCAGCAGCCACCATGAGGTCGTTATTACTGGTTTCAAGGGCGCGCCGGTTTTCTTCAACAACCCGCTTGTACACTTCTTCGCGGTATATCGTGGTGTCATCGGGTACTTCCAGGCCCAGTTTGACCTGCTTACCCTGCATGCCCAGGATAGTTATGCGTATATTCTCGCCCAGATATAGGCTTTCTCCCGGGCGTCGCGTCAATATGAGCATAGGTGCTTCCGTTAATTATATCGTTGCATGAAACGCTCCCAGGCAGCGTTTATGTCTGCCCGGCATCAGGCGGCAAAATCCGCCGCTTCTCGGCATCAGAGATAACTGGCCAGGCTCATCTGCATTATCTTTGAAGAAGACTGAAGCACTGTCTGATACGTCAACTGTTGCCGGGTCAGCTTTGTCAGCAACTCGGTCAGGTCTATGTCTTCAGTATAGCTCAATCTGTCCTGCTGGTCTAGCTTCTGAAAAGTGAGGATGTCGCTGGCAGTGGACACCCGATTTTCAAGCCCGCCGATGCGGGCTGTCTGGGTGAGCACATTCTGCTGCACCGTGGCAATTTTTGCGAGCGTCTGCTGGCAGCCTTCCTGGTTGTTATTTTCGCAATAGCTGATGAAATCACCAGCCATGTCAAACAGGTTTGTCGTACCCGGCAGGGCTGGCTTGCCATCATAGTATCCGCCAAAGATATCCTTGCCCACGTTGTTTACCGAAATATACGAACCCTTCATTATTTCCAGATTAAGATCGGCGCGGTCAGGATGTACAAGAATCTGCGTGCCAGCGGTCACGGTGCTGCCCGCCACAGTGGTGGCGTCCACATCCACGTATCCGCTGGGCACCAGCAGACGGAGCTTGCTTGTAGCATCTGTGGTGGCGGTGGCCGCTATCCATGTTGACCCGCTGTCCGTGCTGTACGAATAGTTTACAACGCTCCCCGAGGAAGCAAGATTGGCATTGCCGTCAATACGTAACAGAACGTCGCCGCCAAAGGCTCCTTCGGCTGTTGTCTTCAGATTCGCAGGGCCGCCCATGATTGTTGTTTTAGGGGGCGGATCATTATCATCGCCCTGATAGACGGCTGTTGGCCGGATATACACCAGCGTGCCGTTTTTTGAACCTGCCCCGGCGCTTGTATCGGCGGCGGTGACGGCCATGTCGCTCTTCATGGTGACGGTCACGCCGTTGGCTGTCAGTGTTCTGCCTGTCGTAGTGCCCGGGGTCCAGGTGGTGCCGCCGTCGTTGGACCAGCGATACGTCTGCGAACCGCCGTCCAACGTCCCGGTGCTGGTAAACTGGATCATCATGGATTTGCCGGATGCGCCCTGAATCGTGTAGCCCCCGGCCTGAATGGCCGTATCCCAGTTGGTGTCGGCGCTGGTCAGGGCCAGCCCTTCTTCAAAGGCGTTGCGGTCATAGCGCTGGCCGCCAAAAATACTGTTGCCTTCATACTGGGTATTGGAAAGGTTGAGCATCTCGCCAAAAATCTGCCGGGCCTGATCCGCAATCTGTTTCCGGTTTTCGGCCGAATAAGTGCCCGTTGAGGCCTGTTCAGCCAGAGCCTTCAGGCTTGTCAGAGAGTTGCTCAACTGTGTGCCGAGCACGTTGTCGGCCAGCGACAGCCAACCTTTGGCCGTGTCCACATTGCTCTGATACTGGGTGGTGGCGCTGATGTCGTTTCGGGTCACCAGCACACGGTATGTGCCGGCAGGATCATCCGATGGCCTGTTGATCTTTTTTTGCGAAGAGCCTTGCTCGTTGCTTTCCATGTAGGCGGCCAGACTTTTCTGCATCTGGCTCGTCATTTTGTCGTACATGGTATTTTGCGTAACGCGTATAGCCATGTCAGGCTCCTATTGCTTAAGCCCAAGAAGGGTTTGCAGCATCTGGTCGGCGGTGGTTATCAGTTTTGCCGCTGCCGTGTAGGAGTGCTGGTATTTGATCAGGTTGGCCATTTCTTCATCAAGGTTGACGCCGGATGCAGAACTTACCTGTTCGGAAAGGTCGCTGGTGAGGGCCTTGTGGTATTCCGAATTTGTCTTGGCAAGGCGGGTATCCGCACCCACGGTTGTAACCAGGCTCGCATAATATTGCCCGATGGTCTGGTTGCTCGTTGTCTTCCACGCGGTTGAAATGGTCACGGAGGTATCGGCCAGCTTGCCAATGGCGGTGGCCGTAATGTTGTCGCCCTTGTTGATCTGCTGCTGGCCGTTGACCTGCCCGGCGGCAATGTAGTTCACATTGTCATGCAACTGGCTGCTTGTGGCTATGTTGCTGGCATCTGTGCCGGTGAAAAACGTATTCACGCCAAGGGCGGCCATCATGCCCGTGCTGTCGGTGCCCAGCGCAAATTGCAGGTTGCTGCCCGCGGCGGTGTTGAGAACAAGCTTGCCATCCTGAATACTGGCCGTAAGCTTGCCAGGGAACGAAGAATTGATGGCGGAAACAACATCATCCAGCGAGTGTTTGCTGGGATCAAAATTCGGTGTTCCGGGGGTGATGCCGCTGAAGTCGATCTGACCCGACGAAGCATAATTGCCCGTGGTTTTATCGTAAAAATAAAAATTGACGTTGCCTGCCTGGAGCCTGCTGGACTCCGGCAGCACGGCCTGTGCCGAACCCAAGGGCACAGCAGTATTGGAAATACCCTGCTGCCCCTGCGCATAATCAAACAACGTAGTGCCCGCACCCTGGCTGTGAATACGGTTCACTTCCCAGATAAGCGACTTGGCGGTGGCGTCCAGCTCGTCAATATAGCGACCGCAGTTGTCATCGCGGATATTGAAGTAGGTGGTCAGCTTGCCGCCAGACACGCGGCTGGGGTTGTCCGTACCGTCAAAGCCCACCTGGGGCGTCACATTTTGCGGGCCGCGCGTGGGCTCAATCCAGTAAAGCCCGGTCTTGGGCGTTATGTCGAACTTGTCGCCAGCATTAAAATTGCTGATGGAGCTGAAGGAAATCTTCAGGTTCTTCACCTGCACGGGGTCGGTGGTTGCTCCATTGGAGCTTATTTCGTAATGCTGCTCCGCGCCGTTTTCATCACGCAGCCAGGTTTTGCCGCCGTCCAGCGAAACGCGGAACGTAGGGTTGCCCGTGCTGCCTGCAGCGCCGGCATTGCCCCCGGAAACGACTTCCACCGTATATTCGTGACTGTCGGATCCGTCATACTGGATGTTACCAGCGTAGGAAGAGCCGATGGCAAGACGGTTTTCCGCGCGCGGCGCAAGAACCTGCAAGTCATTGGTCGTAATGCCCTGCACCAGAGGCTGCCCGGTGGAGAGCGACACCGTAAAGTCGCCGTGTCCTGCGTCTACGGTCTGAACATCAACATACGTGGACATTTCGCGCACGAGCTGATCGCGCTGGTCAAGCAATGCATTGGGATTGCTTACTCCATCGATGGTCGTGGCATTGATCTGCTTGTTAAGAGAAGCAATGCTCTTGGCAAGCTCATTGACGCGGCTGACGCCCTGACTGATGGAAACGTCCATCTGGCTTTGCAGCGCCTTGACTGATGCAGAAGTATTGCCAAGCATGTCGCAGAGGTTGTCCGCGTACGAAAGCAGATCTTCGCGCGAGGCAGTATCGCCAGGGCGCTGCGCAAGCTTCTGCCATGCCGTAAAAAATGCGTTCATGGACGAGCTTACGCCCGCCCTGTTGGATTCGTTGAAAAGGCTTTCCAACGTCCCCATGATGTTTTCCTGCTCTCCCCAGCGGGCGGAGTTGGTGGACTGACGCACGTAGGAGCTTTCAAGAAAAGAGTTGAAATACCGCAGCACCTGCTGCGCATTGACGCCAAGCCCCTCGCCGCCCGGTTTGGCGGTGATGGTGCCTGCATCGCGCTGATCCACGTAGCGACGGGTATAGCCTTCTGTATCGGCATTGGCGATATTGCTGCCCGTGACCGAAATCCAGGCTTGCGCGGCGTTGAGGGCAGTCCTGCCCACATTCATGAGACCGCTGAGCATGATTACAGCCTCCCGGAGATCAAAGCGGCCTGCGTTTGCCGTTGCACGCTCATGCCGCCACGACGACCATAGGTTTCCGCCTTGGGCGGCATGGCCTGACTTGTGAGCGCCTGAAGCGTGCGGCTGCTCTGATCAAGCAGCGCCAGAGAAAGATTGGTGTTACGTGCGGCCTGGCGCGCAACTGCCTGCTCGCTCGCATCTATCTGGAGCAGTGTTTCCCGCAAGACAGCGCCCATATCTTCAGGCAGCGCAGTGGCATATTCCATGGCCCGCATGCCGCCCAGCGCTCTGATGACAGAAGTTTTTTCCACGGCCAGCTGACGGATCAGCTCCTGTATGGAGAACTCAAGAGACACCACGGCATCAGTATCGCGCTTGAGAAGGCAAGTGTACTCTTCTTCAAGAAGGTCGCGCAGCAGGCAAAGGGCCTTGTCCTGACGCGAAAGCGATTCGTAAATGGCGTTGTGCATGTGAACCTCCCGAGGGCCTTTGTTTTCAGCCGTAGTCAGGATATTGCCCGACAGGAAAAGGCAGAAACTGCCGCCCCGGCACAATTAAAGCAAAATTCGTGCCTGAAAATCCTTCCGCGCAGGCTTCCAGAGCGGTTGAACGAGAGATTGATCATGGGGCATTCCGCTCGCCGCAGAAGCATGTGACAACGTCAGCTCAGCCCTCGCCGGAACAATCTCACAATAACGGTTAGTTAGGGTTTGCCGTACACATCCGTAGCTGTCAGCGGCGGAATACCCGAGGCTGCCGCCCCCTTGACTGCTCCGCCCTGGCCGCCCTGACGCACGAATATCTGCCCGCCCGTCAGCGGCACGGGGCTGGTCACCCCTTGAGCAGATGCGGGCGAAGCCACCGGGGCAACACCAGGGTTCACAGGCTGATTGGGGGCCTGAACGCTGGGGCTTGCAGGCTGACTTGCTGCCAGAACTGCGGGCTGACCCGACGGGCCCATGGGCAGGGTGCTTACCTGCGCTGCGGGTTGTGCGCCTTGGGCCGGAGCCTGTTGCTGCATGCCTGCGCCCTGCGCCTGCTGGGCATGGTAGGCGGCAATGCCAGCACCCGCATTGCTGTTGGGGCCTGCGCCGTCAACATTGAGCGTACGGATCAATCCCTGCTTGCCGCCTCGTCCTGTGGGCGGAATATTGGTGGTATAGCGAACCTTTTGCGGCTGGGGAGGCTGCATGGGCTGGCCGTTGGGGCCCATAGCGTTCTGCCCTGGCATCTGCTGCTGACGCATGGACGGTTGCATTGCCTGCTGCCCGTTGGAAGCCGCGTCCATATTCTGAGCGTCAAACACATTTCCCGTAAGCGGCGGAATACCCATGCCGGACATGTCCATCTGCATGCCGCCCTGATCCCAGTTCTGTCCTTCCGCCAGAGCTGTTCTGCTCTGCGGCTGGGCAAGGCCCAGCATCTGCTGCATGGGCGGGCGCACCGCATTGGGTCCCAGTTTGCTGCCTGCTTCAAACTGCGCCTTGCGGGCAAGATTGAGGCCGGAATTCATATTGCCGACAACATTTGTGGTGCGCACAACCCTGTGCCGCTCCGGTTGGGCCGAGGCCTGCATGGCCTGCTCGGCAAGACGCGCTGCTTCTTCAGGATCCTGCCCGCCTGCAACTGCCTGGTCGCCCGTAAGTGTGCGCGCAGCGGCAGAGCCGTTCTGGCCTTGTCCGGCATCCTGCATGGGGGCAACACCGCCGTACACCGACGCAGCAGCGCCTGCTGTTCCAGGCTTGCCCTTAGGTGCGTCCTTGCCACTTCCGTTATGCGAGCTATCCGCATTAGGCGTTGGCGTAAGCATGGGGGCGGCCTCAGGCGTAAAGGGCCGCTGAATGGCGGAAGCATCCGTTGCCGTGGCGCGGCTTGCGGATGTGAGACCGCGCGAGAGCTGGGCGTACATCATGTCGGCCAGACCTATGCCGCCAGCCGATGTCATTTTTTTGGCCAGTTCCTGATCGTACATGCCCTGCCAGAACTGTTCTTCCTTGCCGTGCAGCAAGGTGGACTTGGGCAGGGTTTTGCGCATTTCTTCCCACATTTTCTGGATAAAGATGGACTCGAACCCCTCGCAGGATTCGCGCAGCTTCTTTTCCTTTTGCGCAGGGTCAATATTTTTCCCGCCCAGATTGCCAATGCCCGCCAGGCGCGACTGAACTTCCTTGCGGGCAACTTCGCCCGCTCCGGCTTCAGGAGGAATGAGAGCGGTTGACATGGGCGTGGTCATTTAAATTACCTCCAGATCCGCGTGCAAGGAGCCCGAAGCCTGCATTGTCCGTAAAATGGAGATGAGGTCGCGGGGGGTTGCGCCAATGGCATTGAGGCCGTCCACCAGTTCCTGAAGAGTCGCGCCTTCCACCATCATGAGATGGCGGTTTTCTTCGCGCACGTTGGTTTCCGTCTGCGGCGTCACCACGGTCTGCCCTTGCGAGAAGGGGCCGGGCTGCGAAACCTGTTCGCTTTCCTGCACCGTGATTTGCAGATTGCCGTGGGCCACGGCAGCGCGGGAGATGCGCACATCACGCCCAAGCACAACCGTGCCTGTCTTTTCGTCCACCACCACCTTGGCGGAGGTGTCGGGGCTGACATCCAGATTTTCCACCGAGGCCATGAGCGGCACAAGGTTGTTGCGGTACTGGGGCGGCACGTCCATGGTCACGCTGGTGGCGTCCACAGCGCGGGCATAGCGCCCGCCCATGGCCCCATTGAGGCGTTCCGCAATCTGCTGCGCTGTTGAGAAGTCGCCAACGCGCAGATTGAGCGTGAGCTTGTCCTGCTGGTTGAACTCAAAAGGAATGCCCCGCTCCACAATGCCGCCGCCGGGGATGATGCCCACGGTGGCGATATTCTTTGTGGTGCTGGCGGCTTTGCCCGAGGCCGAAAAACCGCCCACGGTCAGCGCGCCCTGAGCCAGGGTGTATATCTTGCCGTCCACGCCCTTGAGGGCCGTTTGCAGCAACACCCCGCCCATGAGAGAGGTAGCGTCGCCCACGGAGGACACCGTCACGTCCAGCCGGGTGCCGGGCTTGGCCGACACCGGCATGCGCGCCGTTACCATGACCGAGGCCACGTTTTTGATTTTAAGAGCCGAGGCGTCCACGCCTACGCCCATCCTGTCCATCATGTTTTTCATGGAACTGAGCGTAAAGACGGAGTCCTTCTTGTCGCCGGTTCCGGCCAGACCAACCACCAGCCCGTAACCGATAAGCTGGTTGTCGCGCACGCCCGAAAACGTGGCGATGTCCTTGATGCGCACGGCATGCGCAGGCAAGGCCCAGCACACAAGCAAGGCGGCGGTGGTTATCCAGAAGGCCGGATGGCGCAGTATTGTCAATTTCATGGCGCAGACTCCTTGCCGGAATACCGGCACACAGGGAATTGCAGAAACCATGCCGAACATGCCGACGTACTGCTGACCACACCGGGCGGCCTGTTCCTGACCGCCAGCCCACGCCTTCCCCCCTGCCCCGCACTGCCCGCGCAATCAGTTTTCCGTCTGCTCCTCCGCGCAACAAAAAAGAGCGGCCGGGGATTCTGCTCCCTGACCGCTCCTTTCGAGTATTTTTTAGGCGAGTATTTTTTGGGCGAGTATTTTGGGGCTGCGGCCCAGGCAGGCCAGCAGTCACAACGGTTGTCTGCCCTGTGCGGAGTTAAAAAATCCGCGTCATGGCATGCCTACCTGAACAAACCCGGCTCCTCACGCACAAGATTGGCGGCAATAAGCTTGCTGTCAGGCTTGTAGGTGCCGTTGGAGACCTGAATCCGCAATGCTTCCACCTTTTCGGCGCGCACATCGGGCGTATTCTGGGCTGTGCGCCGTGCTTCCGTCAGCAGCTGAGCTTCCTGCGATACACTGACGGTATCCCCTTGCGAGCTTTCAGAAGGTGTGGCGCTGGCTCTGCCTTTCAGTCTGGCCTCGCCGCTCTTATCAAGGTTGGCCGTGTTGCTGTAAGGATCAAGAAACGTATTGATCTTTCCCTGAATTTCCATAGTTCTCTCCGCTTGCTCAACCGGTTGCCGACCTAAACGGCAGGCGGTTCGTCAAGCATGCTTTCGTCAACTTTTTTTCGTGTGACGCGCCACAGGGCGTTACGGGTCGCACGCAGTTTTTCATCCGATAAAGGTTCCAGGCCTTCCGGCCCTTGCCCCACTATACGCAGCCTGCCGCCTGGCGGATAGGTAAACTGCACTTCCTGCCCCACTTCACGGCCAAGTTCCTGGCGGATTTCCTCCACCACAGGATTGTCGCTTCCGGTATAGAGCAGGGTTTCGTAGAGTTCGCGGGCGACCTTCTCAACCATCAGGTGACGGCTGGCAGAAGGATCAGGGTCGCTGGGGTCATCGCCTTCTGCAACTCTGCGCCGCATTCGGAGCCTTGCAAGACGCCGGGCTGCCAGCAGCTGCTGTTCATACCCCTGTAGCATCATGCGCAGTTGCGCGGAGGTTGCATCGGCCATGGCGTTGTCCGTCCTTCAACCTTTTTCGGCAGTGCTGATAAAAACTTTAGACTTGCCCCAGGGCATTTTCTCTGTGGTCTGCCGCATTTTTTGCCCAAAGGCGCGGCATGGCTACAGACAATCAAAAGACGATCAGCGGCGGTTGCGGGCCAGTGCGCAGCCCACAGCCAACAGATTGAGCACGCCAAAGATTATCAGGTCAACGCGCATGGCTCCCATAAAGGCATCAATATTATGTGTTCCGGCTGGCTCGCTGCCAAGAAAAAGCCCAAGAGTCAGGGTTATGAGCGTCATATTGAAGAGCTGGCCGCCCGTGCGCACAGCACCCGTGAGCCCTGCGGCCTGCCCCACCCGGTCGCGCCCCGCGCTCTCAAGAATAATGGTGGTATTGGGCAGCGCAAACAGGCTGATGCCAACGCCGAGCAGGCATTGGGCCAGAATCAGCACGTACACGGGCGAATTCACCCGCAAAAGCCCGCACACAACAAGGCCCAGCCCGCACAGGGCAATGCCCGTCGCGCTGACCTTGCCCGGTTCAAACCTGCCGCACAAACGCGCGGCAACAGGAGTGGTCATGGCCTGCACCACAGACTGGAGCGCAAGAAAAAGCCCGGCCTGCTGCACGGTCATACCGCGTCCGAACTGGAGGTACAGACTGAAAAAAAACACGATGCCGAAAAAGGAACTATAGTTGATGAACGCAGCCAGTGAAGACAGGGCAAAGACCCTGTTGCGGGCAAGCAGCCGGAGATCAAGCAAGGGATAGTCGCTCCGCAGTTCCTTGACGCAGAAAGCGGCCATCAGCCCCACAAAGGCCACCAGCAGGCCGCCAGCCAGAGCCGGCGCATCGGCCAGTTCGGACGAGCCAAACGTCAGGGCCGTCATGGCTCCCGCATAGATGCAGCAGCCCTTCCAGTCAAAAGGTTTGCCCTTGGCCATGCGCCATTCAAGCTTGACGCGGTATTTCATCAGCAGCAGCACACCCACGGACGCCAGAGCGCTGCCCCAGAACAGCCATTGCCAGCCAAGCCAGCCGGCCACAAAACCCGCCACAGGCGGCCCGCAGGCAATGCCTGCATATACTGACGATCCGCTGTAACCAAGATAGGAGGCACGCCGCCCCTCAGGAGCCGCCGAGGCCAGCAGGGCCAGACCGCAGGCGTTGAACATGGCCCCGCCCACACCCTGCACAAAACGCAGCAGCAGAAACAGCGGCACAGAATTGACAAAGCCCAGCAAGGCTCCGGCCAGCGCAAACAGGGCGATGCCCCACAAGAATATGCGCCGATACCCCCAGATGTCGCCCATACTGCCGCTGGCCAGCTGAAACACAGCCAGCCCCATGGAATAAAAGGCCCCCATGAGGCCCAGCTCGCGCGCGCTGGCATGGAGACTTTGCCCCAGCGGCGGCAGCACGGCGTTCACTCCGGCCATCATGAAAGGCATAAAAAAGAGGGAGGTACACACGGCCACAAGCAGCCAGCCGTGTCCTTTTTCGATGGATGAACTCATAGCCGCAGAGTAGCCTTGAGCATGCGGGGTGGTCAATATGCCCCGCATGCATGGTCAATTTGTGCTGTTCAAAACCAGAGAGAGCGTCCTGAATCTTTGGAACCGCGCACCCTCAAAGACAACAGGTCTAAAGCGTACCTACTGCTTCGGCCAGCCGCAGGCACATGTCGGCCTTGTTCAATGTATACAGGTGGATGCCCGGCGCGCCGGCGTCAAGCAGGCTGCGTATCTGCCGCACCGCGTAATCAAGGCCCACCTGCCGCACGGCTTCCGCCCCGCCGTCGTTATTGGCTTTCTCAAGAGCAAGGTAGAGCTTGCCGGGAATATTGGCCCCGCACAGCGTGAGCACCCGCCGCAGCGAGTCAAAACTCTGAATGGGCAGGATGCCGGGGATGACCGGCGTGGTAATGCCCTGCCCGCGCAAATGGCTGACCAGGTCTTCATACTCGCGGGCGTCAAAAAACAACTGGGTCAGGGCAAAATCCGCCCCGGCACGCATTTTTTCAGCCGTGCAGCGCCTGTCTTCCGCAAAGGAGGGCGATTCGGGATGCGGGGCGGGATAGGCCGCTACGCCTATGCCCAGGCCGGGCTGCTGCTCGCGAGCAAAGGCCACCAGGTCAGAGGCATGGCGAAAGTGTGCCTTGTTCCAGTCCCACGGCTTGTCGGCAGGCGGATCGCCGCGCAGGGCCAGCACGTTGTTGACGCCCGAAGCCTGCAAATCGTGCAAAAATGCGGCGATGGACTGCGGCTCCGCGCCCACGCAGGTGAGATGCGCCATGGCGGTAATGCCCCGCCGCGCCAGCTCTGCCGTGACGGCAAGGGTATTCTGTTGCCGCGCGCCGCCCGCACCGTAGGTTACTGACGCAAACAGGGGGTTGAGCGCGCGCAGGCGATCCACAGTGGCATAAAAATCAGGCAACTGGGCCGTGTCAGAAGGAGGAAAAAACTCCAAAGAGTAAAAAGGGGCCGAAAGTTCCCTGATCATTTTGCCGATATGCATGGAAAGACTCCTTGGCGCGAGATGCCCGCAGCCCGATAAAGTACTGCGGCGTGATTGTTTATGTTTATATCAAGATAAGTTGATATGTCAATAAAAATGTGCCATCGCACCTTGCCAAATGACAAAAGCGGTCGTAATGCAGGTTACGGACAATAAAAATAGACGGCAAGACATGAATACCCGGCAGTTTTTCTTTATAGCAACGGACGCAATCCGGCCCGCATGGCGGGTAATCCGCAGTCTGCCGACAACGTGGCTGACTGCCCTGATTGTCTGTTGCTCTCTAGCCATGCCCCGGCCCGGCCTTGCCGCGCCAGGCCTGCAGGGCAATCAGCCCCCCGGCGCGGTATTGCCCGCCGAGGGCCAGGCGTCTGTGCCGCCTGCCGCTGACGCTCACTCCATGCCGCCCGCTGACGCCGCAGCCGCCAAAGGCGGCGTGGACGCTCAGGGACGTGCCGACTGGCGGGAACTTGAACCGGGCCTGCTGTTTGGCGAATTTCAGCTCAACGAAGGCGATGCCCGCCTCACCGTCCTGCGCATTGACCCCGCCGCATTTGACTTTACCCTCTGCTCCCGCTCGCAGGATGGCGGCCCCTCCCGCCAGCTGAACCAGTGGGGCGAACAGTACAACCTTGTTGCGGCCATCAATGCCAGCATGTACCTGCCAGACGCTGCCACCAGCACAGGCTACATGCGCCAGGGTTCGCATGTGAACAACGGGCGCGTGGTGCAGCGTTTCGGCGCTTTTTTTGTGGCCGGGCCGGACGAGCCCACGCTGCCCAAGGCAGCCATTCTTGATCGCGACAGCCCCCTGTGGCGGCAGCAGATGGATCATTATGATCTTGTGATTCAAAACTACCGCATGATCAATGCCGACAGGCGCATCCTCTGGTCGCCCGGCGGCCCGCACTACTCCATTTCCGCGGTGGCGCAGGACGGCGACGGGCAGATTCTCTTCATGCACTGCCGCCAGCCCGTGGAAGCCTATTCCTTTGCGCAGCAGGTCTTGCACCTGCCCCTCAACGTGCGCACCGTCATGTATGTGGAAGGCGGGGGCCAGGCTGGCCTGCTGGTTCGTTCCGCAGCGCTTACCCGCGAGCTTGTAGGCCTGAGCCCCAGCGGCCTGCTGGTGACTGGCGATCTGCGGGCAGTGCTGCCCAATGTGCTTGGCGCGCGCCGCAAAAACGGTGACGGAAACTCCGGCGGCGCAGGCGCAAAGCCCCCAGCAACAGTGGAAATACAAGCGCCTCCCACCTCTGCGCCTGCACCCGCAGCAAATGCGGATCAGGCCCGGCCCGCAACCGACACGCCTGCGCAACCGGCGCAGACCGATTCCTCCGGGCAGGCTCCTTCAGGCACAACAGCCGACGAGGCTGCGCCCACCAAGCCGACATCCGCCTCTGACGCGGAGGCTGCTCCGGCAAACGCAGTTTCGCCTGCGCAAGCCCGAGGCGCAGCAACAAGCACCCCTGCCGCGCCTGAAGCACCCAAGGTTTCCCCGGCAGAATCGGCTCCCCCTGACGCCCCGCTCACAGAACCGGGCACGTCCCTTGCCCCTCCGGCATCCAGCCCGGAAGGTGCAAGCTTGCCAAAGGTGCAGAACAGGTAGTTTTTTTTGCCAGCTTCAACTCCTGAAATTGGCTTTTCATGCGCTTCTTGCGGGCTTACCGTTCCTATATATTTATTGATAATAATTATTAATGCTAAAAAAAAGACTTTACATCGGGGCCTACTTCTTTCACAATATTTCTTGGTAAGGGGCTGAACGCGCTGACTGCGGCATGCTCAGCTGCCTCCCCCCAAGCTAACCTGTCAAAACAAGTGAGGGACTCATGCCCACGCAACTCGAAGTGTATAAGTGTACCCACTGCGGCAATATCGTTGAAGTTCTCCACGGCGGCGGCGCAGACATCGTCTGCTGTGGCGACCCCATGAAGCTGATGGTCGAAGGCGCTACCGACGGCGCGCTTGAAAAGCACGTGCCTGTCATCGAAAAAGTTGATGGCGGCTACATGGTCAAGGTCGGCAGCGTTGCCCACCCCATGGAAGAAAAGCACTACATTGAATGGATCGAGCTGCTGGCCGACGGCAGGAGCTACACCAAGTTCCTGAAGCCCGGCGATGCGCCCGAAGCCTTCTTTGCTATTGACGCAGCCAAGGTTACCGCCCGCGAATACTGCAATCTGCACGGTCACTGGAAGGCGGAAAACTAGTTTTTTCTGATGCAGGAACCGCGCGGTTCCCATTTGTTACACCGGCATCAAGCCACAATTATATATTCAGGAGACATGCCATGCAAAAGTATGTTTGCGGCGTTTGCGGCTACGAATACGACCCCGCTGAAAACGACAACGTGCCTTTTGAAGATCTGCCCGATGACTGGACCTGCCCCGTGTGCGGCGTGGGTAAAGACCAGTTCACCCCTGCCTAATTTTTTCCTTTCCCCGTTCTTTCCCCCGCTTTGCCTTGCCCTAAGGCAGGGCGGGGATTTTTATAGAAGGGGATTCCCCAACACTGCGGAGACACATCATGCAGCCAGTAGAAATAAAAAAAGATATTTTCTGGGTCGGCTTTGTCGACTACGATCACAGGGATTTTCACGGTTATTCCCGCTCGCCTGACGGTTCGACCTACAACGCCTACCTGATCAAGGACGAAAAAAACGTCCTGCTTGATACCGTCGCCTCGGGCTGCGAGGGCACCCTGCTGTGCCGCATGGCCCAGGTGCTTGAGCCGGAAAAGATCGACTACATCATCTGCAACCACATGGAACTGGACCACGCGGGCGCGCTGGAAGCCATTATTGAGCGTTGCAAGCCGGAAAAGATTTTTGTGTCGCAGACCGGCCTCAAATCCATGGCTGGCTACTTTGACTGCAAAAACTGGCCCGTACAGGCAGTTAAAAGCGGCGACAGCATCAACATCGGCAAGCGCACCATCGTGTTTCAGGAAACCCGCATGCTGCACTGGCCCGACAGCATGGTTTCGTACATTCCTGAAGACAAGCTGCTGGTCAGCAACGACATTTTTGGCCAGAACATCGCCAGCTCCGCCCGCTTTGTTGACGAATTCGGCGACGACGGCGAGTACGCGCGCCGCGTCAAGGAATACTACTTCAACATCGTGCTGCCCTACTCCCCCATGGTTCTCAAGACCCTGCCCGTGGTGGAAAAGCTCGATATCGACATGATCGCCCCTGACCACGGCCTCATCCACAGGGGTGAAAAGGCCGTGCGCGGCATCATCGACATGTATCGCGCCATGGCCGAGCAGAAGCCCCAGCAGCGCGCGCTCGTTTTTTACGACACCATGTGGCAGTCCACGGAAACCATGGCCTACGCCATTTGCAGCGGCCTGGAAGAAAACGGCGTCCCCACGCGCATCATGAGCGTGAAGCAGAACCACCACAGCGCCGTGATGACCGAACTGGCAGACTGCGGCGCGGTCATTGCCGGTTCGCCCACCCACAACAATACAGTGCTGCCCCTCATGGCTGCCCAGCTTACCTATATGAAGGGTCTGCGCCCCCTGAACCGCATTGGCGGCGCGTTTGGCTCCTACGGCTGGTCGGGCGAAGGCCCCAAGTTCCTGCACGAACAGCTTGCCTCCATGAACATGGAAATGCCCGCTGAACCCGTGAAGTGCAACTGGCGGCCCGATCACGAGGCCCTCAAGGCCTGCCACCAGATGGGCGTGACCATTGCCGAAGCCCTCAAAAAGAAATGCCAGGGCTAGGCCCAGACTGTCCTGACTGAAAACAGCAGCGCCCGCATATGCGGGCGCTGCTGTTTTTTATGGCGTGCACACCTGTAACGGCGTGTTGTGCAATCAGGCTGCCACAAGACCTTGCCTGCGGCACGCTTCAATCAGGCCACGCCGCGCGCCCGCACCAATCTTAATTAGTCCGACAGCCCCGCCTTGGCGGCAAAGGGATCCCATGAGGGATCGCGGTGGGGTTCGTATTCCGTCACAAGCGCCACCCAGTCGCTCAAAGGCTGACCAAACAGGCGGGCTATGACCGCAATGGTCATGTCCATACCGGCAGAAACTCCCGACGAGGTCACAACCGAACCGCCGTCAACCCACCGGGCCTTGGCGACCCAGCGCACCTTGGGCCCCGGCGCAATGGAAGCTTTAAAGGCCATTTTATTGGTGGTGGCAAGCCTGCCGTCCAACAACCCTGCGGCGGCAAGCAGTGAGGCGCCGTTGCACACAGACATGACAAGCTTGGTGTTTTTGGCCTGCGCCTGCACCCAGCTCAAGGTCGCTTTGTCCTGCAACAAGGGGATAACGCCTATGCCGCCAGGAACAAGCAGATAGTCCAGCGCAGGGGCGTCGGCATAGCTGTACTCCGCCAGTGTTTTTGGCCCCTGATTGGAAGCCACGGCCCCCTTCTGCGCCGCCACAGTCACGAGCCTGATGTCCACGCGGTCAGATTCTTCACCGCAAAATCTGGCGGGAGCGTTTTTGAGGCTGCCCCACATTTCCATGGGGCCGTAGGCATCCAGCATTTCAAATCCGGGGAAGAGCAAGACGCCAAGCGTCAGATGCCTTGAGGCAGGCTTGGGAACGGCATCGTACATATTGCCATTTTCCACTTGAGCGGATGTTTGCCCGGCTTGCGCTTCTGCGCCAATGGTCCAGAACGCTGCAAGCAGCGCCAGCAAGAGGGCCAGTGGTTGCAGACTGCGCTGAATATTCTGGTGCATATACGTCTCCTTGTTTGCCGAGTAATGAACACCCCGGCGTTGAAGTTATGCACCCAACATAGGGCATGGCGGAGCCTGGCAACAATGACAATAAACTTGCCTTTTCTGCCAATGGCGACAGCGGGCATGCCATGCGGCAGAAGAGTATCGGACGCGCATCAAAAGACAGGAGCGCAGACCAAACAAAAAAGCCCTCCGGAGCGGAAGGCTTTTATCGTGACTAGCGGCATGCAAAGCACACCGCCCGAATTCTATCTGGGGGAGCCCCCGGGCCTAATTGCGCACGTCATCGTCATTGTCGGCAGGGCGCGCAGCGGGGCGCTGCCCCTTCTGGGAGTCGCGCTGCTGCATGTCGCGCGGGGGACGGCGGTCATCGCGCGGGCGGCCCATTTCGTCGCCACGGGGGCTGCGGCGGTCGCCTTTGTCGCTGTCATAGCGGGGCTTGCCCATTTTTTCGCCCTGCTCGCTGCGGTTGTCGTGGCGTCCGTCCATGCGTCCATTGGGGTGGTTCTTGCTGTCCTTGCGGTCATAATGACGCCCGCCACGGTCAGCGTCCTGACGCCCGTCACGGTCGCCCTTCTGTTTGTACCCTTGCGGGGCATCTCCATTCTGGGCCGCCTGCACGGCAGGGGTGCCCACCAAGAGCAGGCCAACGGCAAGGGCGCTCAACGCCAACGGTTTCAACACATATTTCATACGCATAAAGTTCCTCCTTGGGTGGGCATTTCGCCCATTGCCTCCTTACGCCAGCTCGAGCCTGTGCGCAAGATGGCAGCCATGCTATGGAACTTTATGTTAAAAAGCCGTTAGTGCGCCAATACGCGGGGTACAAGGAGCAGACCTTGCGCCCCGAGGCCCATCAATTTTTGGCGCGCGCGTTGCGCAGGGCCGGAACGCCCACGCCGCTACGCCGGGCTGCGGCCTTGAGCGCGTCGGCCTCGGGGCGCACATACGTTTGCCCTTCAATGGAATACTCCTTGGCTGCAAGGCTCTGCCCCGCCATATCCACTGAAACGGCGCGACGCGGTGCAACCACGCGATCAAGCGTCTGCAGACGCAAACCCAGCGTATGGGTGTGGCGCAACACGGCATTTTCCACACAATCTCTCTGCCCGGGCAGACACAGCACACGCAGCAATCCGGCAGGGCGGTTCTTCTTGCCCACACCCGGCAGCCACAGCACGTCAAGAACCTCCGGCATGGCGGAGAGCGCCTCCAGCGCCATACCCAGATCTTCGCCGTTGAGATGATCAATATGGCTCTCGAACTGCACGACCTTTTCACGCCCGCCGAGCGCATGGTCAACGCCGCCTGCGCCGTTTTCCACAAGCCACGCCCGCAGGCCCGTGGGCGCGGGGCGGGAGCCGTAACCTGTGCCAAGCGCCACGGCAACGCCCTCCGGGCCGGGAACAAACTGGTCCACAAGGGTATGCACCAGGGCCGCGCCCGTGGGCGTAACAAGCTCCTCGCGCGCATCTGTGGCAAAAACCGGCTTGCCGCGCATAAGGTAGGCCGTTGCGGGCGCTGGCAGCGGGATGCGCCCGTGGGCGCACTCCACACTGCCGGAAAACCACGGAAGCGCAGAGGCGCATATCCGGCTCACACACAGGGCCTCCACGGCATAGGCCGCGCCCAGAATATCCACGAGGGTGTCGATGGCCCCCACCTCGTGAAAGTGCACCTCCGCCGGAGCAATCTGGTGCGCGTGCGCCTCGGCTTCTGTCAGTGCGTTCAGGGCTGCCAGCGCACGGCTGCGCACGCCTGGCGAGACCTCAACCCTTTCAAATATGGCGGCGATATCCGCCGGGTGCCGCAGTGGCTGCCCTTCGGCATTCCAGCATACGGCAACCATCTGCCCCGGCCCGCCGGGCCGTGTTTCGCCCCTGGCCTCAATGCGGCAATCCACGCCAGCGCGGGCCAGAGCAGCAGCCAGCGGGGCATAATCCACCCCAAGGTGCGCAAGGGCCGCAAGGGTCATATCCCCGCTGATGCCGCCAGAGCAATCAAGATATAAAAGCATATCGGCCCCTTCCAAATTTGTCTGCGCACGCAAACTGAGCACGCGCACTTGTGCAGCCTCGGCACATTGGTGTATAAAAGGATCGTGCGGGTCGCTGCGACCACGCCGTTATAACCTGAAACATATCCCCCCGGAGGGAAGCATGCCTGTACAGAATTGGATGACCACCGATGTTGTCAGCGTTGGCCCCGATACATCGCTGCTCAAAGTGGGCAAGCTCATGAAGGATCACCACATCCGCCGCATCCCGGTTGTTGATGAAAACGGTCAGGTCGTTGGCATTATCTCTGACCGCGACGTGCGCGACGCCTCCCCCTCCAAGGCCACCACGCTCGACATGTACGAAATGCACTATCTGCTGGCCGAACTGAAGGCCAAAAACATTATGACGGCCAAGCCCATCACCGTCAAACCGACCGACACTGTCGAGCAGGCAGCCCTGATCATGCTGGACAACAAGGTTGGCGGCCTGCCTGTGGTGGACGACAGCGGCAAGCTTGTGGGCATCATTTCTGACCACGATGTCTTCAAAGCCCTGGTGGACATCACAGGCGCGCGCATGGGCGGCTTGCAGTTTGCCATAGAATTGCCCGACCAGCCCGGCACGGCGCGCCCCCTGTTTGACCTCTTGCGCGCGCACAATGCCCGTTTGCTCTCGGTGCTGACCGTCTCCAACGCCGACGGCAACCGCCAATTGTTCATCCGAGTGCGCGACCTTGAAAATTCCAAGGCCGAGCAGGAGCTTATGGACGGAGTCGGCAAGCTCGGCAAAGTGCTCTATTGCCAGCACTAAATCCCTACAATTTAATCATATTTACCCTATCGCATCTGAATTACTCAACAAAAGCCGCAACAAAAAAAGTGGGGCAAGAGCAAAAAAGATGCACAGGACTTGCCATCAAAAATTATTTGTGTCATAAGGACTCTCGTTGTGATTGCGGTATGCTTTCGCGCCCAACGGAGGAATTCGGCCGGAAATATCCGGTTGTGAAACGCCTGGGCGTCCGCCCCGGCGAGGTTGAGCAATAGCTGTCCAAGGAGGACACACGCATGGCTGAGATCACCTATAAAGGTAAAAGCTTTGAAGTTGACGAAGACGGTTTCCTTCTGCGTTTTGACGACTGGTGCCCCGAATGGATGGACTATGTGAAGGAATCCGAAGGCATCTCTGAGATCAACGCTGATCACCAGAAGATCCTTGACTTCCTGCAGGACTACTACAAGAAGAACGGCATCGCCCCCATGGTCCGTATTCTTTCCAAGAACACCGGCTACAAGCTGAAGGAAGTGTACGAACTCTTCCCCTCCGGCCCCGGCAAAGGCGCCTGCAAAATGGCCGGCCTGCCCAAGCCCACTGGCTGCGTGTAGTCCAGCCGCAACATTTTGGAAAAAAGCGGAAGGGAAACCTTCCGCTTTTTTTTGCCCATACCGCCCTGCGCGGGCATGCGCCGCCCATACCGTGCGGCGCGCCCGCCAGGGCTTGCCTTTCCGGCAACATTTCATATCTTCTCATCAGCCCGCGCTGCGCTCCCCTCCCTTTACGCCGGGCCAAAAAAACGGTATCGCCCTGCCATGAAAATTCGTCTGTCCCTGAAAAAATGCGCCCTCTGGTTTATGGGCATCGTTATAGTCTGCGGCCTTCTGGGCGGCGGTGCGGTGGCCATGCTTTTTTACTGGGCCTCGCGCGACCTGCCCGACCTGAACCGTATCGCCGAATACAAGCAGCCGCAGGCTACTGTCGTTCTGGCGCGTGACGGCTCAACCCTTGGCACCCTTTATCACGAAAAGCGCTTTGTCATTGGCCTCAAGGACATGTCGCGCTATCTGCCCATGGCCTTTCTGGCTGCGGAAGACGACGCCTTCTACAGACACATGGGCATTGACCCCGTAGCCATCGCGCGCGCCGCCATCAACAACTTCCGCAAGGGACGTCAGGGCGAGGGCGGCAGCACCATTACCCAGCAGCTCATCAAGCAGTTGCTGCTCACATCCGAGCGCAGCTATACCCGCAAGATGAAAGAGGCCATTCTGGCCTATCAGCTTGAAAGAAACTTCACCAAGGATCAGATCCTTACCATATATCTGAACCAGATATATCTGGGTGAACACGCCTTTGGCGTGGAATCGGCTGCCCGCACCTATTTTGGCAAGCACGCCTCAGACATCACCCTGGCCGAAAGCGCCGTCATCGCGGGCCTGCCCAAGGCTCCCAGTTCTTACAATCCCTTCCGCAGGCCGGAAGAAGCCAAGAACCGGCAGATGTACGTGCTTGGCCGTCTGCGCGACCTCAAGTGGATCACCCAGGCCGAGTATGATCAGGCCGTGGCCGAGCCGCTGGTCTACTGGAGCATGCCCGAGGGCATGGGCGGGGCGGCGCAGTGGTATCTTGAAGAAGCCCGCCGCCTGTTGGTGGAATTTTTTACGGAATCCAACCTCCGCGCTCTGGGAGTGGAAACCACCAAGTACGGCGCGGATTACGTGTATGAAGCGGGCCTGACCGTGCAAACGGCCATGGACCCTGCACACCAGACCGCGGCTGGCTCGGCCCTGCGCCGTGGGCTGGAAGAACTGGACAAGCGCCAGGGCTGGCGCGGCCCCGTGGAGCAACTTGACCCTGCAAAGCAGAAGGAATTTCTGGCGAAAAACCAGTTTTCTCCCCTTGATCTCGCTGGCGGCGACTGGGTGAAAGCCCTTGTGACCGCCGTGGACACCAAGGAAGTCAAAGTGGCGCTGGGGCAGGGCTATACGGGCATTGTGCCGGTTTCGGCCATGTCCTGGGCGCGCAAGCCCAACCCCAAGGTTGCCGCTGCCAACGCGCCAGCCATCAAGGACCCCCGCCAGGTGGTGGCGGTTGGCGATGTGATATGGGTTTCCGCCGAAGAAATCACGGTGACGGAAACCAATGCCAAGGGCCGTAAAGAGCAGAAGACCATTCCTTTTGATTCCTCTACGGTCAAAAAGAATACCCCCATTCATCTGCGCTTGCAGCAGGATCCGCTGGTGCAGGGAGCAATCGCCTCCGTGGAACCGCAGAGCGGCGACGTAGTGGCCCTTATCGGCGGCTACCAGTTTGGCGACAGCCACTTTAACCGCGCAACGCAGGCCCGCCGTCAGCCCGGCTCCAGCTTCAAGCCCGTGGTCTATTCCACGGCCATGGACTTTGGCTTTACGCCTGCCTCCACGGTGCTGGACGCGCCCTTTGTGTATGTGAACCCCTACACCAATGAAGTGTGGCGGCCCTCAAACTACGAGCACAACTACAAGGGCGAATTGCCCCTGCACACGGCTCTGGCCCTTTCGCGCAATACCTGCACCGTGCGCGTGGCGCAGCAGGTGGGCATAGCCAATGTCGTGCAGCGCGCCAAGGCTCTGGGGCTTGAACCGCATTTTCCGCAGGAACTGGCCATCAGCCTCGGCGCTGTGGCCGTATCGCCGCTCAACCTTACGCAAGCCTACGCAGCCTTTGCCAACCAGGGGTTGGGGGTGCGCCCGCGCATCATCACCTCCATCAGCGATCCGCAGGGCCGGGTGCTCTACAGGCAGGAAGTGGAACACTGGCAGGCTGTCAGCCCCCAGAACGCCTATATTATGGACACCCTGCTCAAGGAAGTTGTCAATTCCGGCACGGGCGGACGCGCCAAAATCGATGGGCGCATCATAGCGGGTAAAACCGGCACCACCAACGATGAACGCGATGCGTGGTTCATGGGCTTTTCGCCCTACCTCGTGACCGGCGTCTACGTGGGCTACGATCAGGTGCAAAGCCTTGGCCGTCTTGAACAGGGCGGGCGCACTGCCGCCCCCATCTTCCGCTACTACCGCAGTGAAGTGGAAGACCGGTATCCCAAGGACGACTTTGTGATGCCCGAGGGTATTGTGATGGCCGATGGCCTCGCCTTCAAGGCCGACCAGCCCATGCAGGGCGCATCAGCCACCTCCCCCACCACAGCCGATGGAACGGCAGTGGACACCTCGGAAGGCGGCGAAGACCTGATGCGTCAGATGTTCTAGGCACAGAACTCGGAAGTCAGACGTTTTAACGCCAGCGTCACGCACGGAATTGCACGGGCCGAGAGGCCATGCAGCTTCCGTGCGTGACGTGGCGCAAACAAGACCACCCGGCAAAAGCCGAAATTCCCATCCTGCAAGCGCTCCGGCGTGGTGCAGCCTGCCCTGCGGGGCTGGAGACCGCCATGAAACACCGCATCAACATGGCCGCCGGAAGCGAACCGGCGGATATACTCATCACAAACGCCAGAGTTGTTGATGTTTTTTCCAGACTGGTGCGGCAGGATTCCGTAGCCATCGGCGACGGCGTTTTTCTGGGGTTCGGCCAGCGCGAAGCCCGCGAAGTGGTGGACGCCCAGGGGGCCTATCTGCTGCCCGGTTTCATTGATGCCCACATCCATCTGGAATCCAGCATGGTCACTCCGGCCCGCTTTGCCGAGATGGCCCTGCCCCACGGCACCACATCCGTGGTGGCCGACCCGCATGAGCTGGCTAACGTATGCGGCACCGCAGCCTTGCGCTTTTTGCTTGCCAGCGCCCAAACCCTGCCCCTGAGCATTTTTCTGGCCCTGCCCTCGTGCGTTCCGGCCACGCCCTTTGAAGACAGCGGCGCTGTGCTGCAAGCCAAAGACCTGGCCCCCTTCATGGACGACCCGCACGTGGCCTCTCTTGGCGAAATGATGAACTACCCCGGCGTGCTCAACGGCGACCCGGAAGTGCTGGAAAAGATTGCCCTGAGCCGTTCGCGGCGCAAGCCCGTTGACGGGCACGCCCCGGCCCTACTGGGCAGGGAACTTGACGCCTACCTCTGCACGGGCATTGCCAATACGCACGAATGCACTACGGCTGAAGAATTTCACCAGAACCTCATGCGCGGCTGCCGCATCTTTTTGCGCGACGGCTCCGCAGCACGCAACCTGCCTGCGCTGGCCCCGCTGGTCACGCCCGGCAACTGCCACCGCTGCGCCTTCTGCTGTGATGACCGCCACGCCTCCGAGCTGCTGACGGCGGGCCATATGGACGAAGTGCTGCGCAAGGCCGTGGCCCTGGGCATGGACCCCGTCACCGCCGTGCGCCTGTGTACCCTCAATGCCGCCGAGGCCGAAGGACTGCAAGGCAAGGGAGCCATTGCCCCCGGCTATGACGCCGACTGCGTGCTTGTTGACGATCTGGCGTCCTTCAATGTGCGCATGACCTTTGCGGGCGGGCGACAGATTGCTGCGGAGGGCCGCATGCTCGCCCTGCTGGCGGATCCGCCCCTGAACGACCTGGCCAATACGGTGCGCCTTGCCCCTTTGCCGGACGATGTGTTTGCCCTGCCCCTGCCGTCGGGCCGCGCGCAGGTTATCCGCCTGCATCCCGGCTCGCTGGTGACGGATGCCGAAGAGCACGATGTCACCTGCACCAATGGACTTTTTGACGCCCGCCAGAACGATGGCCTGTGCAAGCTGGCTGTTGTGGAACGCCACAAGGCCACGGGCAAGGTGGGCGTGGGCATTCTGGCCGGATACGGCCTGCGCAACGCGGCTGTGGCAACATCTGTGAGCCACGACTCGCACAATATTGTGGTCTGCGGCGATAACGATGCAGACATGCTGGCCGCTGTGCGCCGGGTGGCTGCCATGGGCGGCGGCATCGCCGTTGCGGGCGAAGGCCGGATTCTTGAGGAACTGCCCCTGCCCGTGGCCGGGCTGATGACCCACGAAGCCCCGGAAACCGTCGTGCGCGCGCTGGATGCCATCCACGGCCTGCTGCACGCGCACGGCATCCCGGCCAATGTGGCTCCGCTCATGGCCCTGAGCTTCATGGCCCTGCCCGTGATTCCCTCGCTCAAGCTGACCGCGCGCGGTCTTTTTTCCGTTGCCGACTGGCGCTTTGTTTCGGTAGACGCGGCAGCGCGGCACTGAGGCATTTTTTCTGACACCTGAGGGAAGCGCCCCTTGCGCGGCCCTGAAGCAGCTAATAAAGGAACCTCATGATTCCCTTCGGTACGCTTGTCGTCTATGTAACCCCCAAGGGCCGCCGCTATGTCAAACGCCTCGTTGAAGGCCAGGACTGGCACAGCAACGATGGCACCCTTGTTTCCGCAGATGTGGCGCAGGCCGATCTTGGCTCTGTGGTCTACACCAACCAGAATGTGCCCATTCAGGTGATGGAAGCCACCCTGTATGATCGGCTCAAGGGCCTCAAGCGTCAGACGCAGATCATCTACCCCAAGGATATTGCATACATCTGTCTGCGCCTCGGCGCAGGGCCTGGCCGCACCATCATTGAGGCTGGCTGCGGTTCCGGCGGCCTGACCACGGGGCTTTCGTGGTTCTGCGGCCCCACCGGACACGTGGTGAGCCATGAGGCCCGCGAGGAATTCATGAAGCTGGCGCGCCGCAACCTTGAGTGGGCGGGCGTGGGCGAAAATGTGGAGCTGCACAACCGCGATGTGGCTGAAGGCTTTGCCGTGACCGGCGCGGACGCGCTCTTCCTTGATGTGCGCACCCCCTGGGAATACCTCGACCATGCCCTGGCCGCAGTGCGCCCCGGCGCAAGCTTCGGCTTTTTGCTGCCCACGGTTGATCAGGTGAGCAAGCTGCTGCTGGGCCTTGAGCGCGGCCCCTTTGCCGATGTGGAAGTGTGCGAGATTCTTATTCGCCGCTGGAAGCCCGTGGCTGACCGCCTGCGCCCCGAAGACCGCATGACTGCCCACACGGGCTTTCTGGTTTTTGCCCGCCAGCAGAATCGCAGCGCGGACTTTGATTCGCGCAAACCCATGGGCACCCGCGAACGCAAGCAGGAAGCCGCCCGGCAGGCCCGCCTTGGCCTCACAGACGAAGCCCCGGAAGCTCTTGAAGGTGATATGGAATGAATCCCTGGGTAGCGCTCATTGCAGCGGGCCTGTGCGAGATCGGCTGGCCCCTCGGATTCAAGGTGGCGCAAACAGCGCCCGCCTGGCGTGTGGCGGCCATTTCCCTTTCCGTTGCCAGCATGGCCCTGAGCGGCTGGCTGCTCTTTCTGGCCCAAAAGCAGATCCCCATGGGCACGGCCTATGCCGTGTGGACAGGGATAGGCGCGGCGGGCACGTTCGTTCTTGGCGTTCTTGTGTTTGGCGATGCCCTCAACTGGGGCCGAGCGCTGGGCGTTGCCATGATTATCGGCGGCGTTGTTGTGCTGAAAGCAATGACGCCCTGATTCCGCCAGTAGTGCACATACGAAGGCCCGCCATTTGGCGGGCCTTTGCTTTTACTCTTCCCGGCATTGCCACTTGATGGAGCGACTCCACAAAAGCAGGAGCAGCACGCATACGCTGCAAAGCGCCAGCGCCGGGGCAAAACCGCCCAAGTATTCGCGCACCACGCCCAGCAACAGAATCAGGCCCACATTCACGCAGTTGGCAAGCATGGACATGAAGCCGATGCCTGTTGCCGTATGGTTGGCCCCTGCGGCCTCAATGGTCAGCGTAAAAACCGAGGCATAGGTGCCGCCGCAGCACACGGCCAAGGCAAAGGCGCAGGCCAGCAACATCCAGGTGCTGCCCGCCAGAGCCAGAAGCAGATAGAAAAGCCCGATGCCGAGCACAAAGCCCACAAGCAGTTTCTGCTTGGGCAGGGCGCGGCCAAGCTCGCCGCCTGCAATCCGCGCCAGTGTGCCCGCCAGCAGCACAAGACTTGTGGGCAAGGCCCAGGCTTCTGCGCCACTGCTGCCCGCAACGGCTCCAGAGCTGGCGCTGTCTGCCAGCATCACGGAAAGCCAGTTGCCCAGAGCCGTGATGGTGCCAAAAGAAAATCCGTGGCAGCAGCCGATAAACCACAGCCGCCTGTTGCGCGCCACCTGCCCCAGCACGTGCAGCACATTGCCCGCAGAGGTCGATTTAGTTCCGGTTTCGCGGCGTAGCGGCGCAAGGGGCGGGCACAGGAGGGAAGCCAGCAAGGCCACGGCCATGAGGCCCCCAAGAATATAGGCTGCCGCCCAGCCGTTTTTGCCAAAATATGGCAGCACAACAAAGGGAACCATGGTTCCCAGGCTGAAGGCCGCGCCTTGCAAGCCCTGCGCCCGGCTCATGAAGGCAGGTGGGCACAGGGTCTTGACGGCGGAAACCATTGAAAGAAACAGCAAACCCGTAGCCAGCCCGATGAGCATGCGCATGCACACGGCCAGAACCATGTTGTGCGGCAGGAGCAATGGCACAAAGCCGCCAGCGGCGCACAAAAGAGCCGAGAGCGCCAGCGTGCGCAGTGTGCCGAGCCTGTCCACCACAAGGCCCGCAGGAACCTGCACCAGCGTGTGCGCCCAAAAGGGCGCGCTGAGAAAAACACCAAGCCCCGCGTAATTGAGGCTGAACAGACTCCTGAACTGCTCCGCCACGGCAGATACGTTCAGAAACATAAAGCCCATGCCCAAGCAGCCCAAGGCAGGAAGCCAGTAATAAACGGGAACCATGCAGCGTCCTTGCCGCGAAACAGGAGCAGGCGGGTTTTGCCCGCAGTCAACCAGCTATTTCAGGCGGTAACAGGTCTAAAAAAATACGGTTGCGCCCCAATGGAGCGCAACCGTGTGGGTGTATACCTCTGAAGGTTGATTCGCAATGCCTGATACAGGGGCCTTGCCTAGCGGGTTATCTTGAAAAAACGCAGCCGCAGGGCGTTGGTGACTACAGAGACGGAAGAAAGCGCCATGGCAGTGCCCGCCAGCATGGGCGAAAGCATGGGGCCGCCAAAAGCATGCAGCAGCCCTGCCGCCACAGGCAGGCCGAGCACGTTGTAGCCGAATGCCCAAAAGAGATTCTGGCGAATGTTGCGCATAGTCGCTCGCGAGAGCGCCAGTGCCGTGAGCACGGCCTCCATGCCGTCCCGCATGAGCACGATATCGCCCGCCTCTGCGCTCACGTCCACGCCCGTACCTACAGCCATACCCACATTGGCGGCAGCCAGGGCCGGGGCATCGTTTATGCCGTCGCCCACCATGCCCACCACGTGGCCTTCATCCTGCATCCGCCGCACATAGGCGGCCTTGTCTGCGGGCAGCAGCCCGGCGGCAATTTCCTCCACGCCAGCCAGCGCTGCCACGGCTTTTGCGGTGCGCTCGTTGTCGCCCGTCAGCATGACCACGCGGACGCCCATGCCGCGCAGAGCCGCCACCACTGAGGCGGATTCGGGCCGCAGGGCGTCCGCAAGGGCCAGAATACCCGCAAGGCTGGTGCTTCCATTGATTTCAAGAGCCAGCAGCAAGGGCGTCTGCCCGGCCTCGGCCAACAGAGCCAGCTTTCGCTGCGCGTCTTCCGATACGGAGAGCCCGCGTTCCGTCATGAAAGTTCTGTTGCCCACGGCAAGGCCGTAATCCACGCCATCCAGCTTCACGCGGCCAGAAATTCCCATGCCGGGCGCTACCTGCACATCATCCACGGGCAGGGATGCGAGGTTGCGCTCCCTGGCAGCACCCACAAGGGCCAAGGCCAGCGGATGCTCGGAGCGCGCTTCCAGCGAGGCGGCCATGCCAAGCAGCGCATTTTCGTCCATGCCCGCAGGAGCATCCAGCAGGGTCACGCCTGTCAGCACGGGTTTGCCCGTGGTGAGGGTGCCTGTCTTGTCCACGGCCAGCACGCTGATATGTCCGGCCTGCTCCAAGGCAGCGCCGTTCTTGATCAGCACGCCAAGCTGCGCTCCCCGCCCCGTGCCCACCATGATGGACATGGGCGTGGCAAGGCCCATGGCGCAGGGGCAGGCCATGACCAGCACAGCCACAAAAATCGTCAACGGCGTTGTAATGGGTTCAGAGCTGAGCACAAGCCATGCAAGAGCCGCCACAAGGGCAATGGCCATGACGGCGGGCACGAAATAAAAGCTTACCCTGTCGGCCAGACGGGCGATGGGAGCCTTGCTGCCCTGAGCTTCACGCACCAGCCGTATGATGCGGGCAAGGCGGGTGTTGCCGCCCACGGCGTCAGCCACAAAGGTCAGCGAACCTTCGCCGTTTACGCTGCCCGCAGCCAGCTTGTCCCCCGGCCCGATGGGTACCGGGATGGATTCACCCGTGAGCAGCGACAGGTCAACAGCGCTTTTGCCGGTCAGCACGGTGCCGTCAACGGGCACGCGCCCGCCAGGACGCAGCAGCAGATGATCCCCCATGCACACCTGTGCCAGAGGTGTTTCTTCCGGCGCAGCGGCGGCATCGTCAGGGTTGAGCCGCAGGGCTGTTTCCGGCGTCAGGCTCATGAGCGCGCCCATGGCGTCGCCAGCGCGCCGCTTGGCAACGGCCTCCAGATACTGCCCGAATTCGATCATGGTCAGCAGCACGGCGCAGGATTCATAATACAGGTTCATGGCGCGGGTCATGGGTTCGCTGCCGGCAAGCCCCAGCAGGGTGTTGCCAAGGCTGAACAAAAAAGCCGCGCCCGTGCCCACGGCCACAAGGCTGTCCATGGCCGGGGCCTTGCGCAGGAGGGCCTTTATGCCGTCCACATAAAAATGGCGGCCCAGCCACACCACGGGCAAGGTGAGTACAAGCTGTGCCAGCATGAAGGCGCGTGGCGAGAGGTGCGGATCAAGCGCCTGCGGCAATGGCAGGCCGAGCATGTGACCCATGGAGATAACCAGCAGAGGTGCGGCAAAGGCAACCATGGGCAGCAGACGGCGCAAACGGGCCTGAATATCTGCCGCGGCTCTGGCCTTGCCTTCTTCAAACTGGCGGGAGGCGTCATCGTCCGCAGCGGGGGCAGCGCTGAACCCGAGTGCGGCCACGCGCTCCATTATCCTTTGCTGCAAGTCGCTGTCCTGCCCATCGCCAGGCCACACTTCAGCACTGGCCGCAGCCAGGTTCACGCTGATTTTTTCCACCCCTTCCATGCGGCCCACAACCCGTTCAATGCGTGAGGAGCAGGCGGCGCAGTGCATGCCGCTGATGTCAAAACGCAGAGGGCAGGCTTTATCCGTAGTTGTACTCATGGGTTCTCCACTTGTCATTCCGTATGGCGGCGAGTAAGCTGTAGATGAAAATGAAAACTCATTCCTGCATGGAGGATATGATGAAAACCCTGAAAGTCAATGGCATGCGTTGCGGCCACTGCAAGGCCGCTGTAGAAGAAGCTGCGGCAAAGATATCTGGCGTTGCCAATCCCCAGGTCAGCCTTGAGGATAAAGAGCTGCGCTTTGAAGAAAGCGGCCCTGTAGATCTGCAGGCTCTGAAAATCGCCATCAGCAACATTGGTTTTGACCCTGAATAAGCTCATGAATCTGTGACAACCGTCACAGAACTGCACCATTCGCGGCGCGCTGCCAGATTGCTGGTTTTCGATCATGCACGGCGGCGCGCCTTTGTTTCATGCTGACGTCTGTGACATTTTTTGCAGACGCCGCGCTGGCAAGGCCGCACAAAATTCCTCATGATATCACGTTGCCAGTTGCCCCTGTCTTGCGCGTTCAGAATCCGTTCACCTTGCCGTTTTCTGCCGAATAGCGTAGTTCTTGGCAGTCAAACACGGTCACTGATCCACTGCACCTTCAGCGCGAAACACCACAGGCATGCAAACACAAACCACACGCATCATCAGCATATTTTGCGCGGGCGAGGGCCGTTTTCAAGCCCTTCTGTTCTTTTTCCTGTGCTGTTTTTTGGTGGCTGCTCCCTCAGTGGCCGCACCCGGCAATTTTACGCTGGACTTTACAACTATCCGGCTGGGCGACGATACGCCGGAGCTGGCGCAGGCCATCCCCGCAATTGTGCACACTGACGACAGCCTTGCTGCAAACGCCGGTACTGATGCCGCCGCGCAGCAGGCGACTCCTGCTTCGCCAGTGGTGCTGGTGGTTGGCGGCATTCAGGGTGACGAGCCGGGCGGATTTTCTGCCGCGACCCTGCTGACCACGCACTACACCATCCGCAAAGGTGTGTTGTGGGTGGTGCCGAATCTCAATTTTCCCAGCATTATCAAAAGATCGCGCGGGCTGCACGGCGACATGAACCGCAAGTTCGCCAAACTTGACGACCGCGACCCCGAATTTGGCACCGTGCGCCGTATTCAGGAACTCATAAGCCACCCCCGCGTGGCGCTGGTGCTCAACCTGCACGATGGCAGCGGGTATTACCGCCCCTCCTTTGAGGACAAGCTGCGCAACCCCAACCGCTGGGGGCAGTCTGTGATCATTGACCAGGAAGCGCTTGACGGCGTGTTCATGGGTTCACTGGGAAACGAAGCCCGACAGGCCGCAGAATCGGCCAACAGCAGGCTGCTCTCTCCGCAACATGCCCTGCACGTGCATAATACCAAAACGGCCGAAGGCGATCACGAGATGGACAAAAGCCTTTCTTACTATGCCGTGCGGCAGGGAAAGGCAGCCTTTGGGCTGGAAGCCAGCAAGGAATTTTCTGTTGAAGTACGGGCATACTATCATCTGCTGATGGTGGAGTCGTTTCTTGCCCAGGCTGGAGTGGAATTTACACGCGGCTTTGCGCTTACGCCCGAGGGAGTGCGCGAAGCCCTGCTGGACAAACTTGACGTTACATTTGCCGACAACAAGGTTTTTCTGCCGCTGGAAGATGTGCGCCCGGCCATCAATCTGCTGCCGCTTTCCAAGGATGCTCCAGCGCAGGCGGTCACATCCAAGCCCATCATGGCCGTGCTGCCCTGCGCCAAGGGCGAGGAAGGCCAGTACTGCGTGCACTACGGCAACCGCATGATCACGCTTATCCGCCCCGACTGGCGCGAAATGGATCACAGTATCACGGGCATGCGGGTACTGGCTGACGGGCACGAAACCGAGGCGCCCTTCGGGCAGGTGCTGGAAGTGACCAAAAGCCTGCTCGTGCAGCCGATGGAAGGCTACCGCGTCAACGCCATCGGGTATGACAGCGGCCGCAAGGACGAAAGCGGCGAAGTCATGACCCTCAAGGATTTTCAGTCCCGCTTTTCCGTTGACCGCCAAGGCAGACTTTATCGCGTTGAAGTGTACAAAGACCAGCGCTTCAGCGGCATGTTTCTGGTGCGTTTTGGGTCAGGCAGCAACCGCCTGACAAGCAAGGAAACTCCGTCCATTCCCAAGGACAGACTGCCCGACAAACCGGGGCAGGAATCAAATCTGGGGTTCTGAGCCAACCATGTCCAATCCTGAAATCTGCGTTGCTGGCGGCGGAAGCTGGGGCACGGCACTGGCCCACCTGCTGGCAACAAACGGCTACAAGACCAGCCTCTGGCTGCGCGATGCCGCAGTTGCCGAGGCTGTGTGCAAGCGCCACGAAAACCCGCGCTATCTGCCGGGCTTTGCCCTGCATCCCAGCCTTGACGCAACCACTGACCCTGCCGTCATGGGCCGGGAGATCGTTGTGCTGGCCGTACCCTGCCAGCAGTTGCGGGGCTGGCTTACCACCAACGCCTCTTTTTTTCGCAAAAACGTGGTGCTGGTAAATGCCGCCAAGGGCATTGAGACCACAAATCTTGCCACGTGCGCGGAAGTGACGGAGCAGAGCCTTGGGCATCTTGCACCCCGCTACGCAGCGCTTTCCGGGCCATCCTTTGCGGCGGACGTTCTGCGCGGTCTGCCCACGGCCGTTGTCCTGGCCACGGCGGACGAAGCTCTGGGGCACCTGCTGCGACAGATATTTTCCGGCAGCTCCTTTCGCTGCTACTCCAGCACCGACGTGATGGGCGTTGAGATGGGCGGCGCGGTCAAAAATGTCATGGCCATTGCAGCTGGCGTCTGTGACGGCCTCGGCCTTGGGCACAACAGCCGCGCGGCGCTCATTACCCGTGGCCTTGCAGAAATGAGCCGCCTGGGCCTTGCCCGAGGGGCGCAGCCGCAAACCTTCATGGGGCTTTCGGGCCTTGGCGATCTCACCCTCACCTGCACGGGCGACCTTTCGCGGAATCGCCAGGTAGGCCTGCGGTTGGGGCGCGGTGAAAAGCTTGAACATATCACGGCCAGCCTTGGTATGGTGGCTGAAGGTGTTAAAACCACAGCCGCCATTCACGAACTTGCCCGCAGGCTTGAAGTTGACGCGCCGCTTACGGACGCTGTGTACAGCATTCTGTATGAAGACAGCGACCCCCAAGAAGTGCTGCATAATCTTATGTCCCGCCGTCTGCGTGACGAATAGCGCAGTACACTCCACACCAGCCTTGCACCATTCCATATAACATGCATTTTGCAGTGCAAAATGCGGTTTTCCTTTTTTGCTGATACATCAAGATCAGGAGTTTTTTGGCGGCCGAAAGGCCGGGCCAAAGGGCACTCCTTTGCCCTCTTCACTCCCCACTTTTCCCTCTGCAAAAATTTTTTCTCTTTTTTTTCGGGGACTCAAAATTTTATTTCACATTCTTTGTGACGCTCACACACTGGTAAAATAAATCACAAAAAAGCTGACTGCGCGCAATGGAATTGTTATCAATTTCGGCGCAACTTTAATACGTTTTTGAAAAATGTATTACTTCATTTTTTGCGCGATTATCACCTTTTGCCGATAGTTCAAAAAATCACATTTTAACATGGCGTTGTCATTGAATTTCACAACGTTGCACAACGCATTAGCGCTTTTTTGCACAATTTGTTTGTGTAATCAGTTAAATCAAGACTAACATACCGATTTCACAGCCTCCCAAAATCGCGCAAATAGCAAACCGATTATTGCTCCCACCCTCACATTACCCATTTTGATACCATTTTTTGCAATCTACCTGTTCTTCTTGGAAGAGTTGTTGCTTGCAACGGTTTGCAAAGTGGGCTAAGCCAAAAAAACTTTTTAAGATCAATTTTTCACGAAATGGTATGGTGGTGATACCACGACGCCATTTAGGAAGTGCGGCCCGGACTTGACCGGGTTGATCCGCCGGGTACATCCGAGAGACCCGCAAACCACGGGGCAAACTATGACGGAATCACTGTTTTCGGCAGGCGGCTTTCTTGTGCCGCTTCTCGTGGGCATGGCCCTTATGCTGTATGGCGCGGCGCAGTCCGTGCGACAGCGCAACAATCCCCGCAGCCTGATCCTATGGGGTTCGCTGCATGATGCAGGCATTTTCTGCCTGGGTCTTGGAGCAAGCGGCGGCATCAACAGCACGGGCCTGTGGCTTTTTGTGCTGTTCCAGGCAGCCGCACGGCTGTTGGCCTGGGCCGCCCTTTCACGGCTGACCCCCCCGGCGCTCAACGCACCGGTGCAGCTGCAGGATTTGCGCGCCACTGGCAAACGTCAACCCTGGACAGCAGCCTGCTTTGGCCTTGGCATGCTGGCGGCGGTGGGCGGCTCGCCCTTCCTGGTGCCTGAAGCCCGCATGTTCATCAGTTCTGGCATTCTGGGCAGCATGCCCGGCGCCATGGCGGCGCTTTTGTGCATGGCCCTCGCCACCACAGTTCTTATCTGGCTGCATGTGGAAGCAGTGCGCACTGCCGTGCTGGACACCACCGGCGAAGAAACCCCGGCTTCATGGGCAGCGCCTTCCGGCAATGTTTTTGTGATGCTGGGCCTCGCGGTAGTTGTGGCGCTGTTGGGCCTGTTCAGAGGCCCCATCACCGAACTGTTCGCTTCTTCCTACAATGTGGCTGTGCCGCATTCGGCGACGCACCCGGCATACTGGTGTTATTACGCCGGTGCTTTCCTGACCGGCATCGCATTCCTGGTGAAGTTTGACCGCGCGCCCCTGGTGGGCGTGGCCTTCTCCGCCCTGGCGCTGGCGACCACCATCGCCACCCCGGCGGGCCCCACGGCCAAGCTTTTCCTGGTTATGATCGCCGTTGTGGGCCTGGTGGTCAGCATTTACTCGCTGAGCTACATCCGCGAACGCCAGGGCCGCTACTGGTTCTTCCTGCTGCTGACATTCGCGTCGCTGGCGGGCATCGTCTCCGCTGCCGACTCGGCGACCATGTACGGCTACTGGGAACTCATGACCTTCGCCTCCTACTTCCTGGTGGTGCATGAGAACAACCGCAGCGCCTACGACGCCGGCCTCAAATATTATGTAATGTGCGCGGGCGGCGCATTGTTCATGCTGCCCGGCCTTTTGCTGCTGGGTGATCCTTCGCTCTCGTTCGGGCTGATGCAGGGCGCGTTTGTGCTCTGCCTGGCTGGCTTTGGCGTGAAGATGGGCCTTGTGCCCCTGCACTCCTGGCTGCCTGACGCCCACCCCGCCGCGCCTTCCTCGGTGTCTGGTCCCCTTTCGGGTATCATCACCAAGATGGGCGTGTTCGGCATAGTGGCTGTGCTGCTCATGCGGCCCATGATCATGGGCATGCCCGGCATGTTCGGCCTTTCCTGGCTGGGCACCGGCCTTGTGGCCATGGGCGCGGCAACCCTGATCTTTGGCGAGATCATGGCTCTGCGCCAGGACGACATCAAACGCATGCTGGCCTATTCGACCCTCGGGCAGATTGGTGAAATCGCCCTGGTGCTCGGCGTAGGCACGTGGCTTTCGACCACCGGCGCGCTGTGGCACATGCTCAACCACGCCATCATGAAAGACCTGCTCTTCCTTGGAGCCGGCGCTCTCATCATGCGCGCGGGCAGCCGCAAGCTTGCAGACCTGCGCGGCCTTGGCCGCCAGATGCCCGTGACCGTTGCCTGCATGGGCATCGGCCTTGTGAGCATCATGGGCCTGCCGCCTTTTGGCGCTTTCTACAGCAAGTTCCTGATGATTCAGGCGGCCACCGCCGCCGGGCACATCTGGTTGGCGGCCCTGATTCTGGGCGGCTCGCTGGTGGGCCTGATCTACTACACGCGCATTCTGAAAACCCTTGTGTTCGAAGAACGCCCCGCCGACCTGCCCACCGTGACCGAAGCGCCGCGCAGCATGCAGATCGGCCTGATCATTCTGGCGGGCATTTGCGTCATCATGGGCCTTGCCCCGCAGCTCGCCATGAACCTTGTGGTGCCGGTGGCCTCCATGTGCTTTACGCCCAACCTCAACGACCCCGACGTGCTCCTGGCCATGAATGTGTCCTGGCCCATCTTCGTGGTTGTTCCTGTGTTTGGCGCCCTGCTGCCCGCCCTGTTCTACCGTGACCGCAAAAAGGCCGGATGGGCCAGCGTGGGCGTGCTGCTGTTCACCGCGCTGCTGGTCATTCTGTTTGGCCGCGATCTGGATACGCTTTCCTTCTGCTTTGCCCTGCTGGTTCCTGTGCTTGGCGCGGTCAACATGGCCTACGCCCTCGGCTACATGGAACACAGCCACCGCCAGTGGCGCTTCTACTGCGCCTTTACCGCCATGTGCGGCGGTCTGGTGGGCATGGCCGCCAGCCAGTACATGCTGAGCTTCTTCCTGTTCTGGGAAATCATGAGCTCGTGGACGCTGTATCTGGCCATTGCCCATGAGGGCGACAAGGACTCGCTGCGCGAGGCCTTCAAGTACTTTATCTTCAACGTGTTTGGCGCGGGCTTCATCTTCCTGGGCATGTGTCTGGTTGGGCCTTTCACGCCCTTCAACGCCACCCTGCTCACAGGTGCCGCACCTTACATTCCCCACGGCGCGGCCTGGCTCGGCATGGCCCTGCTGGCTGCCGGTTTCCTGATGAAGGCGGCCCAGCTGCCCTTCCGCATTGACTGGCAGATGCACCCGGCCCTGGCCCCCACGCCTGTTTCCGGCTACATCTCGTCCGTGCTGCTTAAGAGCGCCATCCTCGGCCTCATCAAGCTGTTCATGCTCATGGGCGGCGGCTTTATGCTGGCTGGCGTGCTGGGCGGCATAGAGCAGAACATCATCAGCACCGTTGCCATGTGGATCGGCGGCATCACCATCATCATGGCTGCCGTGCAGGCCCTGCGCACCAACGTCATCAAGCTTGTGTTCATCTATTCCACGGTGAGCCAGCTTGGGTACATGGTGCTGGCGGTTGCCGCTGGCGGCGCGCTGGGCTACGCGGGCGGCATGCTGCACGTGATCAACCACGTGTTCTTCAAGGATCTGCTGTTCCTTGTGTGCGGAGCAGTCATGTTTGCCACCCACAGGGAAACGCTGGAAGACCTCGGCGGCATTGGCCGCCACATGCCCTTTACCCTTGCCATGTTCGCCATTGCCGGGCTTTCGGTTGTGGGCGTGCCACCCACGAGCGGATTCTCGTCCAAATGGCTTATCTACCATGCCCTCATGGAAGCGGGCCAGCCCTTCCTGGCGCTGCTCTCCCTGATCGGCAGCGTGCTGACCATGGCCTACATCGCCAAGTTCCTGCATGCGGCCTTCCTGGGCCAGCCCTCGCCCAACCTGCACGATGTGCATGAGGCCCCGCTGATCATGCGCGTGCCCATGGGCATTCTGGCCGCTGGTTGCGTAATCACGGGCGTGTTCCCCGGTCTGGCCCTTGGCCCCATCAACAACGTATTGGCTGAATACGGCTTTATGCCGCTCAATGTGGGCCTGTCCGGCGTGCTTTCCGGCCCCGGCGCATGGAACGCCACAGGCATGTTCGTCATGATGGCCCTTGCATTTGCTGGCGGACGCTGGTTCGTGCTGCGCTTTACCCGCCTGCGCGAAATCGACGTCCACACTTGCGGTCTGCCGGTCGAAACGTCCACCAGCCGCATGAAGCCCTCCAGCATTTTCGGGGAAATCCTCGGCCTTATGGGCGGCAATAAGCCCGCCAAGGAGAACCGCTGATGAGCGACACTCTGCTTGCCATACTGCACATGTGCATCTTCCCCGGCGGGGCCTTTGCCCTGCTGGTGGCCATGTTCTTCAAAGGACTTGACCGCCGGGTCGAGGCGCGGCTGCAGCGCCGCGTCGGCCCCCCGCTGATCCAGCCCTGGCTCGACATCGCCAAGCTGCTGACCAAGGAAACCCTTATCCCCAAAACCGCCTGCCGCTCGGCCTTTTTGATGGCCCCGGTGTTCGGTTTCACGGGTATGGCCGTGTGCGCGGCCTTCATACCGATCCCTGGCGTGTTCAACGGCCTGTTCAACATGGGCGACCTGCTGGTGATCTTCTACCTGCTGCCCATCCCGGCCATGGCCATCATGCTGGGCGGCTCGGCCTCCAGTTCGCCCTACGGCGCTGTGGGCTTCTCGCGCGAAATGATGCTGATGCTGGCGTATGAAACGCCGCTGCTCATGATTCTGCTCTCGGTCGCCATGCTTACGGGCAAGGTGCTGAGCGGCGGCGCCTGGGGCGCGGAATTCTCGCTGCTCAAGATCGTCGCCATGCAGCAGCAGGTGGGTTCCTTCGGGTTCAACCCGACCATGATCCCCGCCCTGCTGGCCTATCTGATCTTCCTGCCCGGCACCATGGGCGTTGTGCCCTTTGATATCCCCGAGGCGGAAACTGAACTGATCGAAGGCCCCCTGCTGGAATACGGCGGCCCCCTGCTGGCCCTGTTCCAGATCACGTCCGCGCTCAAGACCTTTGTAGTTTTGGGCCTGGGGGTTGCGCTTTTCTTCCCCGGCACCATATCTGACATATGGCTGGTGAATCTGGTCTGGTTCCTGCTCAAGTGCCTTGGGCTCATGCTGGTTTCGCTCACGCTGGTCAAGTCGGCCACAGGGCGCTTCCGCATTGACCAGGCCTTCCGTTTCTACATAACTGTGCCCACGGCGCTTGCGCTGTGCAGCCTTATACTGGTCTGGGTGATGTAAGGAGGCCGACGTGTCGCTGGATAACATGCTTAAAAAACTCTCCGTGCGGTCGCCGTGGCTTTTCCGCATCAACGCAGGCTCGTGCAACGGTTGCGACGTGGAACTGGCAACCACCGCCTGTATTCCGCGCTATGACGTGGAACGCCTGGGTTGCCGCTATTGCGGCAGCCCCCGCCATGCCGACATTGTGCTTGTAACAGGCCCTCTGACCACCAGGGTGCGCGACCGCGTGCTTAAAGTGTGGAACGAAATTCCCGAACCCAAGGTCACTGTGGCGGTGGGCATCTGCCCCATCTCGGGTGGCGTGTTCCGCGAAGGCTATTCCATTGAAGGCCCGCTTGACCGCTACATCCCGGTAGACGTCAACGTGCCCGGTTGCCCGCCGCGCCCGCAGGCCATTCTTGAGGCTGTGGTGCTGGCGCGTTCCATCTGGCTGAAAAAACTGGGCGTGGAGGAGTGATATGGCGGGCTTTCTGAAAGTTCTGTTCCGCAATTTGCTGGAAGGTCCAAGTACCGACCCCTTCCCCTTGGGCGAAACCTTCACCCCCGAAAGGCTGCGCGGCAAGGCCGTTGTGGATCCTGACCTGTGCATGGGCTGCGGCATCTGCCGTCACTCGTGCGCGGCAGGGGCCATCAACATCTCGCCTCTGCCCGACCGCAAGGGTTTTACCATCACCATATGGCAAAACTCCTGCTGCCTGTGCGCCTCGTGCCGCCATTACTGCCCCACCGGGGCCATGAGCATCACGACCGACTGGCACACCGCGCATCCGGAATCGGAAAAATTCAACCGCATCGAACAGCAGACGGTTCGCTACGAACCCTGCGCCGGTTGCGGCGAGCTTATGCGCCCCCTGCCCAAAAAGCTGGCCGAAAAGCTCTATGCCTATAATGACGAAATCGACAGGGATCTGACGCGCAGGCTCTGCCCCAAATGCCGCCAGCTTGAGGACGCCAAGCGCAATGCCTGCGTACTGCCCGCCGTCAGCGGCGATGCAGAGACGACCAGCGTCACTTCTGCCGCTCCCACCAAGGATTAGCGGTTCATACCCGCGGAGAACATATGCAAGAGACAATTAACGGCAACGCCAAAGTCATCGAGGGGCTTGCAGCCCTGTGCACCGAAGACGACGCCGTACACCACAGCACGGACAGCTTCGGCAACGCTTTTCACTGGTTCAGGCTGGGTACGCCCCGCATGTTGCAGGATGCCGCCGCCATCATGAGCGAAGCCAAGGCGCGCCTGTGCATGACCACCGCTTACAACCGCCGCCAGCTCAGCGAACCCATGCAGGAAGTTTGCTACCATTTTGAGCTGGACGGCGTGGTTTACAACATGACCGTGACCCTTAACGGCGAGTGGCCCACCGTGCCCTCCATCACCCCCCTGTTTGCCAATGCCGACTGGCACGAACGGGAAATGATGGAACTCTACGGCATTCAGGTTACAGGCCATCCCAATCCCACGCGCCTGTTTCTGGATGAAGAGCTTGACGCAGGCATTCTCAACGAGGCCGTGCCCCTGTCCATCATGATGAACGGGGCCTGCACCACCGACCTCTGGGAACGCATTCTCAATGACAAGGAGCGCAACCATGAGTAACACCTTCACCATGCCTCTGGGCCCCGTACACGTGGCCCTTGAGGAACCGGTATATTTCCACCTCACGGTGGATGGTGAAACGGTTCGCCACGTGGAGCTGACCTCCGGTCACGTGCACCGCGGCATGGAAGCCATGGCTACCCAGCGCAACCTCGTCAAGAACGTCACCCTCACCGAACGCGTGTGCTCGTTGTGCTCCAACAGCCACTCCTTCACCTACAGCATGGTGGTGGAAAACGTGCTCGGCATCACCATTCCCGAGCGCGCCTGCTACCTGCGCGTGGTGGCCGAAGAAATCAAGCGCATTGCCTCGCATCTTTTCAACACCGCCATTCAGGCGCATATCATCGGCTTCAAGTCGCTGTTCATGCACGTGATGGAAGTGCGTGAAATGATGCAGGACCTCAAGGAAACCGTTTACGGCAACCGCATGAACCTGGCGGCCAACTGCATCGGCGGCGTCAAATACAACGTCACGCCCGAGCTTTTGGACTACATGCTCAAAACCATCGCCAAGGTTGAGCCGCATGTGGATGAAATCCGCGAGATCTACGCCACCAACGGCATGGTTCTTGGCCGCACCAAGGGCCTTGGCCTGCTGCCCAAGGAAGACGCCGTCAACCTTGGCGTGGTTGGCCCCGTGGCACGCGGTTCCGGCGTTGCCATCGACGTGCGCAAGGATTCGCCTTACGCCGCCTACGGCAAGCTGAACTTCAACTCGGTTCTTGAGCACGGCTGCTGCGTGAACTCGCGCACCATGGTGCGGCTGCACGAGATATTTGAATCGTTCAGCCTCATCCGCCAGTGCATCGAAAGGATGCCCGAGGGCGAAGTTACCGCGCCCATGCGCCAGATCCGCACGGCAGAGGCCTGCGCCCGCACCGAAGCCCCGCGCGGCGAAGTGTTCTACTACATCCGCACCAATGGCACGGATATGCCCTCGCGCCTCAAATGGCGTGTGCCTTCCTACATGAACTGGAAGGCTCTGGGCGTCATGATGCGTGACTGCAAGGTGGCCGATGTGGCGCTGATAACCAACAGCATCGACCCCTGCGTTTCCTGCACCGAACGCTAGGCGAAGGGTCGGAGAGTTTGATCCATGCATGAGGCAACGCTGGTTCAGGGACTGCTGAACATGGCCATCAAGGCCGTGGAAGACCACAATAAGGCGCATCCGGAATCTCCGGTGAGCCGTATAGCGGAATTTCAGTGCGAACTGGGCCTGCTTGCCTGCGTGGAAGCGCAAACGCTCACCGCCTGCTTTGAACTGCTGGCGGAAGGAACCCTTGCCGAGGGCGCAAAGCTTACGCTTGCATGCGCGCCCCTGGCCTGTACCTGCAATCAGTGCGGACATGAATTCAGCCTGACGCAACGGCATTTCGTCTGCCCAAGTTGCGGCGGCGAAAACATCCACTTCAACGGGGGTCATGGGATGACGCTTATGGCCCTGCACGTTGCATCCGAGGAAACGGACCATGACTGAACATATCCAGGTCGTACCCGACAAATGCCGCGCCTGCCGCCGCTGTGAAGTGGCCTGCATTGCCGCCCACCACGGCATGAGCTTTAAAGAGGCCATGAAACACCGCGACGAACTGGTTTCGCGCGTGCAGGTGGTCAAGGCCGAAGGCTTCAAGACCACCGTGCGTTGCCACCAGTGCGACCACGCGCCCTGCGCCAACGTGTGCCCCACCGGCGCATTGCAGCAGGATGCTGATGGCCGCATCATCATGCGCGTACAATACTGTGTTGCCTGTAAGATGTGCATCGCTGCATGCCCTTACGGCACCATCACCCTTGACACCATCGGCATGCCCTCCGTGGATGGCGACGATGGCGAAACCCTGGCCCAGCGCGCCCGCCGCGAAGTGGCCGTGCGCTGCGACATGTGCCGCGCATGGCGCATGGAAAACGGCAAGCGCATCACCGCCTGCATGGAAGCCTGCCCTGCCCACGCCCTTTCGCTGGTGCTGGCCGACGGTTCAGTGGTGGAAGCCCCTGCGCCCGAAAAGAAGCCCGCCATTGAAGGCGCGCCGGAAAAACCCGCCGCCCCTGTGGCGGAACCTGGCCCCCGTGCATCCGTGACCGCTGCTGGCCGCGCCCCGGAAGAAACCAAGGCTGAAGAAGCCAAGGTTGAAGCCCCTGCCGCCCCTGTGGCGGAAGCGGCGGCTCCGGCACCTGCGGCAGAGACTCCCGCAGCGCCCAAGGCCGAAGAACCCAAGGCCGAGGCACCTGTGGAAGCTCCTGCGGAAGCCCCTGTCGAAGCCAAAGCCGCTCCGGTAGTGGAAGAAGCGCCCGCGCCTGAAGTCAAGGCGGAGCCTGCGGCGGAAGCCCCGGCAACGGAACCCGCAGCTGCGGCAACACCGGTTGAAACCAAGCCCGAAGCTGCTCCGGCAGCGCCCAAGGCTGCAGCCTCCAAGCCTGCCAAGAGCGGCAAAAAGGCTCCCAAGAAGGGCGGCAAGAAGTAAGCGCTTCTGCCAATCTGCACATTCAGGCCTCGGCGCGGCAGTCGGATTATTCCGGCTTCTGCGCCGAGGCTTTGCACTTTCTGCAACGGCCGCACGTTTCCCGCAGATTGCAGTCTCCATACCATTTAGGCTCGAAACGCTCGCTCAAGCCTGCCAAAAACCTGCCTGCTTGCATTTGGGGCAGGATTTTCAGGAACATCCTTGCAGAGAAGTTAATTCATTTCATTCACCCCCTGTTCTAAAATCATATTAATATACAGCATGTTACTTTAATACGACCTGAGATTCGACTTTGAATAGCGAGTTTTTGTGATCTCCATCACAGAACATCCCGGACATTTCTGGTGTATTGCCACTGTTGCTGACAGCAGGCCTTGCCGTCAGCCATGGCGCAGAGGCGTTCCGTACAGGCGTAAGCTAAACTGCAATACCAGGCCGCCCGCGCACATGCTGCGGCCTGAGGGGAGACAAGATGGAAAACAGCGACCTGCAAACCATCCATGCCGCCTTGCAAACCGGCCCCTTTGCGGCCATGTCGGATACTGAACGCCAAAAGCTGGCGCTGCACGCCCGTGTGCAGCCATTCAGCCAGGGCGCGACTCTGTTTCGCGAAGGCGAAGCCACTGCCGATGCCATGCTGCTGCTTTCGGGCATGGTCAAACTGTGCCGCCACTCGGCTCAGGGCAAGGAATGTGTGTTGCACCTTGTGCGTTGCGGCAGAATGCTGGACGCCGGGGTGCTTTTTTATGAAGAAGGCCTGCCCGCAACGGCTATCGGAGTGCAGAACGGCGTAGTGTTGCGGCTGGAACGCAAGGCCCTGCTTGAAGCCCTGCGCAACGATGCGGCCCTTGGGGTCGCCATGCTGGCGGCCATGAGCCTGCGCCAGCGCCTGTTCATCAACAAGATCGCGGGATCGCAGGGCCGCATTTCCGTTTCGGGCCGTGTAGCGGCATGGCTGCTGCACCGGGCAAAAATGGAAAAAAGCGCAACCCTGAGCATGGGCGTTACCCAGGAAACCCTGGCCCGACAGATGGGGATAAGCCGCGAAAGTCTGAGCCGGGAGCTCAGCGCCCTGGCATCAGCAGGGCTCATTGACCGTGACCGCCGCCGCATCATTCTGCTCGATGCCAACGCCCTGCGCGAAAGGGCAGAAGCATAGGTTCATTTCATTTTTATACCGCTCTGTCAGCTGCAGGCGCAGCTTTGACTGTCAACAGTGAATATGCCTCCAATCAGGCAGCACCGCCTTTGTGCGTGCGCGCTCGCCAAGGAGCACTCCAAACGCGATGAGAATGCAAATTCTCAAAACAGATTTTCAGGATCAGCATGAACGCTTGCATTGTTTATTCTTCCTGCACCGGCAATACCCGCAAGGTGGCTGAGGCTCTGGCCGTCACCTCGGGGCTTCCCTGCTTTCCCGTGCGCAACGCGCCAGAGCCGGATGACTTTGATATATTGGCTCTGGGGTTCTGGGTGCGCAAAGGCCAGCCCGATGCCCGCGCCCTGCGTTACATGGAACGCGTACGCGGCAAGCACGTATTTTTTTTCGGCACACTGGGCGCATGGCCCCATTCAGACCATGCCCGCCGCTGCATGGCTGCAACACATGAAATTTTACAGGCTGGCGGCAATACGGTAGTTGATGGATTCTTGTGTCAGGGCCGGGTCAATCCGCAGGTGGTTGCCGCATCGCAGCGCAAGGGCGGGCATCCCCTGAGCCCAGAGCGTCTGGCCCGCCTGCGCGAGGCAGAACGCCACCCGGACGCGGCAGACCTCACGGCGGCGCGCCTGCACTGGCAACGCAGCCTGCAAAAACACACTGACAGTTTTTCTGTGACGCCAGCCCCCTGCTTTGCCGCAGATATTTTATCCACGCCGGAATCCATCGGCAGCAATACCTCGCTATAACCAGCCAGCAGGCCAGTATCAGGAGCCGCAAATGCGCAAACAGAACCGCGAATGCCTTGATCCGGCATTTTTTGACGAAGTTTTTTCCACGGCTGAAGACCTCTGCCTTGCCATGCACGACGGGGAATTTCCCTATGTCATCCCGCTCAACTTTGTGCGCCAGGGCAATTGCATCTATGTCCACTGCGCCCTTGAAGGTCACAAGCTGGACTGTATCCGCCGCAACCCCAATGTGGCCTTTACCTTGTGCGCGGATGTGACCATCCACCGGGAAAAATCCACGACCTATTACAAATCGCTGTGCGGCACTGGCCGCGCCGTGATTGTGGATGACCCGGCGGAAAAGGGCCTCGCCCTTGATGCCCTGGCAGTGCGCTACGCCGCGCTTTGCCCCACGCCCACGCCGGATGCCGCCCTTGCCCGCACGGGCGTGGTGCGCATTGACATTGTGGATCTGGTGGGCAAGCGCAAACTGCCCAAATAAACGCCTCACCCCATGCACGGCGGCGCGTAGCAGCGCCATAACATGCCGAATATAAAGGAAGTCTGACATGCGCGGAGCTTCCCGCCTTATCCCCTTGCCTTCTTTTCTGGCCCTGCTGCCTGCCGGAGCGCACTTCTGGCGCAGCGGCCAGCCCGGCCTTGCCGCCGCCTGCCTTGCACTGGCCCTGCTTGCCTGGGGCCGCGCCGCATGGGTGCGCCTGCTGCTCCTGCTTGTGCTGCCTCTGCTGGCCGCCCGCTGGATATGGGCTGCGGCCCAGTTTGTACAAATGCGCATGTTCATGGGCGAACCGTGGCACAGGCTGGCTGTTATCCTGCTGAGCGTGGCCCTGCTGACGGCGCTTGCCGCCCTGCCCCTGCTGCGGGAAACCGCGCGAGAGCGCTACCACAAGGGCGACACGAGCGCGCGCACCCAACTGGCCGCCCTGCTCATTTGTCTTGGTCTGTTGCTGCCGGTCTGGCTTATGAAGCCGCAACTGCTCGTTCTTGAACGGTTCTTCCCTCAATGGGGATCACTGCAACTTGCGTTGGCGGGCATTTGGGCGGCCTGCGCAGCCGGATGGCTGAGCGGCAAAAAGGTTCCGCAGGTCAGAATGCGCCTGTGGCGGCTCTTTTCACTGGTCTTCTTTGCCCAGCTTGTACTCGGGCTCGCACTGGAAAGCCGCTTTCTGCTCAGCGGGCAACTGCATCTGCCTATTCCGGGGCTGATCGCCGCCGCGCCCATCTATCGCGGCAGCGGCTGGTTCATGCTGGGCCTGTTCGCTTTTTCCACCCTGCTTGCTGGCGCTGCCTGGTGCAGCCATCTTTGCTACTTTGGCGTGTGGGATGCCAGCGCCGCAAAATCCTGCGGAGGAGGCCCGCGTGGATTGACCGCGATAAAAAATTCCGGCTCCCCAAACGCCGATTCCGGCAATGTTGCTCCGTCCATTCCCAGACGTGCACCCAGGTGGCTGCCATATCTGAGGCTTGCCATGCTGGGTCTGACTCTTGCCGTTCCCCTGCTCTTGCGTCTTACGGGCGCGCCGCTGGAGGCTGCCCTTGCCTGCGGCCTGTTGCTGGGGCTGCTGGCCATACCGGCTTCCCTGCTGGTCAGCCGCAAGGCCGGATACGCCGCCTACTGCCGGGGCCTCTGCCCGCTGGGGCTCCTGGCAAAGTGGCTTGGCCGCCTTGCCCCCTGGCGCGTAAGCCGCACAGGTGCCTGCCGCCGCTGCATGGCCTGCGTGCGGGTATGCCGTCAGGACGCCATGGGCGACCCCATGACGACCTCAGGCCCCAATGCGGACTGCAATCTGTGCCGCGACTGCGTAGCCGTATGCCCGCAAAAGGCGCTCTCCGTAACCTGCTACGGCATGCACGGTACGCAAAGCTGGGCAGGCCCAACACTCATTGCCCTGCTTGCGGCCCTGCATGCGGCCTTTCTTGCCATGGCCCGTATATAGGCAACCAGTCCATTCAACCAGGGAAGCACGGCTTCACAACCGCGACTCTCGCAACATCTAGTAACGAGGATGCCAATGATGCGTGTTTTGCGCCGCCTGCGGGCTGGCACAATGGCCCCGCCCAGGGCCGACTGGAATGAAATATTCTGGGCGTGGGCAGGCAGTTGCCTGTCCATAATCAGCCTTGCGTTGCTTGAAAAGCTCTGCTCGCAAGAGTGGAATCTGCCCCTGCTCATCGGTTCGTTCGGCGCGTCCGCCGTGCTGGCCTTTGGCGCGCCCCACAGCCCTCTGGCCCAGCCCCGCAACCTTGTGGGCGGGCACGTGCTTTCCGCGCTTGTGGGCGTGAGCTGCCAGCTCCTGTTCAGTGATAATCCGGTGCTGGCCTCGGGCCTTGCCGTTTCCACAGCCATTGCCCTCATGCACGCAACGCAGACCCTGCATCCTCCGGGGGGCGCAACGGCCCTTATCGCGGTCATCGGCGGCCCCGGCATCCACAGCCTCGGCTACTGGTACGTACTCCTGCCCTGCGCAGCGGGGGCCATCTGCATGCTGGCCCTTGCCTATGCGGCCAACAACCTCGCCGCCCGCAAGAGGTATCCCCTGTTCTGGTGGTAATGGCCGCACAAAAAACGTGGTGCTGACGATCCATATTTGCAGCACTGATGCATAACAGTTTGCCTGTCTTCGTGGAGTCTGCCCCAGCGGCCCTTCACGAAGGCAGGCAAGTTTCGCTTCAAGGATGGACGGCAGCAAACGAAACACCTTGCCTTCTCCATTGCTTCGGCTTGCCTCATGCCAGACGGGCCATCAGCCGGACTCCCGCCGGCCGCCGAACCTGAAACCAGGGCCCGGCTCCGGCTTGCCAGCCAGAGGCAAAGGGCGTAGCCTCATTGTCTTACTTTTATCGAGGTTATGACATGTCCGGCATTTCTTCCGCTTCCCCCCTGGCGGAGGGCCTGCGGCGCGCACTGCCCATTGTGCTGGGCTACCTGCCCGTTGGCTTCGCTTTTGGGGTTCTTGCAGTCAAGAACAACATCCCGCCCTCTCTGGCTGTCGCCATGTCCGTGCTCATGTTTTCCGGCTCCGGCCAGTTCGTGTTCGCGGGCATGTGGGGCGCTGGCGCAAGCGCGCTCTCCATCATGGCGGCGGTGTTTATTGTAAACCTGCGCTATCTGCTGCAATCCGCAGCAGAATCCCCATGGCTGGCGGGCCTGCCGCGCGGGCAACGCTTTCTGCTGGGCCTCGGCCTCACGGACGAGACCTTTGCCGTCCACGTCACAGCTTTTCAGAACGGCTGGCAACGCAGCCTCACCACGCTCTTTGTCTGCAACCAGACAGCGCAGCTGGGCTGGGTTTCCGGCGCGGCCATCGGCGCGTTCTGCGGCGAGCTTGTGAGCGATGTCAAGCCGCTGGGTCTTGATTATGCCCTTACCGCCATGTTTCTAGCCCTGCTGGTACCGCAGTGCGTCAGCCGCCTGCACGTGCTGGTGGCGCTCTTTACCACCACGCTCTCCATCAGCCTCAAGGCTGCGGGCATGACCCAGTGGAACATTGCCGTTGCCACGGTGCTGGGCGCAAGCCTTGGCACATGGCTGCTGGTGCGCAAGGCGCAACATGAGGGCGCACCCCTTGACCTTGCCTGCGCAGCGCACACCCCCGCCAAAGACTGCGAACCTTCGAGCCTGAACACACCGCGCACAGAGGAGGCCGAATCATGAACGAAAGCGGATGGTTCAGCACCCATGCGGCCCTGATGCTCTGCCTGCTTGGCAGTGTGCTGGTTACGGTTCTGCCCAAGATCCTGCCTGTCACCTTTTTGAAGGGCGACAGCCTGCCACCGCTGCTGCGGCACTGGCTCTCCTTTGTGCCCGTTGCCGTCATGGCCGCCCTGGTGGGGCCGGACGTGTTCTTTTACGAAGGGCATTTCAACGCCGGGCCTTCCAACCTGTTTCTGATGGTGGCCCTGCCCTCTCTGCTGGTCGCGTGGTGGTCAAAGAACTATTTTCTCACCATTGCCTTTGGCATCGGGCTGGTGATTCTGGCCCGCTGGGCCGGGTTGTACTGATGCCGCGCCCACGGGGTTCCGCTTCCGGGCCGCCCTCGCTGCGCGAAAGGCGCAAACCGGCTCCCGCACTGCCGCCGCCAACGCGCAGCGCAAGCCTTTTGGTGCGCATTGCGCCGGAGCATACGGGGCTCTTTCGCTTTTTGCTCGAAGCCTATGAGCACATCGCCTATTTTACCGTGCTTGAAAACAAGACCGCCCTGCTGCGGGTTATCTTTTCACCGCACAGAGAGCGAGAGGCGCGCGAGGCTCTGACCCAGATGGCCCAAAGCCTGCCCTTCACAGTGGAGGAGTGGCCCAAACAGGGGTAATCGCAGCTCTCAGACTGCGCCTGTAGTACCTGTGATGCGCGGCCCAGGCCCTGCCGGGACTGCTGACGCAAAAACACTTTGAGCTGCGCGCAAATTCTGTTACGATTCTTTCGTTTTGGGGCAGGGCCAAAAGCCCAGCCCTTTTCCTGCGTCCGGCGAAAGCCCGCAACACCTCAGCCTTTACCAAGGCGGACTCATGCCCACACTGAAATACAAGCGCGTGCTGCTCAAGCTGAGCGGCGAGGCCCTGGCCGGAGAAAACAAGACCGGCATTGACCCCGAAACCGTAGCCACCATCTGCCGTGAAATCGGCACCGTGCTCGAAATGGGCGTGGAAATGGCCCTTGTGATTGGCGGGGGCAATATTTTTCGCGGGCTTTCCGGCTCGGCCAAGGGCATGGAACGGTCGTCCGCCGACTACATGGGCATGCTGGCCACAGTGCTCAACGCACTGGCCGTGCAGGACATGCTGGAAAAGCTGGGCTACCCCACGCGCGTGCTTTCGGCCATCACCATGCAGGAAGTGTGCGAGCCCTTCATCCGCCGCCGCGCCCTGCGCCACATGGAAAAGGGCCGCGTGGTCATCTGCGCCGCAGGCACCGGCAACCCCTACTTCACGACCGACACCACCGCCGCCCTGCGCGGCATGGAACTGAAGTGCGACGCCATCATCAAGGCCACCAAGGTTGACGGCATCTACGACAAAGACCCCAACAAATATTCCGATGCCGTCAAGTACGACAGCATCACCTATGACGAAACACTGGCGCGCCATCTGGGCGTCATGGACGCCACGGCCTTTGCCCTTGTGCGCGACAACAACGTGCCCATCATCGTGTGCCGCATGTTTGGCGGCGACATCTGCCGCGCCGTCACCGGCGAATCCGTAGGCACCATCGTTCAGAACTGAGCCCCCCAAGGAGAATACTGATGGATATAGACAGCATCCTTCTGGACGCCGAAGACCGTATGGAAAAGGCCATTGCCGCGCAGGAACGCGATTTTTCCAAGCTGCGCACGGGCCGCGCCTCCACTGCCCTGGTGGACGGCATCAAGGGCGACTACTACGGCACCCCGACGCCCATCAGCCAGATGGCCTCCGTTGCCGTGCCCGACAGCCGCACCGTGACCATCCAGCCCTGGGACAAGGGCGGCATTTCGGTGATTGAAAAGGCCATTCTGAAGTCTGACCTGGGCCTTACGCCCATCAATGACGGCAAGGTCATACGCATCATGATACCGCCGTTGACCGAAGAGCGCCGCAAGGATCTGGTCAAGGTGGCCCGCAAATACACCGAGGACGCCAAGGTGGCGGTGCGCAACGTGCGCCGCGATGCCAACGACAGCCTGAAAAAGCTGGAAAAAGACAAAGCCATCAGCGAAGACGAACAGAAGAAGGCTTCTGAAGACGTGCAAAAGCTGACGGACAAGTTTGTGGCTGATGCCGACAAAAAGTGCGCGGCCAAAGAAAAGGAAATCATGGAAATATAGCCCATGGCGGATTTTCCGCCCGGGTTGCGCGCGCCCCGCAAGCACATTGCGGGGCGCGGCTTTGCCGCCGCAGACAAAGCCGCAGACCATTCCGCTGACCCGCAGGACTTTTCACCACAGGCTTTTGCATGACGGATCATTCAGACAAACTGCCCGCACACCTCGCCATCATCATGGACGGCAATGGCCGCTGGGCCCAGGCGCGCGGATTGCCCCGCGAAGCAGGCCACCGCGCTGGCGCGGAAACCGTGCGCAACATTGTGACCGAATGCCGGTCGCTGGGCATACGCCACCTCACGCTCTACACCTTTTCCAGCGAAAACTGGAACCGCCCAAAAACAGAAATCAGCGCCCTTTTCAGCCTGCTGATGGAATTTCTGAGCCGCGAGGTGCCGCGCATGGTCGAACAAGGCATTTCCATGCGTGTTCTGGGCGACCTTGACTCCATGCCCCTTGCCCAGCGCACGGCCCTGCGCCATGCCATCAAACGCACCGAGGGCGGTAAGGACATGGTTCTGAATCTCGCCCTCAATTATGGCGGCAGGGGCGAAATTGTGCGCGCCATGCAAACCATGCTGCGCGAAGGTCTGCGCCCTGAAGACGTAACCGAACAGACCGTAGCCGATCATCTGTATACTGCCGGGCAACCGGACCCTGACCTGCTTATCCGCACCAGCGGCGAGCAGAGGCTGAGCAATTATCTGCTCTACCAATGCGCCTACAGCGAGCTGTATTTCACGCCCGTGCCATGGCCGGACTTCGACGCCGCGCAGCTCCGCATGGCCCTTGATGCCTATGCCGCCCGTTCGCGCCGCTTCGGCAAAACACAGGAGCAAATTGATGCCCATTGATCCTTCAACGCAATCCATCGATATCCGCCGCATTTTCACAGGTCTTGCCCTTGCTGCGGTCTTACTGCTGGCACTCTGGATCAGGGGCTTGCCTTTGCTGTTCGTCATTTTGCTGGTATGCGCCCTCGGCCTGTGGGAGTTCTACTCCCTGTTCTGGGGCTCCAGCCGTGTGCCCAGCCGCATCTGCGCCATCGTGCTTGGCTGGTGCATGATCTGCCTCACGTGGCTGCACAGGCCGCAAGATGCTCTGGTCTGCCTTGGCGCTGGCTTTGTGCTGGCCTCCATGAGTTTTCTTTTCCGGTGGGACGTTGTTGAAGACGACAACGCCTTTGCCTCCAGCGGCATATTTATGGCGGGGCTGGCCTATGTGCCCCTGCTGCTGCTCCCGGCGACCTATCTTTCCACCACCAAGCTCATCTTCGTCATTGCCGCCGTGGCCATTTCAGACACCACCGCCTACTTTGTGGGCACACGCTTTGGGCACCACAAACTGTGGCCCCGCGTCAGCCCCAAGAAAAGCTCGGAAGGCGCGGTGGGCAGCCTTGTTGGCTGTGTGATCTTTTGCGCCATTTACGGCGAAATTTACGGCAAGACCGGCTGGTTCTCCTTTGCTCTGCTGGGCATTGCGATCAACGCCTTCGCACAGTTGGGCGACCTCTTTGAATCCGCCCTCAAGCGCTCGGTAAACATCAAGGATTCCGGCAATCTGCTGCCAGGGCACGGTGGCATCCTCGACAGAGCCGACAGCCTGCTGTTTGCCATGCCTATGGTGGCCGTTGTTGACCAGTGGTTTTTCTTCTTTTAGGGCCTGTTGACACTATGGATCTTTTGCCCCCTGCTTGCGGAAGAGAGCCTTTTTATTCCAGCCGGGTACCAACGGGTACACTCCTTCCATAAAAAGGCTCCCTTCCCAGGCAGAGGACAAAGCTTCTCACGGTGCTAACGGCCCTTAGAGCATTTTTATTTTGAAATCCTCGGTTATCCCCCACCGGGGAACTTGAATTTTTTGCCGCAGTACCAATCTTATGCGCACACGCGCCGCGAGCACCTGCGCGCGCCCATTAAAGGACAACGTCATCATGGCGCAACTCTGGCCCGGCCTGGGCGGCCCTTCCATCAATTACATTTCTGACGCCCCCGGTGAAAGCTGGCAGCAAACCTGGCCGCGTAGTCTGGTACTTCTGGGTTCCACTGGCTCCATAGGGCGCAGCACGCTGGAAGTTGCCGCAGCGCATCCGCAGGCCTTCCGCATGGTGGGTTTTGCCTGCGCCCGCAACGTGCAGCGCCTTGCGGAGCAGGCCCTCACATGGCGGCCGCCGCATCTGGCTGTGCTGGACGAAGAATCCGCAGCCAAACTGCGCGCGCTGCTGCCTGCGGACTACCGCCCCCGCATTCTTGTGGGGAGCGAAGGCTACGCGGAGCTGGCCTCCCTGCCCGAGGCTTCCACGGTGCTTTCCGCACAGGTGGGCGCTGCGGGCCTTGCCGGAACGCTGGCCGCGGCTCTGGCAGGCAAGGTCATCTGCCTTGCCAACAAGGAATCCCTGGTGCTGGCCGGCGATCTTGTGCGCCGCGTGTGCGCCCGCACAGGAGCCGTGGTGCTGCCTGTGGATTCCGAGCACAATGCCATTTTTCAGTGCCTTGCCGGGCGCGGGCAGGAAGTGGAACGCCTCATTCTCACAGCCTCCGGCGGCCCGTTTCGCGGCTGGACGCGCGAGGCCCTGAGCGCCGTCAAGCCCGAGCAGGCGCTCAAGCATCCCAACTGGAGCATGGGGGCCAAGATCACCATTGATTCGGCCACGCTCATGAACAAGGGGCTGGAGGTCATTGAGGCTTTTCACCTCTACGGCGTGCCTGTCGAGCGCATCAAGGTGCTGGTGCATCCGCAATCCGTGGTGCATTCGCTTGTGGAATTTCACGATGGCAGCCAGCTTGCCCAGCTCGGCACGCCGGACATGCGCATGGCCATTGCGGCCTGCCTGCTCTGGCCGCGCTGCGTACCGGTCAACATACCGCCGCTTGACCTTACGGCAAAGCCGCTTACCTTTCATGAACCGGACGAAAGCGCTTTTCCCTGTCTCGGGCTGGCCAGGCAGGTGCTGGAAAACCGTGGCGGACGTTGCGTAGTGCTCAACGCCGCCAACGAGGCCGCAGTGGATCTTTTCCTTACAGGCCGCTGCGCGTTTATGGACATCCCCCGGCTGATAGCCGCCGCACTGGAGGCGCACGGCGCTTCCAACCCCGGCAATCAGCCTTTATGCGCGCCTCTTGAAGGTGCCGCTTCCGCAACTGACAGCGAAGCCGCACTGACAATGGAGGCGCATACACTGGCGGAGCGCATGCAGCGTCTTGACTGCCAGAGCCGCGAGCTGGTCTACGGGCTGGCCCGTGACGGAGGTTCCTTGTGCTGACAACAGTTATTGCAGTCGTGGTCGTTCTTGGCGGCCTGATCTTTTTCCACGAGCTGGGCCATTTTGCCGTGGCGCGTGGGCTTGGCATGGGCGTTTCCACATTCTCTCTGGGCTTTGGCCCCAAGATTCTCAAATACCGCAAGGGCAAGACGGAATACGCCCTGTCGCTGGTGCCGCTTGGCGGCTATGTGGCCCTGGTGGGCGAAAGCGACCCCAAGGATATTCCCGAAGGCTTTACTGAAAAAGAAAGCTTTGCCCTGCGCCCCGCATGGCAGCGTCTGCTTGTGGTTGCCGCCGGGCCTGCCGCCAATATCATTCTGGCGTGGCTGCTCTGCTGGACCCTGGCCCTTGGCTGGGGCACCCCCGTGCTGCTGCCGCAGGTTGGCGGCGTTGTGCAGAACGGCCCTGCGGACAAGGCGGGCATCCAGCCCGGCGACACCATTGTGAGCATCAACGGCGCTGCCGTTGCCAACTGGCAGGCCATGGCCGACGCCATTACGCAGAGCAACGGCAAAACACTTGCCGTCACGCTTTCGCGCCCAGACATGGCCCCCCAGGCTGACGACCAAACGCGCGCCGATGAAGCCGCTCAGCCAGAGCAGGGCATGATCATCAGCGTGGAACTCACGCCCGAGCGTTCCACCCGCAAAACCATCTTTGGCGAAGAAGAAAGCGCATGGCTTATCGGCATCCGTAATTCCGGCGCTGTGCGGCTTGTGCAACACGGTTTTGCCGATGCGGCCATTGCCGGAGCGGGCCAGACCGCAGACATGGTTTCACTCACGTGGCAGAGCTTTGTAAAACTGGCCGAGCGCGTGGTGCCGCTGGATCAGGTGGGCGGCCCCATCATGATCATGCAGATGGTGGGCAAGCAGGCCCACGAAGGCCTTGCCGGGCTTCTGGCGCTGGCCGCTCTCATCAGCATCAACCTCGGCATCCTGAACCTGCTGCCCATCCCGGTGCTGGATGGCGGGCAGATAGTATTTTGCCTGTGGGAAATAATTTTCCGCCGTCCGCTCAACGCCCGGTTGCAGGATTACGCCATGCGCGCGGGCATTGCCCTGCTGGTGGCCCTCATGCTGCTGGCCACCTATAACGACCTGTGGCGCATCCTCAAGAATACCGGATGGTTCGGGAGCGGCTCATAATGCAGAACGGCACCGGGCTTGAGCTTATCCTCAATGCCGCAGAGGGCGCGCTCCAGATCATTGTCACCGAAGACGAGCGGCTGATCTGCGTGCAGGAATGGCACAAGGCCGACAGGGCCACTGAAATTCTGGCTCCGGCCCTGGCAGAAATTTGCAGCAGCCTTGGCATCAAGCCCGCCGACTTCCGGCGTATTGCCTGCGTGCGCGGGCCGGGTTCCTTTACGGGCATACGGCTGGTGCTGACCACAGCCGCAGCCCTGCGCCGCGTGGGGCAGGCCCGTCTGGCGGGGCTGGACTACATGCAGGCTCTGGCCACCAGCGCCGTGCTCCAGCACAACCTGTTTTACGGTACGCCTGTATGGGTGCTCACCCACGCCCGCCGCAGTCTTGTGCACTGCCAGCCCTTCATGTCGTATGGGCCGCAGATTCCGGCCCAGCCCACGCAGGCTGTTGATCTCTGCGCGCCGCAGGAGGCCCTGCGCCGTATTGAGGACGCACAGGGAGCGCCCCTGCCGGATGGCACCGATAGTCACCGCCGCACGCATATCTGCGGCAGCGGCCTTGCCCGCAATGCCGAGGTGTTTGCGGCTCTGGAAGGCATGCGTATGGTTCCCGCAGAAGAGGAAACCGACACGCCATTCGCCATGCCCCGGCTGGTCTGCCCTGATACGGCTTCACTGTGCCTGCTGGCCCGCCACGGCGACTATTTTGATGCAGATGTGGAGCCGCTCTATGTGCGGCCCTGCGATGCGGTTGAAAATCTCCCCCAACTGGCCCCACGCATGGGTATGACTGGCGAATACGCGGTTGCCGCGCTGGACACCATGCTGGAACGTTCCCCAACAAGCGAAATCTGAGCATTCTTCTGCAAAGGCGTGCCCGACCGGGCACGTTTGCGAAACTGGAATCTTGCCTGTAATTCATAGCAAACCGCTACTGGTACAAATCCAACCAAAACACGGAGAACACCCATGATCCGTACCGTCAGACACTCACTTTCCCTATTGCTGTCATTGGCGGCTCTTGCCCTTATCCCCGCCGCGCCCACCGCTGTGAACGCTGCGGACAGCACCGCCCGCATGGAGCTGCCCGCCCCCGATAAAACCGCCGGCATGCCCCTGATGCAGGCTCTGGCCCAGCGGCGCTCCATCAAAACGGGCTTCAGCGGGGCGGCCCTTTCGCCCAAACAGTTGAGCGATCTTTTGTGGGCAACATGGGGCGTCAACCGCGACGGCGGCCGCAGAACAGCCCCCACGGCCATGAACCGGCAGGATGTGCGCGTTTATGTGGCCCTTGAAAGCGGCGTGTGGCTCTATGAGCCTGAACACGCGCTCGTCAAGGTGCTGGATGGCGACTGGCGCGCCCAGATGGGCGGCGGATCGCTCACCCTGCTCTACGCCATACCGCAGGGCAACGAATGGGGCGGGGCGCATGTGGGCTCCCTGTATCAGAATGCCGGGCTGTTCTGCGCCTCGGCAGGGCTGGGCAACTTTGTACATGTTTCAGGCCTGCACGCGCTGGACGGCAAACTTCCTCTGCCTGAAGGTTGGAAGGTCTTTATCATCCAGACGGTGGGCCTGCTGAAGTAAGACTTTGCCGGATGTAAAAGCGAATCCCCGTTCTTCATACGAAGAACGGGGATTTTTCATGTCTTGCACACTCAAAGATTTGAGTAAAAGGGGCCAATAGAGCTAGAACGTCAGTTCCCTGCGCTCCCGGCCCACGCAGATACGGCTGCGCGTAAAACCAAAGGACGCGGCATAGGCCGCCAGTTCCGTAAAATGCGAGCCAGTATCTTCCATATTGTGCGCGTCTGAACCAAAGCTGATGCGCAGCCCCAGATCCGCCGCCAAACGCATGATGACCGGGCCGGGGTAGGGTTCGCGGAAGGGTTTGCGCAAGCCAGCCGAAGAAACTTCCATGGCAGTATCAGTGACGCGCATGGCCTCAAGTACGGCGGCTATGCGGTCTGCGCTGCCCGGCAGGGCCAGCCATGCCTGAAAATCATCAAAGCAGCACACCTTGATGAAATCCGGGTGGGCCACCACATCCACCATGCCGCTGGCAGCCAGCCCCCGCATGGCGTCGTAATAGGCATTGTAGCGCGCAAAGCGCTCCAGCCGCTCCACCTCCGGCCCCCAACTGCGGGGAGAGCCAACAGGCACGTCGTCCACAAAATGCAGCCCGCCGATGATGTAGTCAAAGGCATAGCGGCTGACCATATCGCGCATCCACGGGGTGTTGACCGGCAGCCAGTCAAGCTCCATGCCCAGCAGCACACGCGGTTGGGCCTGCGCGCCGGATTTCTGGCTGGCGGTCTGCTCTCGCAAGGCCAGCACTTCATCGGCATAGACAGGGAAGGTCACGGCGAGGTCGCCCTTGTACAAGGGGCAGGAATAACCGGGCGGCAGGGGGGAATGCTCTGAAAAGCCGTACCAGACCAGCTTGCGCGCCTCTGCGGCAGCAAACATTTCGGCCACCGTGGCAAGGCCGTGCGAGGCAACGGTATGGTTATGAATATCGGCGCAGATCATGGTTTCTCCAGCCGCCCCCGGCCCTCCTAAAAAGCAGCCTGTGCAAGCAGGGAGCGGGCATCCTTCACATCCTGGGCAATGCGCTGTTTGAGCGCGTCCACCGAGGCAAAGCGTTCTTCGCCACGCACACGGCCCACAAACTCCAGGCGCATTATCTGACCATAAAGGTTTTTGCCGTCTTCCAGCAAAAAAGTTTCCACGCCAAGCTCGTTGTCGCCAAAGGTGGGCTTGCGGCCCACACAGGTCACTGCGGGCCAGCTGTGGCCCTCCAGAGTTGCGCGGGTGGCGTACACGCCTTCCACTGGCAGCACCACTTCTGGCTTGCGCTGGTTGGCGGTGGGAAAGCCCAGATCAGCCCCGCGCCCATCGCCGTGCACCACTTCGCCGCTGAAACCGTGAAAGCGCCCAAGCAGGTGCGCGGCCCTCGCCACATCACCCTGGCCGATAAGCCCGCGCAGGGATGTGGAGCTGACAACAGTGCCTTCTACCAGCACGGGTTCAAGCTGCTCCACGGTAAAGCCGGTCAGTGCGCCAAGCTCGCGCAGTACGGTGACCTGGCCCCCACGGTTGCGGCCCAGCGTAAAATCGTAGCCCACCACAAGGCGGCGCAGATGCATGGGTTCAAGAATGGTCTGCACAAAGGTTCCGGCATCCAGCGCGGCCAGCTCGCGCGTAAAAGGCAGCTCAAGCACAAAGGGAACGCCCAGTGCTTCGAGCAGGGCAAACCTGTCTTCACGCGTGGTCAGGGGCATGTGCCCGCGCTCGGGAAACAGCACCTGACGGGGGTGCGGCCAGAAGGTCATGACCACCGGGGTCAGGCCTTCCTGCGCAGCAACCTCAAGGGTGCGGCGGATAAGAGCCTGATGCCCAAGGTGGACGCCGTCGAAATTACCGATGGTGACGGCCGAACCCGCGAGGGCGCCCAGCGCGTCAACTGAATGGACGATTTTCATTGGATATGCCGATTCCCGAACAGATAGCGCACGCCCGGCGGCTAGATGAGCCGGTCGAAAACGAGTTTGTAAATCTTGCGGATATGCAGCACCAGTTTGAGATTGATGCTCTTGGCCTGACCGGGATCCTGCGTGGAAAAGGAGCACAGGTGCCGGGCAACTTCGCTGAAGTCGCCGTCGCCCCGTGGCTCAAGCATGGCCCAGTATTCATTGGCTCGCTGCACTATATGGCTGCTGTGCTTGTCCTTGTGCGCCCGCACGTATTCCTGCTGAAAGAGCTCAAACATACACTGAGCATCAACAGGAAAAGACCGCGCCAGCGCCAGCCGCCACAGGGCCATGTAAAGCCCCATGAGTTCCGACTGCATCTGGCGGCGACGCATAAACTGCATGCGCTTGACGCCCAGCAGTTCAAGCTCAAGGGTAAAGTCGGCATCGGCCAGCAATGCCCTGAAATTCTCCAAAGCCGCGCGAGCGGCTTCATTCGGGGCACCGTCTGTCGATGCCTCCTGCGTGGTGAGATCGTCACTGTTCTGCATGGCTGTCACACTTAACTGTTTGCTCGTAAAATCCCAAAATGCCTAGTCTCCGCCCTCAGAGGACGAACCCTGGCCCTGCCCGTCGGCAGATTGCCCTGCAGTACCCTCGGTTGCATTGCCGCCACGGCGTCGCGAGGAACGGCGACGGCGTTTGCCGGAATGCGAAGATTTGCCCTCGCCAGCGCCGGAATCCGAACCGGAATCCGGGGCTGATCCCCCGCCCTGCCCTTCGGAGGCAGCGGGGCTGGCTTCCACGGCGTCCGCGCCATGTCCGCCGGACGACTTTGCCCGGCCACCGCGTGAACGGCCCGGCTTTGCCTGACGCGACTGACGCTGCTGGCCCTCGGCGGCGCGAGGCCGTCCATCGGGAAAGCGCGTTTCGCGCAGACTTTCCTGATGGCAGGCATCCAGCAGCATGGCCAGAAGCAGCACGTTGTCTTCTTCATCGCTCTGCGTGGCCAGATCGCGCGCAAGCTGGGCATAGCGCCCGACGCGCATGCGTTCAAGCCCGGTCAGATTGCGGAACCGCCCTTCAAGAATGGCGGTCAGTCTGGCCCCGGCTACCCGCGCCACGTCTTCGTCAGAAGGCAGGGGCAGGGGCAGTATGCCGATCTTGTAGTGCTTGGCGATACGGTCAAGCTCCATGCGCTGCATCACGTCCACCAGCGAAATGACCGTACCGGCGGCACCCGCGCGGCCTGTGCGGCCTGCGCGATGGATGTAGCTTTCGTGATCTTCCGGCGGCTCATAGAGAAAAACGTGCGAGAGCTGCGCAATGTCAATGCCGCGCGCCGCAACATCGGTAGCCACAAGGTATTGCAGCTTGCCCTCGCGGATTTTTTCCAGCACGGCCTCGCGGCGCGACTGCGAAAGATCAGCGGAAAGCTCGTCGGCGCTGTAGCCAAAACCCTGCAAAACGCCCGTCACGTAGTGAACATTGGACTTGGTATTGCAAAAAATAATGGCCGAGGCGGGATTTTCCGTCTCCAGCAGGCGCACGAGCGCGCGGTCTTTATCCATAGGCTTCACCTCGCAAAAGAGGTGCTGCACTTCGGCCACGTGCACTTCTTTTTGCGAGAGGGAAAGCATGGCCGGTTCCGCCATGAACTCGCGCGCCAGCTTGAGCACATGGGGCGGATACGTGGCGGAGAACAGGCAGGTATGGATGCGCTTTTGCGGCAGATAGCTCTGGATTTCCTTCATGTCGGGATAAAACCCGATGGAAAGCATGCGGTCGGCCTCGTCAAAAACCAGAACGCGCAGGTCGCGCAGTTCCATGGTGCGGCGCAGCAAATGGTCAAGCACGCGGCCTGGCGTGCCCACAATAACCTGTGCGCCGTCGCGCAGGGCATCCATCTGCTTTTTATAGCCCACGCCGCCATAAACAGCGGCAGTGCGGATGCCTGTTTCTGCAAAAATTACAGCGGCCTCGCGCTCAACCTGAACGGCGAGCTCGCGCGTGGGGGCCAGCACCAAGGCCTGCGGGGCCTTGAGGTCGGCAGAAATATGGGGAAGCATGGGCAAGAGGTAGCAGCCTGTCTTGCCGCTGCCGGTGCGGGACTGCACCATAATATCGCGCCCGGCCAGCAGATAGGGCAGGGCCAGCGACTGCACGGGCATAAGGCTTTGCCAGCCCGCCCGGCGGCAGGCCGCGCTCACGGTTTCGGGCAATTCGTCAAGAGTCACCCGGGGCAGGGCGTCATCGGGTTCGCTGACGGAAATGCCTTGCAGAGCGGCGTCAGAAGCGGAATCCGCACAATCATTCACAGTGGAATCGTAATCGGCCATGTATTTTCCCGGCGGCACACCCGCCATAACTAAGAGTTTTGCTAACGTGCCAGCATGCCACACCCGGCATGGATTCGCAAGTTGCGCCTTTTGCGGCAGACCATGCCGCCTCGGGAACGCCGCGCTTGCGTCCTGCGGCTCTTGCAGGTAGATTTAACTGTTTGCGCGGAACAAACCGCACTATTGAACACCGTATTTTGTCGGCACAGCGCAGACGCGCACAGCCCTGCCAGCCGACACAACAAAGGAGGCCCCATGTCCGCTACCCCTGACGGCAGCGCGGCTCTGGAAGGCAACCCCGGCTTTCAGCCCGACTTCAGCAAGGGGCTTTTGCCCGCCATCGCGCAGGATTGCGACAGCGGCGAAGTGCTCATGCTGGCCTATATGAACGAAGACGCATGGCGCAAAACCCTTGAGACCGGCGAGGCCCATTACTGGAGCCGCAGCCGCAAGGAGCTTTGGCACAAGGGCGGCACATCGGGCAATGTACAAAAAGTGCGTTCCCTGCGGCTTGATTGTGACAATGACACCATATTGCTGCTTATTGAGCAGATCGGCGGGGCCGCCTGTCATACAGGACGGCGCTCCTGCTTTTACAGGGAATTGAAGCAAGGTTCGGTGCGGGAATGCTCCCCGCAGGTTTTTGACCCCAAAAAAGTCTACGGTCGGTAGAAGGAAACTGTCATGAGCGCGGATACCATGCCCATCATCAAGCTTGGCGTGCCCAAGGGCTCGCTGGAAGAAGCCACCATCAACCTTTTTGAACGCGCGGGCTGGAAAATCCGCAAACATACGCGCAACTATTTTCCCGACATCAACGACCCGCAGATCACCGCCTCGCTCTGCCGCGTGCAGGAAATCGGCGAATATATCGAAGCTGGCGTGCTGGACGTGGGCATCACCGGCCTCGACTGGCTGACCGAGCGCAACCACGAAGACAAAGTGGTGCGCGTTTCCGACCTTGTCTATTCCAAGACCTCCAACCGCCCCTGCCGCTGGGTGCTGGCCGTGGCGGGCGATTCGCCCTATCAGAAGGCCGCCGACCTCGCGGGCAAGCGCATCGCCACCGAGCTGCAGGGCCTGACGCAGCGCTATTTTGACCGCGAAGGCGTGAAGGTTGACGTATTCTACTCCTGGGGCGCCACCGAAGCCAAGGTTGTGGAAGGCCTGGCCGACGGCATTGTGGAAGTGACCGAAACCGGCACCACCATCCGCGCTCACGGCCTGCGCATTATTGACGAGGTCATGATTTCCTACCCTGTGCTCATTGCCAATAAAAAAGCATGGGAAGACCCCGCCAAACGCGCCAAGATCGAACAGCTTGATCTGCTGCTCCAGGGCGCGCTCAAGGCAGAAAATCTGGTGGCTCTCAAGATGAACGCGCCAGCGGACAACCTGGCCGCCATCCTTGAAATGCTGCCCTCGCTCAATTCGCCCACGGTTTCGCCCCTGCGCGACACCCACTGGCTCTCGGTGGAATCCGTGGTGCAGATTGATGTGGTGCGCGATCTGATTCCCCGTCTGCGCCTTGCTGGCGCAGAGGGCATCATTGAATACGCGCTGAACAAAGTCATTTAGCATGAGCCGTCCGCACGGGCGGCAACATAAATAACGGCAAGGCGGCCTGCGCAAGCGGGCCGCTTTCTGCCCGCGCGGCGGGCATTTATTGTTTCCCCGCCCCGCGCCGCCGCGCCACGGGCACGCAACCAGGAGCGCCCATGTCCTCTGATGCCAGCCGTGAACTTCTCGACAGCCTGCCAGAACTAAAACCTGACGAAACCTTCTGCTTTGACTGCAACCCCGATGTTCCCTGTTTCAACCGTTGCTGCGCAGAGCTGACCCTGCCCCTCACCCCGTATGACGTGCTGCGCCTGCGCCGCAATCTGGGCCTTGGCAGCGAGGAATTTCTCGGCACCTTTACCACCATGCGTTCCTTTCCCGACACGGGCTTTCCCCTGCCCATGCTGCGCATGCTTGACGGGCCGGACGAACCCTGCCCCTTTGTGACCCCTGCGGGCTGCTCCGTGTACGAGGACAGGCCCGGCGCGTGCCGCTACTACCCCCTGGGGCGCGGCACCAAAATGGCGGCGAGCGGTGTTTCGGAACGCTTTTTTGTGGTGCGCGAACCACACTGCCTTGGGTTTGACAAAGGCACCGTGCGCACCCCCCATCAGTGGCTGGAAAATGAGGAGCTGAAACCCTTCAACGCTTCCAACGACCGCTATATGCGCCTCATGGCCATGGTACGGGCAACGGGTCAACCACTTGAACCCCGATTGGTAACTATGATAGTGCTGTGTCTGTTTCAGATCGACAAGTTCCGCGAGCTTATCACAAACATGCGCGTATTCTCGCATGTGGACATAAGCGACCAGCGCAAGGCCGCCATCATGGAAGACAGCCAGCACGGCGATGAAGCCGCGCTTGATTTCGGGCTGGACTGGATGGAGCTTGTCATCTTTGGCCAGAGCCAGGGCCTGGCCAGAAAATAGATTGTTTTGAATTTCACAATCACGGCGAAAAAGCGCCCCCTACAGCGATGCGAGGGAGCGCTTTTTCATATCTTGCCGAGGTTATTGAGCATTCCAGCATAGCGAAAAACTGGCGAATACCGGGACTATTTTTTGTAAGTTTGCAGACCGAGCAGCCTTGCTCGTGATAAATTTCTTTTACAAATTCCGGCTAATATGTCAGAGTGACTGGGTACAGGATATTTTGAGCTGGAGATTATTAAAAAACCAAAGAATTCAAGCATATCTACTGACAGAACCCAGCTGTGTGTGACGCGACGCACGGCATTGCCTTAGACGGTTTGTTTGTATTGGGGCCACGACCTCGGCCATTGGCCGGAACAATCGTATTGGAGGAGAGTATGAGTTTTGGCAGACAGGTGTATGAGTTTCTGCTGAGCAGCTCCCAGGCTTATGCCAAATGGGATTTGGAAGTCTCCACTTCCATTCTCAAAAGCAGGAAAAAGCTGCTCATCTTGTTGGCTCTTGCAGTTCCCATTCTGGCGGGCTGCTTTGCCGAAGCCTATGAGTATCACGAAATGCTGGGCGGCAAGTCCGCCTACGCACCGGCTTTTTACACCAACACCATCTTTTTGGCTTCCATCGCTGTGGGCCTTGCAGCCGGTCTGATCACCGGGTGTATCGGCGCTGGCGGCGGCTTCATCATCACCCCCGCGCTTATGGCTGCGGGCGTGAAAGGTATTTTGGCGGTGGGCACTGACCTGTTCCACATTTTCGCCAAAGCCATCATGGGCACCACGGTGCACAAAAAACTGGGCAACGTTTCCACCAAGCTGGCCATCGCCTTTCTTGTAGGCTCCGGCGCGGGAACAGTCATTGGCGGCGCGATCAACAAAGGGTTGTACAACGCTGACCCGCTGCTTTCCGAACTGTTCATCAGCACCATTTACGCCGTGCTGCTGGGCTTTCTTGGTTTCTATGCCCTGTTTGACTTTTTGAAGAGCTCCCGCGGCGGCGCCGCAGCGAATCAGGACGCGCACGGCGGCAGCGCCGGTATGACAGGCGTCGCCCTGAAGCTTCAGGCTCTGGCCGTGCCGCCCATGATTACCTTTGACGAAGACCTCATTCCCGGCGGCCGCCGGATCTCCGGCTGGATCGTTGCTGCGGGCGGCGTTATCGTGGGCATGCTGGCCGCCATCATGGGCGTGGGCGGCGGCTTCGTCACCTTCCCCATGTTCGTGTACATCTTCGGCGTGTCGTCCATGACCACCGTTGGCACCGACATTCTGCAGATCATCTTTACCGCTGGCTTTGCCTCCATCGGCCAGTACGCCATTTACGGCTACGTGTTCTACACGCTGGCTGTCGGCATGCTGCTCGGTTCGCTGCTGGGCATCCAGGTGGGCGCTCTGACCACCAAGGTGGTCAAGGGCATCCACATTCGCGGTTTTTACGCCATCTCCATCATTGCCGGTTTCATCAACCGTGCGGCCACCCTGCCCAAGAAGCTCGTTGAGCTTGAAGTGCTGAACTGGTCGCCCAGTGTTGTGGGCATTATTGAAGACGTGGGCAACGTGATTTTCTGGGTTGTTGTTGCCTTCTTCGGCATCTGGGTGTTCAGCAAGTTTTTCTTCAACCTCGGCAAGCTTAGAGGGGAGGCCTGATCATGCTTATTCATGCCAAAGCCCCTTTCTTCCGGGGCAGCTTGATGCTCATTTCGTTTCTGGTTCTGTTTGCCGCCCTGCTCATGCCCATCTTGCGTGACGAAAACGGCAAGCATGTAACCGGCCTTGAATACGCGGATAACGTCTTCAACGAACTTTCCAAGGGTTCGTCCTACTTTATCCCCGGTGTTCGTGAAAACCTGAAAAAGATTGACGGCAAGGTAGTGACGGTTACGGTCAAGCTCAAGAAGGCCGCCCTTGCCCCCGTTGCCGCCATGGCCCTGCAAGCTGCGGGCGCCACGGATGTGAGCGCCACCGACGGCAAGGTTACCTTTACCGGCGACCTTGGCAAGATTCTCGCCTCCGCCACTGACGATTCCGATGCCCTGTATCACAACGATGCAGACAAGGTTTCGCAGAAATACGGTGGGGAGAATGCCCTTAAAGTGGCCTCCGCATGGTGGTATCTGCTTTCGCCCAGCATCAAGGAACTGCAAAAGCAGCGCCTGATTGCCGAATCGCAGGTGGTGGACCATGTGCTGCGCCGCGCCATTGAGCCGGGCAACAACTTCTACAGCGTGACCGCCGCCAAGGTGTCGGAACACGTTCTGTTGATGGTCGGCATGCTGGTTTTCTACGTGCTCTATACCTTGTGGTACGGCTTTGCCATCTTCGAACTGTTCGAGGGCATCGGCCTTGCCATGACCAAGTCCAAAGTCAAAAAAGAAGGCTAAGGCATAAATCCGGAGACGCACACATCCCCATAGCCCGCGTCTGCTAAAAAATGGGGATATGCCGGCTTTGCCTGGTTGGATGTTGAAGAAGCTCGCCTTCCATATGGAAGGCGAGCTTCTGAGCGTTGATGCCGTCAACGCGGCCAGCAATCTGGAGCAGGTCGCGGCTTGCCCGCGCCGTCGCGACAGATTGATGGACTCTTATTCCCGCTGGCAGCCGTCTTCCATATGGAAGGCGAGCTTCTGAGCGTTGACGGCATCAACGCGACCAGCAATCTGGAGCAGGCTGCGGCTTGCCCGCGCTCACCACCAAACACAACATATACAATCTGATACACTTTGCAAAAAGTCTGGTGCAGGTAACAACTTAGGCACAATCGGACTGTATATTATCCACGCAAATACCACTAACACGTTGACATTATAACAGTAGTAATATATTTAAATTTCGTTAAAAACCCATTCAAGGCTGTGCCATGAATTCAGACGCTTCATTCTGCCTCTGGAACTCAAGCTGCCATGAGGCGCTGGCCGATGCACAACACACCGGGGCCAATGTACACCTTGAATGCTGCCTTATCTGGTGCGGCAAACCCGCCTGCATATCGGTGGAGGGTCTGGTACGCGAAGTCAACGGCAGGGAGGCCCAGCTCCTTGTGCGTTCCATGAGCATGCAGACCCAGAACCCCAAGGCTGTAGTAAACCAGGGCAAATTTTACTTCAGCGTCAAGCGGCACGTTGCGCAGGATATGTCGGCGCGCCTTGGCGTTTACGGGAACGCGCAGATTCTCGAATCAGCTGTGGGACCCAGTGGCGAAATGCTGTATTTGAGCCTGCGCTTTTCACGCCATGTGACGGTACGGCAGCTGCGCAGCAGCAAACGGATACCCTGGCGCGCTGAATACAGCCGCATGTCAAGCGTGCTGCTGGCGCCGGAGCGCCCCGACACCACCAACGATTTACGCATCATGCTTGGGGCGTACCGTCAGGTGCCCCTGCCAGCCACGCGCATTCTGGATGTTTCAGAAGGCGGGGCATGCGTCTGCATGCCGGAAGAACTGGCGACACCTTCCTTCACCTCCGATGCAACCTACCTGTTTTTTCTCCAGCCCAGCGTGGTGCCTGTTACTGCGCCTCCCTACGTTTTTCTTGCCAAGCGGGCAGGTTTGGGCAAGGCCCCTGACGCACAGGGTATTGCCGTGCGTCTTCGCTTTCAGGAAGAGCTGGACTGGAGCGCCCGCCGCGCCCGACTGCGCTGGCTCAACGTCAAGGGGGGCTCCCCCAGTTTGCGTCAGTGCCTCACCAAATACACCGATGCGTCAAATGATCAGCAAGAGTCCGCCTAGACGCAATTACCCGCATTGTTCCAATTTTTACCACGGCCTCACCTCCCCCTGCGTTTCCACCCAATACGGGTTTTCTGGCCCCAAAATTGCACCTTTTATGGCAGTATTGCCGCCATGCGGAAAATTTGACCCATGCAGGTCATCAACATAAAGGATACAGCCATGAAAATTTCCGGACTCAACCCCACTCCGGCCTTTGCCTTCCCTGCCATGGAAAAAGATGAAAACACCGCAGCCAGCACGCCTACCCGCGATGTTGTCAGCCTGAGCGCCCCCAATTTGCTGGCAGATGACGAGGTGGACGGCGTGCTTGACGACACCATGAGCATGATCTCGCAAAATCCCATGGACGCGCTTTCCGTTCACAGCGGCCTGAGCGCCAGCCGCGTTGCCGCGTTGCTGAGCCTGTAGGCTGGCTGATTCTCCGCGGCATGGTTTGACACTATCGCCGCCTTGGGGGTATCACTTTCCGTCTGCGTCGGCGCATATTTTTTTGGTCCGGCGTTTTTTACCGAAGCCAGCACAGAGGTACGGGTGATGACGGATATTGACCGCCAAATGGCCACCATCAAGCGCGGCATGGCCGAGCTGATTGACGAGAACGAACTGCGCAAAAAGATTGCGCGCGGCAAGCCGCTGCGCATCAAGGTGGGCTTTGACCCCACCGCTCCTGACCTGCACCTCGGGCATACGGTTGTTATGCACAAGATGCGGCATTTTCAGGAACTGGGGCACCATGTTATCTTTCTTATCGGCGACTTTACGGGCCGCATAGGCGACCCTTCCGGTCGCTCGGAAACCCGCCCCCCCCTCACTGAGGAGCAGGTTCTCGCCAACGCGGAAACCTACAAAAAGCAGGTTTTCAAGATTCTTGATCCGCAGAAGACCGAGGTTGCCTTCAACTCGGCCTGGCTGGGCAAGATGGACGCCACGGGCTTTATCAAGCTGGCGTCCAGCTATACTGTTGCCCGCATGATGGAGCGCGATGATTTTGAAAAGCGTTTTCGCGAGCAGCGCCCCATATCAATCCACGAATTTCTGTATCCGCTGTGTCAGGGTTATGACTCTGTCGCCCTCAAGAGCGATGTGGAAATGGGCGGCACAGACCAGAAGTTCAACCTGCTGGTTGGCCGCACCCTCCAGGCGCACTACGGCATAGAAAGCCAGTGCATCCTGACCCTGCCCCTGCTCGAGGGCACCGATGGCGTGCGCAAGATGTCGAAATCTTACGGCAACTACATTGGTATTGACGAAGCCCCTTCCCAGATTTTCGGCAAGGTCATGGCCATCTCTGATGAGCTCATGTGGCGCTACTATGAGCTGCTCTCGGCCAAAAGCCTTGAAGACATTGCAGCCCTCAAGGCTTCTGTGGCCAGCGGCGAGCTGCACCCCAAGGCCGCCAAGGAAAATCTTGCCCACGAGATGGTGGCCCGTTATCACAGCGAAAAAGATGCCGATGAGGCAAAGCAGGGCTTTAATGCCGTTTTTGCTGGCGGCGGCGTGCCGGACGACATGCCCGAGCACCAGTGCGCCTGCGGTGAAGACAGCACTCCTCCGGTATTTCTTGAGGCCGCAGGCCTTGTTAAAAGCCGGGGCGAAGCCAAACGCCTGATGAAAGAAGGCGCGCTCTCCATTGACGGAGAACGTTGCGAAGACGCCATCACCCCGCTTGCAGCCGGGGAATATGTGGTCAAGCTCGGCAAAAAGCGCTTTCTCAAGCTGATCGTGCGCTAAGACGCAATCAGACTGAATACTTGAAGAAACGCCCTTGTGCAGCAGGTGCAGACCTGCCGCGCAAGGGCGTTATTTTTATGCGCCAAACCCCTGACTCTCCGAGTTTTCCACGGCGGGCGGCAACAAATTGTCCGCAAGGCATACGCGATTACGGCCACTGTTTTTGGCCCGGTAGAGGGCAAGGTCTGCCCTCTTCACCATATCTTCCAGGGGGTTTTCCACATCTGCCTGTAAGTCCGCCATACCAATGCTGACGGTAAAGTGAATGTTCTTTTCGTTGTGCCACACTACCATTTCTTCCACGCGCCTGCGCAAACGCTCCGCAATGGCCTCTGCCTGCTGGGGCACAACGCTGGCCAGCAGAATGCCAAATTCTTCGCCGCCAAGCCGCCCCACATGGTCAGAGGTTCGCATGGTGTCATGCAGCAGCGCGCCAAGCCCCTTCAGCACGGCATCGCCCGTATCATGCCCGTACGTGTCGTTGATCTTTTTGAAATGGTCGATATCAAGCATAAAGAAGACCATGTTCAGGCCGTAGCGCCTGGCCCTTTCAATCTCGAACTGAATTTTTTCCAGCAGATTCCTGCGGTTGTTCAAACCCGTAAGCGCGTCTGTGGTGGCCAGCGAGTACAGGTCTTCAATACGTTTTTCCAGGCTTTGCTGCGTCTGCTTGAGTTCTGTAATGTCAGAGGCAATAACAAAAAACCCCCGCACCTCCCGCCCGTCCATATCCGGTATGTAGCGGGACAGCACATAGCCTGTAGTGCCGTCGGCCCTGGCCCTTTCCTGCTCAAAATCCTGTGCTTCGCCCCGCAGGGTCGCATCAATGAGGGGGGCGCATTTGGCAAACAGTTCCTCGCCCAACAGGGATTGCACGTCAATGCCGATAATCTCCTCCTCACCTCTGCCAAACCAAGCCCTGTACATTCTATTGGCGTAATGGCACCGCCGCTGCGCATCCCAGTAGGAGACCATGATGGGCGCATGGTCCATCAGGATACTGATGAATTTGTCGCGCGAGCGCATGGCGCTTTGCAGTTTTTCTGTGGAAAGTTCAGAACGGCGGCGTCTGCGTGCTTCTATCATCAGGAGTGAAGTCGAAAGCACCGCAGCGGCCAACCATATCAGCACCTGAGTGAGCAGGTCGCCATGCCAGTGGGCATAGCTGTTTTCACTGTTGATGATTGTTCCCACCACCAGGGGGCCGCCCGCCAGAAATGGCGCTGCCACCTGCTGCAAGGTAAGCATGGACCGCGCCCCATCAGCCCGCAGGGGCTGGGTGTGCAACGCTGCCGCATCGGGCGCCAGGTTTGCAATGCTCTCCGCCAGAAATGCCTTTTCAGCGTTGCCCAGGTCGGCAAAGGACAGCAAAGGGAGGCCGGAGGCTGTATAGACGGAAACTTTAGCATCTGCGCGGCTAAACGCATACGCAAGTCTGTATCCCCAGAATTCTGGTTGCAGGGCAATGCTTACAGAAACGGAGGGAAGCCCGTCCTTTGCGGTGGAACGGGAAAAAACGGCTGAGGATGCCGAAGGGATCGCGCCAGTGGAGGCCCGCGGGACACCGTTGAACTCAACAGCAATGGCGGCGACAAAGGGATTATCCCGCACCAGCCCTTGCAGACTGTCGGCAAGCTGGGCTTCGTCCCGGTGGGCAATGGCGGCGCTTTCCACGGTGTCCAGCAGATGGGTGATGCCGCCCACTTCCATTTTGACAATATTGACGGCAATGCTGCTTTCAGAGAGCAGCCGACGCAGCTCATTTTCCTGAAGCTGAAAATAACCATCCACCACGTTGACGCACAAGACGCCAGCAAGCACAACCAGCCAGACACTGTGGATGGCCCAGTGTGACCGGGAAGACAGCGTTCTGAAAAAAGCCGTGATGCTCATGGCAAAACTCAGCAGGTAAATATGTTTATTACATGATACTACCGCCATCGCGGGCAGGCAAGGAGCGACCCGCCCCATCCCGCAGAGTTCTTTTATTTTTTTCTCTTTTCTCCTACCATGCGGCAACGGAGGTCGTATGCAGAAACTTTATGTCGCCATGGTCGGTCTGCCCGCAAGGGGAAAATCCACATTGGCAAAGCGCATCCGCGACGGGCTTGTGACCGAGGGTATTGCCGCAAAACTGTTCAATAACGGCGACATGCGCCGCGCGCTCATTGGCGCGGAATCCACCGACCCCAACTTTTACGACCCCAACAACAAGCTGGGCCGGGAAGCGCGCGAAATGATCTGCATGCGCAACATGGAGATTGCCCGCGACTGGCTGGCCAAGGACGGCGAGGTGGCCATTCTTGACGCCACCAACGTCAGCCGCGCGCGCAGGCACCTCATAGAAACCACGCTCACCGACTACCCGGTGCTCTTTGTGGAATGCGTCAATGAAGACCAGCTGTTGCTCAATGCCTGCATACGCCGCAAGACCACCCTGCCGGAATACGCCTCGTATACTGAAGAAGAAGCCCTTGCCAGCTTTATGAAGCGCATCAGCTACTATGAAACCATTTACGAACCATTGCAGGACGAAAAATACTGGCTGCGCGTTGATTCCACAGCCAACCGCATTCTGGACGAGCGCCCCTGCGAAAGTTCACCCTACTACCCCGCTATCCGCGAAATGGTCGTCAGCGTGTGGATTCAGTGCCTGTATCTGGCGCGCCACGGGCAGACGGAATTCAACCTGCGGGGCCGCATCGGCGGCGACCCGCCGCTCACAGCCACAGGCCGCGCCCAGGCGCTTGCCCTGGCGGCCCACCTGCGCAACAAACCCATTGAGTGGGTGTTTACCTCCACGCGCATACGCTCGCACGAAACGGCAAGCCCGTTGCTGACCGAACGGCCCGAGGCGCATGCCATGGCCTTTAAGGAATTTGACGAAATCTGGGCGGGCGATTGCGAGGGCATGCTCTACAGCGAAATCCGCGAGCGCATGCCAGAGGTCACGCAGGGCCGCAACGCCAGCAAATACACCTACACCTACCCCAATGGAGAAAGCTACGCCCTGCTGCGCGAGCGGGTACAACGAGGTTTGCGGCGGGCGCTTTTTCTGGCCGGGGATGCGCCCCTGATCATTGTGGGGCATCAGGCCATCAACCGGGTGCTGCTTTCGCTCTTTCTTCGGCAGCGCAACGAAGACGTGCCCTTTATCTATATTCCGCAAAACCAGTACTACCACATCAGCCTGACCCCGCGCCGCAAGGTCTTTGAACGCGTGTCCTATGACGGCGGGACGGGGGCCAGCCTGCTGGCTGAATAAAAAATGGCTGCACCCCCGATCTGCCCGCGCGTCCATCAAACGCAGGCAGACAGGGGCACAGCCCGTGGAAAGCCTGTTACGCAGGGCGCGGTGTTACGTTGTTACGCACCGCGCCCTGTTTTTATTCAGCATTCAAGGCAACCGGCCAGGCGGTTGAAAATCGTCGGTTCCGCATGCCCCACCTGCACATCCAGCACATCGTGCAGCTTGCGCACCTGTTTGACAATCTGCTCCATGCGCCCGTCGTCCTTGACCACCAGCCACATGCGGCAGGTATCGCCGTCTGCCTCCGGCGTAACAAGAACGCCTTCAAGGTTGTAGGCGCGGCCGGCAAAGAGGCCGCACACGTGCGAAAGCACACCGGGATGATTGTTGACGCTCAAGTGTAATGTTGTAAGCGCGCTCGTCACGGAACCGTTCATGCGTTAACCCCCTCTATCATCTGACTGTTTGCCGCTCCTGGCGGCACCATGGGAAAAACTTTTTCTTCTGCGCTCATGCGTACTTCAAGCAAACACGGCCCGGGCGTGCCGAGGGCCTTTTCCAGCACAGCCCTTGGATCGCCCTCGTTGTTAAGACAGATGGCCGGCATGCCGAACCCCTGGGCAATGCGCACAAAGTCTGTGCCTGCCGTGAAGGTCGAGCCGAACAGCCTCCCTCCAAAAAACAGATCCTGCTGTTGCTGCACCAGCCCCAGGCCGTTGTTGTTGCACAGGATGATTTTGACGTTGGCCTGATTTTCAACAGCCGTGGCCATTTCCTGAATATTCATGAGCAGGCTGCCATCGCCGGAAAAACAGACCACTGTTTCCTCCGGCTTTGCCAGCGCAGCGCCAATGGCGGCAGGCAGGCCAAAGCCCATTGTTCCCAGCCCGCCAGAGGTAAGCCACTGCCGTGGCTGCATCATGGGGTAAGCCTGGGCCACGCGCATCTGGTGCTGGCCCACGTCAGTGCTCACAATGCCCTTGCCGTGCAGGGCATCGGCCACGTGCCTGATGATGCCGTAAGGAGAACAGACCTCATCCGTGCGGTCAAAGCGCAGGCCGTGCTCCGCCTTGCATGCGGCCACGCGCTCAAGCCATGGCTCGTGGTCGGTCTTGCGCAACAGGGGCAGCAGGGCCGTGAGCGCCTCTGCCGCGTCCGCCGTAATACCCACCTGCGGGATACGCAGCTTGCCCACCTCGCAGGCATCAATATCGATGTGGACAAGCCCCGTTTTGGGGCAAAATCCGTCCAGCCTGCCCGTGGCGCGGTCGCCAAGACGAGCGCCCACAACCATGAGCAGATCGCATTCGTCCACCAGCATATTGGAGGCGCGCGCTCCATGCATGCCAAGCATGCCCACGGCCAGCTCATGCCCGTGCGGCACTGTGCCCAGCCCGCGCAAGGACATGACGGCGGGGATGCGCCGGGCCTCCATAAAGGAAACCACCGCCGCCGAGGCCTCGGGGGAAGACGTGCCGCCGCCCAGCAGCAACAGGGGGCGCTTTGCGGCGTTCATCATTTCCGCAGCGCGGGCAAGGGCCTGCGGGTCTGGCTGGGGCATGGGAGCGGGTGTCCCGGCGGCGGGCAGCTCCTGCAATTCAGCCACCGCCACCTGCACGTCACGCGGAATATCCACCAGCACTGGGCCGGGGCGGTCGCCTGCGGCAATGGCAAAGGCCTCGGGAATCACACGCAGCAGTTCGTCAATGGAGCGCACAATGAAGTTGTGCTTGGTGGCGGGAATGGACATGCCGTAGATGTCCACTTCCTGAAAGGCATCGGTGCCGATCATGCTCAGGGGCACCTGCCCCGTAATGCAGACCAGAGGCACGGAGTCCATGCGCGCATCGGCGAGCGCCGTGAGCGTATTGGTGGCGCCGGGGCCGGAGGTGGCAAAGATAACGCCGGGGCGACCCGTGACCCTCGCCATGCCCTGCGCTATGAAGCCAGCGCCCTGTTCGTGACGGGCAAGGATATGCCGGATGGTTCCACTACGCCCGAGGGCATCGTAGAGAGGAAGATTGAAACCGCCCGGAATGCCCGTAATGTGGGTGACACCCTGGTTTTCCAGCAGGCGGATGGTGAGTTCTGCTCCCGTAAGACGTAACATCGCCGCAAGACTCCTTTTCGATGGTGAGGCTTGTCGGCGGCGGTGCGGACTAAAAAAACCCCGCCGACTCGCGCCGGCGGGGTTTGCAATACTACCTTAGATCTTCCCTGCTCAGAACGCGCGCGAAGTGTGACACCGTACTACTACGGCGCACATAATGGATAGCAGCGCTACGTGGCGGAAAGAAGATTGTGTATTCATACTCATGGGGAAACCCTACGCTTGCACCCGGCAAGCTGTCAACATGTCAGACCAGTTCGGCCCAATAATTTTATTTTTTGCGTTTTTTGCCATCGGTATGCGGCAACAGCAGTTTGACCGCGCGCACTTCGTCAATACGGCGGCGATCCATGCGGGTTATCTCCAGATCCCATCCCTGATAGCGCAAGCGTGCCCCTTTTTCGGGTATGCGGCCAAGGCGCTCCATAATCAGCCCTCCGAGGGTGGCGCTGAACAGACGGCGCGGCAGGCTCACCCCAAGCCAGCTTGCAAAAAGATCAACAGCCAGACGACCGGGCAGAACCCAGCTGCCGTCAGGCCTGCGGCAGACCTCCGGCCCGGCGGGCATGTCGCCCATCTGGCCCGCAAGCACGCTCAGCAGTTCCGCGGGGGTGATGATGCCCACAACGCTGCCGTATTCATCCCGCACAAAGGCCAGCGGCGCGGGATTGGTACGAAAATCTTCCAGCAGGGTCGTCAGCGGCGTATGCTCGAATATGGTGGGCGCGGGCCGCACGTAGGTTTTCAGATTCCACTCGCGGTTGCCTATGCCCTGCTGCTCCTGTTGCAAAATTTCACCGGGATGCACCACGCCCAGCACTTCGTCCGTATCGCGCCGCAGCACAGGCAGCCATGCAAGGCGCGAGGCCGCGGCAAATCGCGTGACTGTGGCGCGGTCGGCATTGCTGTCCAGCCAGTCCACGCGTTGGCGCGGGATCATGATAAAACGTGCCGTGCGCCCGCCAAGGCGGATCACACGGGCCACCATGTCCCGCTCCATGGGGGCAAAGAGCTGGCCCCCGGCATCGCCGGCCAGCGCCGCTGCCTCCAGCTGCGCCTCGCCGCCGCCGGGCACGCCGCCGCCAAGCAGGTTCAGAATGACCCGTGCCGTTGATTCGCGCATGTCGCGCATGCTGTAACGCCTGCGCCGACTGCGCAAGGCCCATTGGTTGCAGGCCTCAACCAGCACCGAGAACCCAATGGCCGCGTACATATAGCCCTTGGGGATATGGTAGCCAAGGCCATCGGCCAGCAGGCTCAGACCGATCATCAGCAAAAATCCCAGGCACAGCACAATGACTGTGGGATGGCGCTCCACAAACTCCAGCAGGGGAGCGGCGGCCAGCACCATGATGACCATGGCGGCCAGCACCGCCAGCATCATGATGAACACATGGTCCACCATGCCCACGGAGGTGATGATGGAGTCCAGCGAGAACACGGCGTCCAGAATGATGATCTGAAAAATTACCTGCCAGTAGCCAGCCTGCGGCCCGCTGGTATCGAACCTGCCCGCGTGGCCTTCAAGCCTGTCGTGCAGTTCCATGGTGCCCTTGAGCAGCAAGAACACGCCGCCCGCCATAAGGATAAGATCGCGGGCAGAATAGCCATGCCCGCCCAGGGTAAACAGTGGGTCGGTAAGCGCAACCAGCCGCGCCATGAAGGCCAGCAGCACCATGCGCATGAGCAGGGCAAGCCCAAGGCCGGTCATGAAAGCCTGACGCTTTTTTTCCTGCGGCAGCTTGTTCACAAGTATGGAAATAAAAACCAGGTTGTCTACGCCAAGCACCACTTCCAGCAGCACCAGCGTACCCAGACCAGCCCAGGCTGCGGGGTCAGTTACCCATGCCAGATCCCACATATTTTCTCCGGCGGCCATGCCGCGTTTCCGTAATAAAAAAGGGGCCAGAGGCCCCCAGCAGACAGCAATTCCCGCCTGGCGGGATTTGAAGAAACCATTCGCGCCCGTCAACACCGCAAGGCGCTGTCGGTTCATGATTTCTGGTTGCGTTGACTTTGTCAAACGCAATGGGGGGCCAAAGGCCCCCCATAAAACCGTGCTTGGCCAGAAGGCGTACACTTATGTGCCGTAATCCGGCGCAGCGCTGTGCCTATTCGGCAGCAAGCTGGATGCGTTCGAAACCGGTGACCGTGATTTCGTCGCCGATGGTCTTGCCCGTTTCGCGCACGATGTCGGAAATGGTCTTCTTGTCGTCGCGGATGTAGGGCTGTTCCATGAGGCACACTTCCTTCTGGAACTTCTTCACGGCGCCGTCGGCAATCTTGTCCACGATCTGGGCGGGCTTGCCTTCTTCAAGGGCCTTCTGGCGGTAAACTTCGCGTTCACGTTCCACAGCGGCCTGATCAAGGCTGGCGGCGTCAAGGGCCAGGGGGCTGGCGGCGGCAACCTGCATGGCGAGGTTCTTGGCCAGTTCCAGCACTTCGGGCTTGGCAGCGCTTTCGGCCTTGCCGCAGGTCAGGTACACAAGAACGCCGATCTTGCTGTTGGCGTGGACATACTGACCCACCACGTCGTTGGCGCTCTTTTTGCTGAAACGGGCAAACTTGCCAAGCTGCATGTTTTCGCCCACGGAGGCGATGAGCTGGGTCACTTCTTCGCCCAGGAGGGCTTCAAGAGCGGCGGCGTCGGCAGGAGCCTTTTCAAGGATAACCTGGGTCACGCGGGTGGCCATGGCCTGGAACTGATCGCCGCGAGCCACGAAGTCGGTTTCGCAAAGCAGCGAACCCATGGCGATGTGCATGTTGTCGGCAGTGGCGGCCACGGTCACGAGGCCTTCGCTGGTGGCGCGGCCAGACTTTTTGGCAGCCTTGGCCATGCCCTTCTGGCGCAACCAGTCAACGGCCTTTTCCAGGTCGCCTTCTACTTCCACCAGGGCTTTCTTGCAGTCCATCATGCCTGCAGCGGTCATGTCGCGCAGTTCTTTAACCAATTGTGCAGTGATAGCCATAGTATACTCCACACGCTGTCCGGCCCCAAGCCGGAGTTTTGTAAATGCCTGATCGGTTGCGCGGCCTCCGCGAAGCGCGGCGCGCAATCTTTCATCCAGACGGGGGCAGCGCAGCCCTTACAGGTTGCGCCGCCCCCAGGATACGGAATATGGAAAGGCCTGCTATTCGGCGGGAGCGGCTTCCGGAGCGGAAGCGGCGGCTTCGGCCTTCTGCATGGCTTCTTCAGCGTTGACGACTTCGCCCTTGTGATCCTTGTTCATGGCTTCGCCTTCCATGCAGGCTTCGGCGAAAGCAGCCACAAACAGCTTGATGGCGCGGATGGCGTCGTCATTGCCGGGGATGATGTAGTCAATGACATCGGGATCGCAGTTGGTGTCGGTCACGGCCACGATCGGGATACCGAGCTTGCGGCATTCCTTCACGGCGATGTCTTCACGGTGCGGGTCGATGATGAAGGCAAGCTGGGGAATGCGGTCCATGTTCTTGATACCGCCCAGGGTTTCCTCGAGCTTGTTCATTTCGCGTTCCAGAAGCAGGATTTCCTTCTTCTGGTAGCGATTGATGGTGCCGTCGCCAAACATGGCTTCCAGCTTCTTCAGACGGTCCACGCTCTTCTGGATGGTGACAAAGTTGGTGAGCGTGCCGCCCATCCAACGGTTGGTCACGTGGAACTGACCGGCGCGGCCAGCTTCAGCAGCCACAGCTTCCTGAGCCTGGCGCTTGGTGCCGATGAACAGCACCTTGCCGCCCTTGGCAACAGTGTCGACCACTTTGTCGTAGGCGACGCGGAACAGCTTGACGGTCTGCTGCAGGTCGATGATATGGATGCCGTTGCGGGCGCCAAAGATGTAAGGACGCATCTTGGGGTTCCAGCGGCGGGTCTGGTGACCGAAATGCACGCCGGTTTCCAGCATTTGCTTCATGCTGACATAAGCCATTGGGATTCCTCCAAAGGGTTAACTTCTTCCACCCATGCCCTGACCCTGCAACCCGATGTCCACACCCAGAACAGATAAACCGTCCTTGGGCGCAAAAAATGGACGACGCCACACGCGCCGTCCCACCGGGCACCCCGGGCCGCTGCCTTTGGGTGTGCTTGATGGAAAGGGAGTCAATACACCATCATCTTGCGAATAGCAAGCATTGATGCGGAAATTTCCGCGCAAACAGCAGATCGGCCTAACGGCTCAATCCCTGCACAAGCCCGGGCTGGGTTTCGCGCAGGCTCCTTCCCACATAAATCACCAGAACATCACTGTTTTTTATGCGGATGAGGTCTGGACGCGCGTCAAAAAATGCCGCCGCCCGCTCAAATTCCTCACGCGACATCCCGCCCCCGCCGCCCGCAAGGTAGGCCGTGCCCGCAAAGGGTGAGAGCAGCACCACGCTGTCGTCCAGCGGGCCGTCCATGTGCGATATGTCGGCGGTATAGCGCTGATAGGGATAAAATACGTGCGGGCCAAGGCCGGACTGCGCCCACACGCGCACAGTCGGGGGGAAATCCGGCAACTGCCCCAGAGCTTCGCGCAGGCGCGCATAAGACTGCGCCTCGGGGTGTTGCAACAGACGCGCCACTGTTACAGCCGGGTTATACCAGCCCGTCTGCGTAGCCAGCATGATGACGGCCATCGCCACACCGGCGGCGGGCAGAAGCTTTTTCCACACTGCGGGGCGCAGCTTGCCCTGCACCCACATGCAGGCGTGACAGATGGACAGCATCAGGAATACGCCGGGCAAATCCTCATACTGCCCGGCCATGGCCCACATATGCCCGTAGCCGGAAACAGCCACCATGGCGAGATAGGGCAGCGTGCACAGCAGGCAGAGCAAGGCCTTGCGCCCAAGCAGGGGCAAAAACCACGAATAGGCCAACAGGTGCAGGTAGTAGCGGAGCTTGAAATTCCACTGTCCGCCAACATCTACAAAACTGCTGAAGGCATAGCCCGTCCCCGCGCCCGCAAGCTGGCGCATGTAGGGCAGCCATACCTTTGTGACCGTAACAAACCACAGGCCGGAGCACATGCACAAAATAGCGCCGACACGCCGCTGCCCCAGCAGCAAAAAGGCATACATGCCCAGGCAGAAAATACTGGGCGCGGCGCGCTCCTGCGCCAGAAAAACCACAAGGCAGCAGCCGGCGAGCGCCCACCAGCGGCGCTTGTGCAGCATGAGCACGGCCAGCATGAGCATGGGGGTGACGAGCGTTGTGTAGTGAACCTGCCGCGACCACGGCGTGAGTACCGGGCGGAAAAAGAAAAAAAGCAGCAGCGCAAAACCTGCTGTCCACACCCAGTTGCCGGAAGGTGTATCGCCTTCCGCTTCTTCATGCAGGGCGCGCACCAGCCGGGGCAGAATAAAGGCCATTGCCCCCACCGCCACGCCTTGCAGAACGCTGAGGGGGTACGGGCTCTTCCACGGCCCCACAAGGGGCGCCAGCAGGGCCGTCAGTGGCGTGCAATGGTGGGCGTAAAAAGGCTTGCCCTCATAAACGTTGGAAAATGGGGCCTGCCAGTCCCAGCCGTTCCAGACCCGCCAGATCTGCGTGATAAAATAACCAAAATCCGCATCATTGATGACAAAGCTGCGCATCTGCAACACGCTGCCCCATATGAACAAGGCGGCAAAAGCCAGAGGAATGTACCAGAGCACCAGCTTTTCTGCCAGAGCAGACCCGCCTGTACAGGACTTGCAGTTCATGTTCATATCATCTCGCTCAATCAAAAATTTGCGGCCCCGCGCAAGACAAGGGCGGATTTCAGTACCACGCCGGGGGCCGGGTCACAAGCCGGGTATTGCGTGCCCGCTGGCTGCGCCCCTTTTCAAACGGCGCATCTATACCTATAGTTAGAGTTCACGCTGCGCCTTAAGCGACGCTGCACATCAACACTTCAGGATTCATCATGAACAAGCACGGATTCACTCTTCTTACAGAACAGCATCTGCACGAAGTGGACGGCACCGCCCGTTTGTGGCGGCACGAGGCCACGGGAGCGCAACTGCTTTCCATTAATAACTCAGACGAAAACAAATGCTTTGGCGTCAACTTTCGCACGCCGCCAGCCGACTCCACAGGTGTTGCCCACATTCTGGAGCACTCCGTTCTTTGCGGCTCGGACAAATATCCCGTCAAGGAACCCTTTGTGGAACTGATGAAGGGATCGCTGCAAACCTTCCTCAACGCCTTCACCTTTCCCGACAAGACCTGCTACCCCATCGCAAGCTGCAATCTGCGCGATTTTTACAATCTCATCGACGTCTACATAGACGCCGTGTTCCACCCGCGCATTGACGAGGATATCTTCCGGCAGGAAGGCTGGCACGTGGAAGCCGAAACGCCCGATGGCCCGTGGTCGTACAAGGGCGTTGTCTACAACGAGATGAAGGGCGTCTATTCCTCGCCCGATTCCGTCCTTGCGGAGCAGAGCCAGCAGGCGCTCTTCCCCGATACGCTTTACAGCCTTGATTCCGGCGGTAATCCGGAAAATATCCCCGACCTCACCTACGAGGCCTTTTACGATTTTCACAGCCGCTACTACCACCCCAGCAATGCCCGCTTTTTCTTCTGGGGCGACGACCCGGAAGACGAACGCCTGCGCCTGACGGCAGCCGCGCTTGAGGGCTACACGGCCCGCCCGGTCAATTCCGAGGTGCCTTTGCAGCCGCGTCTGGAGACTCCGCGCCAGATCGAAGTGGCCTACGCCGCCTCCAAGGGTGAAAAACGCGCCCTGTTCACGGTCAACTGGCTCCTGGGCGAGCGTGGGGACGTGCACCAGGCACTGCTCATGGAAATGCTCGAGCACATCCTTGAAGGTCTGCCCGGCTCCCCCCTGCGCAAGGCGCTCATCGCCTCCGGCCTTGGCGAAGACACCACAGGCTGCGGGCTGGAGACTGACCTGCGCCAGATGTACTACTCCACCGGTCTCAAGGGCGTGGCCCCGCGCGATGTGCAGCAGGCCGAACTGCTTATTTTTGACACTCTGGCCCAACTGGCGGAAGAAGGCATCCCCCGCTCGGCAGTGGAAGCCGCCGTCAACAGCGTGGAATTCGCCTACCGGGAAAACAATTCCGGGCGCTTCCCCCGTGGGCTTTCGGCCATGGTGCAGTCGCTGACCACGTGGCTGTATGATGGCGACCCGCTGGCTCCACTGGCGTGGGAGGCCCCGCTCAACGCCCTCAAAGCCCGCATCGAGGCTGGCGAACCCGTATTTGAACAGGCCATCAAGGACTGGTTCCTGAACAACGAGCACCGCGCCACCGTGGTGCTGCTGCCGGATACCAAGCTGGGCAAAACCCGCGAAGATGCGGAAAAGGCCCGCGTGGACGCCGTGCAGGCCGCCGCCGATGCCGAGGCCCGCGCCAAGATGGTGGAAGAAACCACTCGCCTCATGGAAGCCCAGAGCGCGCCAGACAGCCCGGAAGCCCTGGCGACCATTCCTGCCCTGGGCATTGAAGACCTGCCGCGTGAAAACGCCTTGCTGCCCCGCGCAGTGGCCGAACTGCCCGAAACATTCCTGACGCACGAGCTGCCCACTCAGGGCATTGCCTACGCAACCCTGCTGCTGCCCCTTGCCAATGTGCCGGACAGGCTCGTGCCCCTACTGCCGCTCTTTGCCCGCTCCCTCACCGAAACGGGCACCGCCATGCGTGATTTTACGGAGCTTGGCGCGCTCATGGCCGCCAAAACGGGCGGCCTTGGCGCTGAAACGCTGGTGGGGCTTGTGCGCGGCAGCCGCAAGACTTTTGGCTACCTTGGCGTGTCGGGCAAGGCCGTGTACGACAAGCTGCCCGACCTCTTTGCCCTGACCCGCGAAATCCTGCTGGAACCATTGACGGACGCCGATGTGCTGCGCGAACGCCTGGGCCAGATGCTGCTGGAAGGCAAGGCCCGGCTGGAGCACGGCCTCCAGTCCGCCGGGCATGCGGCGGTCAGCGCCCGCCTGCGGGCGCGCTTCAACGGCGCAAGCGCCGTTGCCGAACGCACCTCGGGCCTGAGCTACCTTGAAAGCGTGCGCGGCTTGCTGGAGCGCATGGACACAGACCCGCAGTCTGTTTTGAACGATCTTGAAGAACTGCGCTCGCGCATCATCGCCCGCCCCGGCGCTGTTGTGGACTGCACCGCAGAGGCGCAGGGTCTTGCCCTGGTAGAAACGGAAGCCCGCCAGTTGCTGCGCTCGCTTTCGCCCGCGCGGGCAGGGGCGTCAACGGACTTTGGCAGCGCCCCCATGGAACTGCCCAAGGGCGAAGCCTTCATTGCACCGGCCCAGATCAACTATGTGGGCAAGGCCGCCAACATCTATGATCAGGGCTATGTGTACCACGGCTCGGCCAGCGTTATCCTGCGCAGCCTGCGCATGGGCTATCTGTGGGAACGTGTGCGCGTGCGCGGCGGCGCGTACGGCGCATTCTGCAATCTCGACCGCCTGGGCGGCACCCTTGTGTGCGCCTCATACCGCGATCCCAACGTGGACGACACCCTGGCGGCCTTTGACGGCATGGCTGAATTCCTGCGCACCTTCAGCCCGGACAAGGCCCAGCTCACCCAGGCCATAGTGGGCGCGGTGGGCGATCTGGACAGCTACCTGCTGCCCGACGCCAAGGGCGCCCAGTCCCTCTCGCGCTGGCTCACGGATGACACCGATGCCGCCCGCGCGCTCATGCGCGAAGAAATCCTGTCCACCACCGGAAAGCACTTCCGCGAATTTGCCGAGGTGCTGGCCGAGGTTGCGCGCAACGGAGCCACTTGCGTACTGGGTGGCCCCAAGACCGAAGCCGCAGCCAAAGAACACAGCTGGAGCAGCACCAAACTGGTGTAGGATCCTGCGATTATAGAATGATAAAGGGGGAGATTTTCCAGAAATCTCCCCCTTTGCGTATGGTGGCGGCAAGGCCGACACTGTATACCCCGCACAAGGAACAGCCGATGTCCCAAGATTCAGGCGACCAGACGCTCCCGCCAGACACGCCGCATCTGCGGCCCGCACGCTTTGCAGGCCGTCTGGCCGCGCCGTCCTTTGTACTGCCCGCAGGAGTGGCGGAAAACGCGCGATTTCTGGCTGGCAAGGTGGACGAGGTCGGACTGTGTTTTTTTGAAACCCAGTCCTGCCTGAACTACGGGCCGCAGGACTTGCCGCCCGATCTGACAACTCTGCCCCTGCGCTGGCACGTGCATCTGCCCGTTGATCTGCCCTGGCCCGTCAGCAAGAGCGCGGCCGCGCATCCAGCCGGCAAGGCCGCGCAATTGGCATTGTCTGTACTTGGCAAGGCCTCTTTTCTTCAACCGCGCTGCGCCGTGCTGCACCCGCCTCAAGGCTCGCCCCTGGTGCAACGCCGCCTGCTGGCAGGATTTGCGCATCACTGGAAAAACTGCTGCGATGTCCCGCTGTTGCTGGAAAACGTTGCCCACAGCGATATTGCCTGCCTTGAACAGGGATTTCTTCTGGATCACGGACTGGGCCTGTGTCTGGACGTAGGGCACCTCCTGGGCTATGGTCAAAAAAACCTGTTGGTTTCGGGCCTGCCAGAGCAGGCGACCATGACGCACTGGAGCGCCCCCGGCGACGGCGACCGGCATCTGCCCCTCACGGCTTTTACGCCAGGGCAGGCGCAGACCGCAGCCGCCCTCATGCAGCGCATCCCCGATTCGGCAGTGCATATGGTCGAGATATTCAACTGGGATCGTTTGGCCGCATCCCTGCCGGTGCTGGAGGCGCTTGCGCAACCGCATTCCGGCACATGAACATTGCCAAACGGGCTTTCGCAAACGGGCTTTCGCAGAAGAACTTTTAAGGAGAATCATGGCTGGCGCCACAGACCACATCGCCCTGCTGCAAAAATGGCGGGCAGGTCTCAGCAAGGACGACCGCTGGTGCATCCTCATCAATGCCGACCCCGATGCCCTGGCATCGGCGCTGGCGCTCAAGCGTATTATGATCCACAAGGTGCACAGCGTGGACATTGCGCGCATCAATGAGGTGACCAGGCCCGACAACCTGGCCATGATCCGCTACCTGAACATCCCCGTGCGCCCCTGGCAGCCTGAAAATGCCGACCAGTACACCCACTTTGCCATGGTGGATTCCCAGCCGCACCACAACAAGGCTTTTCAGGGCCTGCACTTTGACTGCATCATCGACCACCATCCCCTGCCCCGCGCCGTCAACAACATTACGGCATGCTCAATGGCTGGCCCGGCCTTGCTGCGCGATATTCGCCCCAACATGGGCGCCACCAGCACCATGATGGCCCGCTATCTCAAGGCCCTGCGCATGCGCCCCGGCCCGCGGCTTGCCACAGCCCTGCTCTACGGCATCCGCACAGATACCGCGGCTTTTGAGCGCTCCGGCGGCGAAGACGATTTTCGCGCGTATCAGTGGCTTTCGCGCCATGCGGACAACAACCTGCTGCGCCGTATTCTGCGCAGCGAATACCTGCGGGAATGGCTGCCGCTGTTTTCACGCGCATTCCGTTCCCTTGCCGACTGCCGTGGCGGGGGAGCCTTTGCCTCGCTCAACGAGATCAACAGCGCAGACCTTTTGGTGGCAGTGGCAGACTTTTTCACGCGGGTGCACGGCCTGCGGTGGATAGCCGTGAGCGGCGTGGTGGACAAAACCGTTATCGTGATTTTTCGCGGCGATGGCGGACGGGACATTGGCCGTCTGGCAGACGCCTGTTTCCATGATGTGGGCGAGGCGGGCGGGCACCGCAATCTGGCCCGCGCGGAGTTTCCCCTGTCGGCAGTGCCGGAAGGGCTCAAACCCGGCGAGTTTGTGCTCAAGCGGCTTGAAACGCGCAAGCTGCGGCGCAAAACAACAGACCCGGACGCCCCATCTGCCCCCGCAGAACGGGGCCCAGCCTGACCTTGCGAACAAATTGCATGCAGAATTGAATTTTTTATTGACAGACTTTTGCATGCCGCGTAGCTTTTTACCTAGAAAATTTAAGGATACTTTCATGCAGCGCATTTCTTCCAACCACACCTCCTCCTACGCCGCCGGCATCTTTAGCTGGTATTATTTTGCGTACTTTACCGGAGCCTGTGGTCGGGAGCTTTGCTGACGCGTAAAAGTTAGAAAGTTCAACGGGCCGCAGGCAACAAGCCAGCGGCCCTTTTTTTGTATGGGCCGCCGGAAAAAGATGCGGCAAACCCCGCCCATGCGGGTCACCTTAAAGCAGCAGACTGAAAGGAGCGAGCCCATGTACCTTGGAAAAAAAATCCGCCTGGAACGCATCATCAACCGCACAAATGGCCGTACCATCATTGTTCCCATGGATCACGGCGTGACCATCGGCGCGGTTGAAGGTCTGGTGGACATGCGCGACACCGTCAACGATATGGCAACCGGCGGCGCGGACGCAGTGCTCATGCACAAGGGCCTTGTACGTTGCGGGCACCGCAACGCGGGCAGCGACATCGGCCTTATCATCCACCTTTCCGCCTCCACCACTCTTTCTCCCCTCGGCAACACCAAAACCCTCGTGGGCACGGTTGAAGAAGCCATCAAACACGGCGCGGACTGCGTTTCGGTACACGTCAATCTGGGCGACCCCAATGAACGCCTCATGCTGGCCGATCTGGGCCGTGTGGCCGAATCCTGCGACAACTGGGGCATTCCGCTGCTGGCCATGATGTACGCGCGCGGCCCCCAGATTCAGAACGGCTACGCCAAGGATGTGGTGGCCCATTGCGCCCGCGTGGGTGTTGAGCTGGGCGCGGACATCGTCAAGGTGCCCTACACCGGCGATGCGGAAAGCTTCTCTGAAGTCGTGGCTGCCTGTTGCGTGCCCGTGGTTATCGCCGGTGGCGAGCGCATGGATTCCACCCGCCAGATACTCCAGATGGTTCAGGATTCGCTGAGTGCTGGCGGCGCGGGCATTTCCGTGGGCCGCAACGTCTTCCAGCATCCCAACCGCGTTGCCCTGGTCAAGGCCCTGCGCGCCATTGTACACGACAACGCTTCCGTGGATCAGGCCATGGAAATTGTAGGAGAATAAGCCGCATGTCCCGCATCTATTTCAACTGCGTTCCCTTTGACAAGGGCGATGTGACCCTGGCGCTGGAATCCGGCGTGGACGGCGTTATTGTGCCGCGCAAGCATGTGGAAGAGGTTTCCGGTCTTTCGCGCTGCCCTGTGTGGGCTGCCGAAGATACCGCCATGATGGCGCTCAACGTCAAGGCTGACGAAGAAGCCGTGCTTGAACGGCTGCATAAGGGCGAGCGTGTGGTTCTGGCTCGCGGCTGGGAGGTAATACCTGTGGAAAACCTTCTGGCCCAGAGCGACAGCGTTCTGGCTGAGGCCGCTACGCTGGACGAGGCCCGCCTTGCCGCAGGAATTTTGGAACGCGGTGTGGCGGGCATTGTTGTATCCAGAGAGGCCGTGGCCGATCTCAAGACCATTGTCAGCCAGTGCAAGCTTTCGCAGGGGCATGAAGAACTGCTGCCCGCCGTGATCACCCGTGTGGAATCCGTGGGCCTCGGGCACCGCGTCTGCGCCGACACGCTCTCCATCCTGCGCAAGGGGCAGGGCATGCTGGTGGGCAATTCCAGCGCCTTTACCTTTCTTGTGCATGCGGAAACCGAGCGCAACGAATATGTTGCCGCCCGTCCCTTCAGGGTCAATGCGGGGGCCGTGCATGCCTACGTGCGCCTGCCCGGCGACAAAACCACCTATCTTGGCGAATTCAAGGCGGGGCAGGAAGTGCTGATCGTGGACGCCAACGGCGAAACCAGCCTTGCCACCCTTGGCAGGGTCAAGATTGAAGTGCGCCCCATGCTGCTGGTTGAAGCCCAGGTAACCACCGAAGACGGCGTTAAAACCGGCGCGGTATTTTTGCAGAATGCCGAAACCATCCGCCTGACCACCCCCGGCGGCGAGCCGGTGAGCGTGGTGAGCCTGAAACCCGGCGATACCGTGCTGTGCCGCCTGGACGAAGCCGGTCGCCATTTTGGCATGCGCATCCGCGAAGACATCCGGGAGATATAGCATGGACGACAGCAACAGCCACTGGCCCAAGGGCCACCCCGCAGCCGCAGCAGACCGTCAGGCAGCATCTCCGGATGAAGCGGGCGCGCGTCTTGCCGCCATCCGGCACGAGATTGACGCCGTGGATCAGGATCTGCTCGCGCTCTTTAACCAGCGGGCGGCCCTGAGCCTCGAAGTGGGACGCATCAAGGCCGACGTGCCGGGCATTATCTTCAAGCCCCTGCGGGAGAAGGAAGTGCTGGACAGTCTCGCCACGCGCAACCCCGGCCCCCTGCCGGAGGATCATCTGCGGGCCATCTGGCGCGAGATATTTTCATCTTCCCGTTCCTTGCAGCGGCCCCAGAATGTGGCCTATCTCGGCCCGGAAGGCACGTTTTCCTACTTTGCGGGCGTGGAGTATCTGGGCCATGCCGCCCAGTTCCGCCCCTGCAACGATATTACGCAGGTCTTTCAGGAAGTGGCTTCCGGTCAGTGCGAGCTCGGCGTGGTGCCGCTGGAAAACTCCCTTCAGGGAACCGTGGGCGTGAGCTTTGACCTGTTCCTCAAGTACGACGTGCATATTCAGGCCGAACTGTTTTCGCGCATTTCGCACTGTCTGCTGAGCAACGCGCCCTCGCTGGCCGCCGTGCGCACCGTGTATTCCCACCCCCAGCCGCTGGCCCAGTGCGGCGCGTGGCTGCGCGCCCATCTGCCCGGCGCTGGCCTTGTGCCGGTGGAATCCACCGCTGCCGCCGCCCAATATGCCGCTGGCAAGGAAGACGCGGCCGCCATCGGTCACGGCAAGCTGGCCGACCTCATGGGCATTGCCGTTCTGGCCCGCCGCATTGAGGACGAGCCCGGCAACTGGACGCGCTTTGTGATTATCGGCCCCGGCGATGCGCGCTCGGGCAGCCGCACGGGCGGCCCCCAGCCCGGCCATACCGGCGCGGACAAAACCTCGCTGCTGTTCACCACGGCAGACAAGGCGGGCGCGCTCTCAAGCGTGCTTGACCTGCTGGCAAGCAACGGCATCAACATGCGCAAGCTGGAATCGCGCCCCCTGCGCGGCCAGCGCTGGAAATACGTTTTCTTTGCCGATGTGGAAAGTGATCTGGAAGATCCCCGCTACGCCCCCCTGCTGGAAAAACTGCACGAAGTCTGCACCAGCTTCCGCATACTGGGCAGCTACCCCACAGGGCCGCAACTGGACCGTCTTGACCTCCACTCGGAAACACCGGAGCAGCCAGCCTCATGAGCCAGAACACCATTATGATTACCGAGGCCGAAAAGCAGGCCACGGCAAGCGTTACCGCACCCGCTTCTAAATCTGTTTCGCACCGCTACCTCATTGGCGCGGCGCTGGCGCAGGGTGTTTCCACGGTGCGGCACACTCTTGAAAGCCGCGACCTCGAACGCACCCGCGCCATCCTGTGCGGGGCCGGGGCGAGCATGGAAACCCTGCCCGAAAGCACACAAGCCTCCGGCGCGTGGCGCGTGACGGGTATGGGCGGTAAGCCGCTCGGCGGCGCAACGGGCGATCCCCTTTCCTGCGATGTGGAAGAATCCGGCACCACATGTCGGCTGCTCACCGCCGTGCTGGCCGCTGGCGAGGGCGAATTTCGCATACACGGCGCACCGCGCATGCACGAACGCCCCATCGCAGAACTCACCGACGCCCTCAAAAAGCTGGGCCTTGCGGTCACCTTTGAGGGCAAGCCCGACTGTCCGCCTCTGGTGCTGCACGCCAAGGGCCTCAACCCTGCCCTGTGCGGGGGCGAGGTGACCCTGGGCATGGATATTTCGAGCCAGTATTTTTCGGGTCTGTTGCTGGCGGCTCCCATGGGGCCTGCGCCCTTGTCCGTAACACTTGGCGGGCAGAAAGCCGTTTCCTGGCCCTATGTGGGGCTGACCTTGCAATGCCTGACCGACTACGGCATCCGCTTTGACGTGGAAACCCGCAGCGAGGCCGATGCCCCGTGGGAAATGCTGCCTCCCGGCGCATGGCGCGAACTCAAGGCAGCGCATCCCGGCTGCCTGCGCGTGACAGTCCATCCCGGCGAGTACCGGGCGGGCGACTACACCGTTGAAGGCGACTGGTCTGGCGCGTCCTATCTGCTGGCCGCTGGCGCACTGGGCCTCAAGCCCGTGAGGGTTGAAGGTTTGCGCACGGATTCCCTGCAGGGCGACCGCGCCATGCTGGGCATTTTGCAGCGCATGGGCGCGCGCATGACCATGACGGAGGATTCCGTCACCGTGTACCCCTCCGCCCTTCATGGCGTGGAGCTGGACATGGGCGACTGCCCCGACCTCGTGCCCACCGTGGCCGTGCTGGCGGCCTTTGCGCAGGGTTCCACGCGCATCAGCAATGTGGCCCATCTGCGTTATAAAGAATCGGATCGCATCAACGCCCCTGCGCAGGAGCTTGCCAAGGCTGGCGTGGTCATTGACCAGCTTTCCGACGGCATGCTCATTCACGGCCTGGCCGGACGCGGCAACGGCAAGCCGGACTGTCCGCGTTTGCCCGAGGGCGTTTGCCTCTCGGCCCACAACGACCACCGCATCGCCATGTCCCTGGCCCTGCTGGGGCTGCGCCAGCCTGAAACAAACGTGCGAGACCTGCTGGACGACCCTCTGGTGGTGCGCAAATCCTTTCCGCAATTCTGGAATATCTGGGAGCAACTGGCATGAACGGCAATCACGGCAGCAACGGCGTCCCTGCCGCCCAGAACGGCGGGGAATCCGCCGCGGAGGATGGATTTGACGGCTTTACCGGCTTTTGCCCGCGCAATCCCGTAAAAACCGTCATTGTTGGCTCCACTGGCCGCATGGGCGACATGCTGCTGGCCCGCGCCAAGGCGGCAGGGCTGAACGTGGCGGGCGTGGACGTGCCCCTGACGCCCGAAACTCTGGCTCCCGCCTGCGCGGGGGCCGATCTGGCCATCATTTGCGTTCCCGCCGCTGTATTCAACGAGGTTATTGCTACGGTCTGCCCGCATCTGCCACCCACGGCGGTGCTGGCGGACATAACATCGGTAAAGGAAATCCCGCTGCAACAGATGGAAAAGGCCTGGGCCGGGCCTGTGGTGGGCACGCATCCCCTCTTTGGCCCCAAGCCCGACCCGCAGGCGGACCAGCCCGTGGCCATTGTGCCGGGGGCCCATGCGGGGCAAGATCATGTGGAGCTGGCCTCGGGATTTTTTACAGCCCTTGGCTGCCGTGTTTTCTGCACCACAGCGGAAAAACACGACAAAGCCATGGCCAGCATCCAGAACATGAACTTCATCACCAGCCTGGCGTACTTTGCCCTGCTGGCGGAGCATGAGGACCTGCTGCCCTTTCTTACGCCTTCGTTCCGCCGCCGCCAGAACGCGGCCCGCAAAATGCTGACGGAAGACGCGCGCATGTTCGCTGGCCTGTTTGAGGCCAATCCATATAGCTACGAAGCTGTGCGCCAGTACCGGCAGATGCTCAACCTCGCCGCCGCTGGCGATATTGACCTGCTCTGCCAGCGCGCCCGCTGGTGGTGGCAGGAGGATGCGGACCACAAAAAAACATAGTATACGCATGGCAAGACATGGTTCGGGAGCGCAAGGCTTGTTGCCTGGCGTGGCCTGATGCCGTAATCCGCTGGAGTTGCCCGTGGCTACACAGCCAATCAAGCCTATCGCCTTTTACCTGCCGCAGTTCCACCCGATCCCCGAAAATGATTGCTGGTGGGGTAAAGGTTTTACAGAATGGACCAACGTGCGCGCAGCGCGGCCCCAATTTACTGGCCACTACCAGCCGCATGAGCCCCATCCGTCAATAGGCTGGTACGACCTGCGCGACAGGTATTTTTTGCGCCGTCAGCATGCCCTGGCCGCCCAATACGGCATTTATGGATTCTGCTACTATTACTACTGGTTTAACGACCACTCTCTGCTTGAAACCCCGTTGCTGCGCATTCGCGAGGATGCCAGTATTACGCTTCCTTTTTGCCTGTGCTGGGCAAACGAGGCATGGACGCGGGCATGGTACGGGCAAAACAAGCAGGTACTGCTGAACAATGACTATTCTGAATCCACCATGCGCGGCTTCATGGCCAGCATTCTGCCCTACCTGCGCCACGAGCGTTATATTCTGGCAGGTAATAGCCCACTGCTGCTTGTTTACCGCCCAGAGGACATTCCCAATTGTTCGCATTGGGCTGAGGTATGGCGCGACATGGCGCAGCAGGCGGGGCTTGCGGGGCTGTACCTGGTGGGGGTGGAAGCCCTGACAATGGGGGTGCCGCCACAGGAATACGGCTTTGATGCCACAGTGCGCTTTGCGCCTGACTGGAGCTGCGTCCAGCGCACCCAAATTGCCGGAAACCCGCAAAAATGCTGCGACTACCCCGGCACTGCCGCCGCCATGCTGCACAGGCCCGCTGTAAGCTACACGCGCTACACAACGGTCTTTCCCTCATGGGACAACTCCCCCCGTTATCACGCTAATTCCATTGCCTTTCTCAATGCAAATCCCGGCGCTTTTCGCCGAGTGACGGAAGTAGCCATAGAGGAAGTACGCCGCGCCCAAAGGCCAGAACCTTTTTTGTTCATCAACGCCTGGAATGAGTGGGGCGAGGGCTGTCATCTTGAGCCCGACAAAAAATATGGCTTTGCATGGCTCGAAGCCATGCAGGCCGCCCTGAACACTGCGTAACCATGTGAATATCAGCTTACCTGCCCGCCAGTTCTCTGACGGGCATATTTTTTGCTATTGCCTGGTCAAAGCGCTTTGCAGCGCCAACCAAGCCAGGGTGGTAAGAACATGTTCGGTTCGCAGCAAGATCCAAGCAGAACAGAAAAAGCCTCTCCAAAACGCGTCAGCAAACAGCGCGAGGAAGGCAATGTTCCCAAAGCCCCGGAGCTTGGCAAGGCCGTGAGTCTGCTGGGGGGCATGTGTATTCTTTATGCCTGGATCGGCCCCATGACCGACAATATCAAGCGCTTGTTCCGCCACTTTCTCAGCCACTCGTGGGAGTTCGATCCCAACCCCGAAAACGTCTACAGCCTGAGCATTGACGTCACGCTTGAGATTGCCCGCATGATCATGCCAATCCTGCTGACTCTGGGCTTTCTGGCCTTTCTGGCGCAGCGCTTACAGGTGGGCAAACTCTGGACAACCAAGGTGATGCGCCCCAACCTGAAGCGCTTCAACATCGTTCAGGGACTCAAGCAGATGCTGGCCTCGCCGCAAACAGCCCTGCGCACCATCAAGAGCCTGCTGTTTTCGCTTGTGCTCGGCCTTATCCCTGGCTGGATCATCTTCAAGGAGCATCAGAATTTTCTGCCCATGTACTACGCCAGCACAGAGGGCGTGGCGACCTACATGCTGCAAATGGCCTTCAAGCTGACCAGCTACGCGCTGCTGCCCATCATTGCCATTGCCGTTTTTGACGTATGGCAGTCGCACTATGCCTATAACGAAGGCATGAAGATGACCAAATCAGAAGTGAAGGACGAGCAGAAGCAGGCGGAAGGCGACCCCGTGGTCAAGGGGCAGCAACGCAGAAAAATGATGGAAATGATGAGCAAGCGCATGCTGGCCGACGTGCCCAAGGCCGATGTGGTGGTTACAAACCCCACGCACATAGCCGTGGCCCTGAGCTATAACACCTCGGAAGCTCCCGCGCCCATCGTGCTTGCCAAGGGCGCAGACCATCTGGCCGAAAAAATCAAGGAAATAGCCCGCGAAAACAGGATTCCCATTCGCGAAAACGTGCCTCTGGCACGGGCTTTGTATAAGTCCACCGAGGTGGGCGACATGATTCCCGAAGAGCTTTACAAAGCAGTGGCTGCCGTGCTGGCCAGCATCTGGAAGCTCAAGCCCAAGGCGGCAAGGCCCTAGAAAGGCAAGGAATTTTTCCATCTTGTCCATACGTACCAGGGTAAACCCGCTTTCGGGAACCAACGCAGAGAGGTGTCATAAAAATGGCTGCCGCAGTAATACCCCAGCTTGATTACGCTCGATTTTCAAAAAACGGCGAAATATTTCTTGCAGCCGGCGTGGTCATCATCCTGTTTGTCATGCTGGTGCCTCTGCCCACGTTTTTTCTCGATTTCATGCTTTGCATCAGTATTTCCATTTCGCTGCTGGTACTTGTAACCACCATGTTCATGACCTCGCCGCTGGAATTTACCATTTTTCCTTCGCTGCTGCTGGTCACGACACTTCTGAGGCTGGCGCTCAACGTGGCGTCCACCCGTCTTATTCTGCTCAACGGCAATATGGGCGCAAACGCCGCGGGTGAAGTCATCCGCGCGTTCGGCCAGTTTGTTGTGGGCGGCAGTTACGTTGTGGGCGCCGTTATCTTCATGATCCTGTTCATTCTGAACAAAACAGTTATCACGGCTGGTACCACACGCATCGCGGAAGTGGCGGCCCGCTTCACCTTGGACGCCATGCCCGGCAAACAGATGGCCATTGAAGCCGACCTCAACGCCGGTTTGCTGGATGAAGAACAGGCCAATGCCCGCCGTGCGGCCTTGCGCAAGGAAGCAGACTTTTACGGCGCCATGGACGGTGCCTGCAAATTTGTTTCGGGCGACGTGAACGCAGGCATGTTCATCACGCTGGTGAACCTTGTGGGCGGCATCATCATTGGCATGGTCCAGAAGGATATGGACTGGAACACAGCCCTCACCACCTATTCCCTGCTGACCATCGGTGACGGTCTGGTTTCCACCATACCTTCCATCATTGTTTCCACCGGCACAGGCCTGCTGGTTTCGCGCGCCGCCTCTGAAGCCAAGATGGGCGAAGAATTTCTGGCCCAGCTTACCTTCAACAGCCGCGCGCTCAAGATGGTTTCGGCCGTGTTGCTGCTGTTCGCACTGGTTCCCGGCCTGCCGACCATCCCCTTCCTCTGCATTTCGGCCCTTATCTTTGTGGTGAGCCGCCTCACGGAAAACAAGGATCAGGAGGCCGCCAACAAGGCAAAGGAAGACAAGAAAAAGAAAAGCGGTTCCGGCACCGCCGACACGCCGGAAGAAGTGCAGGCCTTGCTGCCGCTCGATACTCTTGAGCTTGAAGTGGGTTACGGCCTCATCCCCCTGGTGGACGAAGAACAGAGCGGCAACCTGCTGGCCCGCATCCGCTCCATACGCCGACAGTTCGCGCTGGACATGGGCGTGGTCATCCCCTCGCTGCACCTGCGCGATAACCTTCAGCTCAAGCCCGGCCAGTACGCTCTGCTTATCAAGGGCAATCAGGTGGCTTCGGCAGAAATTCTGGTCGATCACTTTCTGGCCATGGATCCCGGCAACGTGACCACCAAGATCAGCGGCATTGAAACGCGCGAGCCTGCCTTTAACCTGCCTGCCCTGTGGATTCCCGACAGCCAGCGCGAGGAGGCCATGCTTGCGGGCTACACGGTGGTTGACCCGGCCACGGTTATCGCCACGCATCTGACGGAAGTGTTCAAACGTCAGCTGGCCGACTTTCTTGACCGTCAGGGCGTGCAGGGGCTGCTGGACACGGTCGCCAAGCATTCACCCAAGGCAGTGGAAGACCTGGTGCCCAACGTGCTGCCCCTTGGCGTGGTGCAGAAAGTGCTGCAACTGCTGGTGCGTGAAAGCGTCAGCATACGTGACATGCTCACCATTGTGGAAACTCTGGGCGACTTTGGCTCAAGCGTCAAAAATCCCGACACGCTGGCGGAATATGTGCGCGAAAAGCTCTCCCGCGCCATTGTGCGGCCCTATCTGGACAGCCAGGGAACGCTTTCTGTGCTGACCCTTGCGCCCAATGCCGAGCGGCTGGTGCAGGAAGGCATTCGCCATGCCGACAACGGCGTGACCTTCCTCTCCATGAATCCGGCTGTGGCCCAGCGCCTGGTGAACAATATCAGCACGGCTGCCGACAATGCGGTGAATACCGATGCCCAGCCCGTACTGCTGGTGACGCCGCTCATCCGCCCGCATCTGGCCCAGATTGTCACGCGTTTCCTGCCCACGGTGCCGGTCATCTCGCAGGCGGAGATTCCACCTGACATCCGGCTGCAATCGGTGGGCGTGGTAAGCGCCGAATAATCCGACTCTCCCAAATGCTACGCGGCGCTCCGACCTTTGTGTCAGAGCGCCGCTTTATTGTTTATATTCCTTTCCAGCTATCAGGATTCGTTGCCTTTTACTCTCTCAACCGCTAGTATCGGCTATGGCAAAAGCTGTGTTCCCGTGATTGTAATCGCCTGGGCCGATACTGCCCCAAAAGTTGGCCCCGAATTTGCAAATACAGGTCTGTCGTCAAACAAACGGCACTGATGCGCCGCTGGGCGATATTGAACCGTTAGGCAAAGGAATGGGCCATGCAGGTAAAGACGTTCACAGGGGCCACATCACAGGAAATTCTGGCCAGAATCAAGGCCGAGATGGGGCCTGACGCCGTTATCCTGGGCAACCGCACCTATCGCAAGAACGGTGCCGTCTGCCATGAAATAACTGCCGGGATCGAGCGCCCCAAGACAGAAGCAGCGCAAGCCGCAGGCGCGCCTGCTGGCTGGGGTGAATGGCACAAGGAATGGATGCATCTCAAGGATCAGATTTTTGCCTTGATGAAGCCGGCCATTCAGCTTGAACGCCTCACCCCCCGCCAGCGTGTTGCTCTGGAATATTTGCAGCGCGAAGGTGTTTCTGACTCTGTGGCGGTTGACCTTTACCAGCGTTTGCTGGCGGAACCCGGAGCCTCCGTGCTTGAATGCCTCTGCGGCATGGTGCCGGTTAAGGCCTGGGGCGCGGAACAGTGGCGGCAGCGCATCCACCTGATGGCCGGGCCTTTCGGTTTTGGCAAAACCACAACGGCCCTGCGCTTTGCACTGCACCTGCGCAAACACGAACCAGAAGCGCGCATTGCCTTTATCAACGCCGACTGCCTGCGCGGCAACGGCAGGCTGATTTTGCGCCACTGGGCTGAGCTTTCCAATTTTACGTATATGGAAGCGCCCGACAAGGCCGCCATGGAACTAGCCCTGGCCGCCACCCGCGAGGCCCGCGCCGTATTCATTGATGTTCCCGGCCTTGACCGCAACGGCAATCTTGCCCACTGGCGGGCCGACATGGGCCTGGACACTGTGGAAGCCGCTACGCACCTTACGCTTTCACCATTTTTTGACGCACTGCAAACACAGGCATTTTTACAAAGATACAAATTTGAAGGGCCTGGCTCCCTTGTATGGACCAAGCTGGACGAAGCCGTAAGCTTCGGCAATATTGTAAATGTGGCCTGCGCTGCCGGATTGCCGGTTTCAGCACTGTCGTTCGGCGCGGAACTCAAGGAAAGCCTTGCCCCGGCCACCGAGCCGCTGGTCTGGCGTCTTATTTTCAAAAGGCAACTTCCCGGCCAGGCCGCCTAGCGCGGCATGAGCCATAACATGTGGAGCAGACAGATGAGCGGCACTTTCCCTCTGGTTTTTTCCGTCACCTCAGGCAAGGGCGGCGTAGGCAAGACCAATATCTCGGTCAATCTCGCCATTTGCCTTGCGCAGCTGGGCAAGCAGGTGGTGCTTATTGACGCCGACCTCGGCCTTGCCAACGTAGACGTGGTGCTTGGTCTGACCCCGCAGAAGAATATTTTTCATCTGTTCCACGAAGGGGCTACCATTTCGGACATACTCTTTCCCACGCCTTACGGCTTTTCCATCTTGCCTGCTTCTTCCGGCATGAGCGAAATGCTCACCCTTTCCACGGGGCAGAAGCTTGAGCTGCTTGAAGCCGTTGACGAAATGGAAGACGGGCTTGACTACCTCATCGTGGATACCGGTGCGGGCATCAGCGACAACGTACTCTATTTCAACATGGCTGCGCAGGAACGTCTGGTGGTGCTTACGCCGGAACCGACCTCGCTCACTGACGCCTATGCCCTCATCAAGGTGCTGAAAAACAATCACGGCGTTGAACGCTTCAAGGTGTGCGTCAACATGGCCCCGGACCTCAAGACGGCCAAGGACATGTTTGTGCGTCTGCATCAGGCCTGCGACCATTTTCTCAGTGGCGTCTCCCTGGAGCTCGTGGGCGTTATCCCGCGCGATACAGGCGTGCGCAAGGCCGTGGTGCAGCAGTTGCCCTATTGCATAAGCGAACCGCAAAGCCCGGCGGCAAAGGCCACCATGTCGCTGGCCAAGAATATCAGCGCATGGGAAGCCCCCGAAAACCTCGACGGCAACATCAAGTTTTTCTGGAAAAAGCTGCTGTTCCGCTAGAATTACGGGCGGGATTCCGGGTCTGACAGGCCTTTGGCGACAGAAGCAACGCACCATAACCTCAACGTGTCAAAAACGCAGCGCACCCAGCCTTGGCGGGCAGGTGGGGCGAGGCATAACAGGCATCCAGATGCCACGGGGTAGAAGAGGCAAATCCGAAGGAAACCAACATGAAGACCGGCACAGCGCAAGCGCAAGCTCCCTGCCCCTGGGAAGCGCTCGAAACCGGGGCAACCCCTTGGGAGAGCTTTTCACCGGCAGAGCAGGAATCTGTGGTGCGTCACTATGCGCCCAAGATACGCTTTCTCGCTTTGCGGCTCAAAGCCAAGTTGCCGCGCAGCATAGAACTTGGGGAGCTGATCAGCTCCGGCACCCTGGGCCTCATGGAAGCCTTGGGCAAGTTCAGGCCGCAGCTTGGCATCCGCTTTGAAACGTATGCCGAAAGCCGCATCAAGGGAGCCATGCTCGATGAATTGCGTCGGCTTGACTGGTTTCCCCGGTCGTTGCGTCAGCGTGTGTGGGTGCTTGATGAAGCCATGCGCAAGGTTGAGCACGAGCAAGGCCGACAGGCCACCGAGGACGAACTGCAAAAGATCACCGGCCTCGACATGCGCGATGTGCGGCAGGGGCTTGAAGCCCTGCAAAACCAGCTCTGGATTTCACTTGACGCCATTCAGGACACGCTCTCGGGCGAAGGCCCCGAAGGCGGAGAACCCTTCCGCAGCACTGCCCTGCAAGAGCTTGTGGAGCGCGTTGCGCCGCTGATCGACCGCTTGACGCCAAGAGAAAAGTTGGTACTCTCGCTGTATTATACTGATGAGCTGAATATGCGTGAAACTGCCGAAGTCATGGGCATCACCGAAGGCAGGGTTTCACAATTGCATTCCCAGGCCCTGAGCCGCCTTCGCAAGGAATTTCATAATCTCTACGGCGAAGGCACTGAAATATAAGCTTACAACAGACAGTGGCGCACGGCTGCAACGTCTGTTGCAAACCGATATTGACGGCGCTTCAAGGAGTTCTTCTCATGCCTTACAATCCGAATATGCGTGTTCTTGTGGTTGACGATTTTTCCACCATGCGCCGCATTGTGCGCAACATTCTGCGCCAGCTTGGTTTTCAGAACGTGGTGGAAGCCGATGACGGCACCTCGGCATGGGAAGTTCTGAACCGTGAAAAAATCGACTTTATCGTTTCGGATTGGAACATGCCCCAGATGACAGGCATTGAACTGCTCCGCAAGGTTCGCTCAAGCGAACAGTTTGCCGCCATCCCCTTTTTGATGGTTACTGCTGAAGCCCAGCAGGAAAACATCATTGAAGCGGTGCAGGCCAAGGTTTCCAACTACATCGTCAAGCCTTTCACTGCGGACACGATGAAGCAGAAAATCGACAAGATTTTCCCCTAGAAAATTTCACCTTAAAATACTTGTCGGTTGCGATGTGCATGCGCCCGGCAAGCATGCGTGGCGCGGATATCTACAAATATCCACGCAGGGCAGCCAGCCTCTTGCAGGCAACCTGCCCTTGGCCACAGCACCAAGATTTCCCTGGCTTTGACGGCCCGCTCCTGGCCGGGGTCAGCGCTGCCTGCGCTTACCTGGTTTGGGGCGGGTTTTTTGTTTTTAGTGGTTGCGGTAGCGTAGTGCTGATCACGGCACGGAACAGATGAACAGGCCGTGATTGTCAGGAGAGGCGCGTGGCTGAAAAGCAGGATTTGAAAGACGCCCCCGTCAAGGATGAACTTCAGGTTGCGGTCAGCCAGGATACAAGCCTGCGCAAGGTCGAACTTGATCTTGACGATGCTCCGTTCCTTGTGGAACAGGCGCCTCCGCCCCCGGCCAAAACCGAGGAAGCCCCACTGCAGGTAGCCGATGAAGGGGCGGAACCAACCAAGAAGAAAAAAAAGCTGCTGATCATTGCAGCCGCTGCTGGCCTGCTCGTGCTGCTGGTGGCGGGCGCTGCAATCTGGTGGTTTGTACTGCGCACTCCCCCGCCGCCGCCTCCGGAGCCAATCAAGCCAGAGGTCATCGTGGTGCCTTCTGCAAAAACGCCCACTGCCCAGCCTGACAGCGTCAAGGAACTGGCGCCCTTTGTCATACCCCGGCAAACACCCACCGGCGCGCGCTTTTTGATCTGCAAATTTTCAACTGTCAGCCAAAGCCCCAGGGTGGGCATGGAGATTGACCACAAGCTCATTCCTCTGCGCGACGCCCTGTATTATTACCTGAGCAGCAAGTCGGACGAATTTTTGCTGAATCCGGCCAATACGGCTACCATCAAAAAAGACCTCAGCGGGGTGCTGAACGATTACCTGACGCAGGGGCGCATTGATGACATTTTGTTTGAGAGTTATCTGAACGAATAGCCACAGCAGCATCTGCCGGGCAGGCATGCCCGCTGCTGCATACACGACCTTCTGAAGGGTCGTACAGGCCCCCGTAATCGGCAACAGGAGGCCTCCATGAGCGTTGACGCCACCATGGCCGTGCTGTATGCCCAGACCAGCCTGGCCACATCCGTAAGCAATGCCGCTGCTGTCGCCCCGCAGGCATCGGCCGCCATGTCGCGCGTTCTTGCCGCCGCAATGGCAAAGCAGGAGCAGCAGCAGGTAACGCGCACGGAACCTGGAACCCAGACGGCGCTGAACCCGGATGCCGATCACAAGGGCGCACCCCATTTTGGCAGCCGCAGAAGGCGGCGGCCCCCCCCTGAACCGGAAACCCCAGCGGGTGAAACTTCATCCCCGCTTGTGGGCAACCTTTTGAACATAAAAGTATGAACGACACCCTGCTTTACGCTCTCATCATGCTCTTTTCCCTCTTCGAGCTTGCCATACTTGGCGGTGTGCTTGTTTTCTACCTGCGTTTGCGCCGGTCAGAAGCCCTGCTCAACGCCTTGCAGGGCAATCAGGACAGCCTGCTGGCGCGCATAGAAATGAACGCCCGGCTGGAAAAGGAAATCGTGGCTACGTTTGCCCAACGACAGGCGGAATTGCGGAATCTGGATGAGAAGCTCGAAGCGCGCACGCATGAACTGCGCCGTTTGCTGGAACAGGCCGAGGGCATCAGCCGCTCGCCCCAGTTTTTGCGGGAACTGATTTTGAATGGACACCGCAAAGGCCTGACCAGTCGGCAGATCGCCAAAAACGCGGGCCTCAGCGTGGATGAAGTGGATCTTATTCTTGCCCAGAACGTTCAGTAACGTTCCCAAAGCGTTGCACCTGACGAGCAGCTATTCCTGACGCAAGCCTGCAGCCCCAGACAAACAGGGTCATTCCGGCGTGCGGACTAGAAGTCAAGCTTGAACTGCATGCCCAGCCCCAAGGCGGATTCCGGCTGCTTGTTGGCATTGGTTCGTTCGCGTTGCTCATCCTTGAGGATGAGTTCCGGCCCGACCCTGATGCTCAGGTCATCGCCCGCGTCCACATCCGCATAGGCCCGCACCACATGGCGGCTTTGCATGGGGACGTTTTCGTCCGCCTCTAGTTCATGCTCTGCCTTCTTACGCCACGCGGAGTCTTCCTGCCCCACGCTCACAGCCATGCCGCTTTTGTGTTCTTCTTTTGTCGGCGGCCCCTTGAGTGCAGAATTTATGCTGGCCGTTGTGTTAACTGATTTTTCCTTGGGGGCGTCATCCCCCACAGCCCGCTTTTGCAGATCGTTGGAGCTTGCAGCTTCGCGCCAGGCATCGCGGCTCTGCCCCCCGCCCCCAAAAGCCCACGCAGGCGCGTGAATACCCTTGGAGTTCTTTTCCTTCTGCTTGCCTTCGCGCCGGTTTGTCTTGGCGGAGTTCCCTTTTTTTTCGCCAGAACGCAGCGCACTGGATTTTTTGGGGGCACTCTGAGGGGCGCTTTTGTCGGTCTGCTCTGGCGAAGCCGGATTATCTTTAGCGCATGCCAGTTCCGGCGCAGAGCAGCACAAGCCCAACGCAACGCAAAGAGAAAGGAAAAATAGGGGCAACTTTTTATCCATGTTTTTCCCTTACGACAGGCCTGCCCCTTCTGTAAAGCCCCTCGCGCGGGCAGGACTGACTTTCAATCCCCATATACGGGCCGCATATGCACGGCAAACGCACAGTGGGGGAAACGCCGTCAGACGCCTCCCCCACTGTTTATCAGTCAGCGGCTGTATGCCGCTCCGGTTCGTGTACTATTCGGATTTAGCCGCAGGCGCGCTGGCCCGTCCGCCAGCCTGCTCCTGCAACAGCTTTTCTGTGTTCACCACAGGGAAGCTGGGGCTTGTGCCGGGGTCTTGCCAGCCGCCGCCAAGGGCCATGCACACGCTGACGACGCTATCAAGCCTGTCGCGCAACGAGGTTGCCAGCTGCAACTCGGCAGCAAAAAGCTGACGCTCGGCGTCCAGCACCGTCAGGTAATCTGTGTAGCCGTTGTCGTATTGCAGGCTGGCGATCTGCACGGCACGCCGCAGGCTTTCAACCTGCACCTGCATGCTGCGCACGATATGGTCGGCCTCACGTTGCGAGGTAAGCGACGTGCGGATGTCTTCAAAGGCTGTCTGCACGGTTTTGCGATACACTGCTATGGCTGCCTTTTTCTGGGCTTCGGCATCCTTGAGGTTGTACCAGTTGCGGCCAAAATCCAGCAAAGGCACTGTGCCGCTTGCGCCATAGCTCCACGTACCAGCGGGGCCGGTAAAGAGGTTGCCCACTGAAGCGCTCAGGGAACCCAGCATACCCGTGAGGGAAATGGAGGGGAAGAACTGTGCGCGGGCAACGCCGATATTGGCATTGTAGGCCATGATGCTGAATTCTGCGGCGCGCACGTCAGGCCGACGCTCCAGAAGATCAGAGGGCAGGCCAGCGGGCAGCACAGGCGGCGCGGGCAGCATGTGGATGCCCTGTCCGCGCTTCATGGCCCTATCCATTATATCGCGGGGGGAACGGCCAAGCAGCACGGCCAGACCGGCCTCGGCCTTGTCCACAGCCACGGTGCTGGTGTGCACCTGGGCGCGGGCGGTTTCCACCTCTGCACGGGCGCGCTGCCAGTCAAGCTCGGTTATATCACCCTGCTTGTAGCGGGCGGTATAAATCCGGAAGGATTCTTCACGCGATTTCAGAGTACGGCGGGCCGTATCAAGCTGCATGTCCTGCGCCAGCAGGGCAAAGTAGCCCTGGGCCGTCTGCCCTGCCACCGAGAGGCGCAGAGCTTCGTAGCCAATGACCGTGTTCATCAGGATATCGCTGAGCATGGTGTACTGGTTACGGATCTTGCCCCAGAAATCCAGCTCCCAGGAGGCGCTCAACGCACCCTGATAAGCTGTGGTAGAACGCGACATCTTGCTCTGGTCAAAAGGCACCGTGTTGGCGGCTTTTTCTGACGCGCCCTGAGCGGCGGCGGAACCGGTACCGTTGATGACGGGCATCAACGCGGCAGTGCCTACGCCCACCTGCGCGGCGGCAGATTCGATCTTGGCCATGGATTCGGCCAGATCCTGATTGTTCTTCAGGGCTTCTTCAACCAGCTCTGACAACACAGGGTCGTTGAACCGGTTCCACCAGTCGGTATGCAGGGGCACAGACCCCATATCAACTGCCCGCCACTGCTTGGGCATTTCCTGCTCCGGCCTGTCATAGTGCGGAGCAAGAGAGCATGCCGAAAGCAGCATGGCCAGCATCAACACCAATGCAGGTGTCTTGAGCATTATGCCCGGGGCCTTGCCGGAAGCGCTCATATGTCGTCCTCCTGGTCTTCCACAAGGTGGTCCCTGCCCGCATTGGGATCAGTTTTGCCTTGCAGTTTCAGTGAGAGTTGCATGATGGCCTTGAAGAAGAACGGCACAAACAGCGTGGCTATGCACGTTGCCGCCAGCATGCCGCCGATGACCGCCGTGCCGATGGCGTGGCGGCTGTTTGCGCCCGCGCCCGTGCTGATGGCCAACGGCACGCAGCCGAGGATAAAGGCAAGCGAGGTCATCACGATGGGCCGGAAACGCAGCTTGGATGCGTGGATGGCCGCAGCATCAAGGCTGCGCCCGGCGCGCCAGGCCTCTACAGCGAATTCCACGATAAGAATGGCGTTTTTGGCCGCCAGACCAACCAGGGTCACAAGTGCCACCTGGAAGTAGATGTCGTTGGAAAGCCCGCGACCCCAGGTCGCCAACAGGGCTCCGAACACGCCAAAAGGCACGGCCGTGAGCACTGAAAGCGGCAACGACCAGGATTCATACTGTGCTGCAAGAATCAGGAAGACCATGACCAGCGCCAGCACAAAGATGACTGTGGTGTCGGCGCTTGCCATTTTTTCCTGAAGGGCTGTACCAACCCAGCCCAGCTGGTAATCGGAGGACAAAACCACAGAAGCGGCTTTTTCCATTTCGTTGAGGGCCTGACCCGAAGAATACCCAGGCGTGGGTGAACCCATGATGTGGGCCGCGGGGAACACGTTATAGCGTTCCACCACCTGTGGGGCGGTGCGGCGCTCAAGGGACATCACTGCCGTAAGTGGCACCATGTCCCCGCTCTTGTTGGGTACGTAGATGTCGTTCAGACTTTCGGGCAGCACGCGGGTTTCAGACTCAGCCTGAAGCCGGACCTGGAAGGTGCGGCCCATGAGGTTGAAGTCGTTGACGTAAGAACTGCCGAAGGTGGCGCTCATGGCCGAATACACATCGGCTATGCTGATGCCCATGTCTTTGCAGCGTTCGCGGTCAAGGTTGGCGTAGAGCTGGGGCGAACCAGTGGTAAAGAGGTTGCGCACCATGCCTACAGCCGGGTACTTGGGCGAGCCATCGGCATTTTTGGAGGTCACTTCAAGCACCAGCTTGTTGGCAGCTTCTTCCATGTCCCTGAGGCTGCCGCTGCCGCGCATCTGCACGTAGCCTTCAAAACCACCGGTATTACTCATGCCGCTGATGGGCGGCGGCGTAAAGCCCAAGATAAAGGCCTCGGGCTGCATCACGGTAACAGCACCCACTGTGTTCACGATGACGCTGGCCGCATCCTTGGGATCCTTGCGTTCTCCCCAGGGTTTAAGCAGGGCAAAGAAGGTGCCGTAGTTACTCTTGGCGGCCATGGAGGTGATGTCCAGACCGGACAGCGTACCCACGCTCAAAACCGCAGGGTTCTTGAGCATGAAGTCAGTAAGCACCTTGTTGACCGCGCGGGTGCGGGGCTGGGCAGCGCCATCGTCCAGAATGGCCAGACCAAGCAAATAGCCCTGGTCTTCATCCGGTACAAGGCCACCGGGCACCACGCGGAATAGCCCCACGATGCACAGAACCATGACCACGCAGAGCGCAAGCGCACGCCAGGCGGAGGCTTTGACAAAACGCACGGCGTTTACATAACGGCGGGTAATGCGGCCAAACACATAGTTGAACCACACAAAGCCCTTGGCAGGCGTGTGGTCATGGGCATGCGGCTTGAGCAGCAGAGCGCAGAGCGCCGGAGTGAGCGTCAGCGCCACAATGCCCGAAAGCACCACCGACACCGAGATCGTTATGGCAAACTGCTTGTACATCTGCCCCGCAAGGCCGCCCATGAACGAAACAGGAATAAACACGGCGCACAGCACAAGCACAATGGCGATAACCGGGGCCGTAACTTCGTTCATGGCCTTTGCTGTCGCCTCCCTGGGCGGCAGATGCTCCGAACTCATGATACGTTCAACGTTTTCAAGCACAACGATGGCGTCGTCCACCACGATACCGATGGCAAGCACCAGAGCGAACAGCGTAAGCGTGTTGATGGTGTAGCCAAAGGCATACAGACCCGCGAACGTGCCGATAATGGATACAGGTACGGCAATGCAGGGAATGAGCGTGGCGCGCCAGTTTTGCAGAAAGACGTACACAACGATGAACACCAGGATCATGGCTTCGACCAGGGTGCTCACCACTTCCTTGATGGATTCGATAACGAAGTCGTTGTTGTCCACCAGCAGGGTATACGCCAGGCCATCAGGCATGCGCGAGGCAATGTCCTCCAGCTTGGCCTTTACCATATCGCCGGTGGCGATGGCGTTGGCGCCCGGCAACAGATACACGGCGCCCATGCGTGCGCCCATGCCGTTATAGCTGGAAAGAACGCTGTAATCCTTGCCGCCCAGTTCTATGCGCGCCACATCCTTAAGCCGCAGCATGGCGCTGTCATCACCGGAGCGGACGATAATTTCGCCAAATTCTTCGGGCGTTACAAGGCGGCCCTGGGTATCGATCTGCCAGGTAAGCTGGGTGGAGTCGGCCGTGGGCATGTCGCCCAGACGCCCAGGCGCATACTGGGAGTTCTGCTCCTGGATGGCGGATGTCACCTGCTTGACCGTAAGGCCGTACTTGGCGAGCTTGTCCGGCTGCAGCCAGATGCGCATGGAGTAGTCCATGCTGCCAAAAAGCGAGCAGTCGCCCACGCCGTTGAGGCGTTTGAGTTCGTCAACAACGTTGACCTGGGCCCAGTTGTGGATGAACACGTCGCTATAGCGCCCGTCGGGCGAATAGAAACAGAACACCTGCAGCATGGCGGGCGAACGCTTGACCACCGTGACGCCCTGCCTGCGCACATCTTCCGGCAAGGTGGCCTGGGCCAGGTTAACCTTGTTGTTCACGTTGACCAGGGCCATGTTGGCATCACTGCCCAGCTTGAAGTACACGTTGATGTTGCCCGAGCCGGAACCCGAAGCGGCAATGGAAGTCATGTAGAGCATGTTTTCCACACCGTTGATGTTCACTTCAAGGGGAGCCAGAACCGTGGAGGCAATGGTTTCCGCAGAAGCGCCGGGGTACGACACGCTCACGTTGACCGTGGGCGGCACAAGGTCGGGGTATTGTGCGATGGGCAGGGCCTTCATGGCCAGCGCGCCCACCAGGGTTATGACAATGGAGATAACGGCCGACAGAACCGGCCTGCGCAAAAAGAAATTCGGCTTTGTAGAAACAGCCATATGCTACCTACTTCTTCGGCGCGGCATCCTGGGGCTGCTGCCCACCGGCTTGCTGCACGCGCACTTGAGTCCCGGGACGGGCTTTGATGATACCTTCACTGATGATGCGTTCCCCACCCTTGAGGCCGGAACCCACCAGATATTGATCTCCCACAGCCACAGTCACAGTGATGGGAATGGCGTAGACCTTGTCGTCCTTGTCCAGCCCCATGACCACGGTACCCTTCTGGGTCACGATAACGCACTTTTGCGGAATAAGAATGGCGTTCTTGAGGATGTCGCCTTCCACAAACAGGCGCACATACTGCCCGGGCATGATCTGCCCGTCAGCATTGGGAAACACCGCCCGGGCCTTGATAACGCCTGTGGTGGGCTGCACCTGGCTGTCGATAAAGGTCACTTCGCCTTCCGTGCCGTACATGGTGCCGTCCAGCAAGCGCAACCTGGCCTTGTAGCGGTTGTCCTTGGGGAACACCAGAATGCCGGAGGCGGCAAGCTGCTGGCGCAGCATGCGGTCAGGCGCGGCAATGGAAAAGTCAATGTACATGGGGTCTGTCTGGTTCACATAGGTAAGCAGCGAATTGTTGCTCACCAGGTTGCCGGGGGTGTAGTTTTCCTTGCTGCTGTAGCCGGAAACAGGCGCCACCACCTGGCAGTAATCCAGATTGATCTTGGCCTGGCGCAGGGATGCCTTGGCGCTGTCGTAGGCGGCCAGGGCAGAATCGCGGTCTTTCTGCGAAACGGCGTTCTTTTCGTACAGGGGGCGAATGCGCTTCCATTCACGTTCCGCGTTCACGTACTGGGCCTGCGCCTGCTGCACCTGGGCTTCGTACTGATCGCGCTCAAGCTGGAACATCTGCTGCCCCGCCTTGACGAAATCACCTTCGTTATACAGACGCTTTTCAATAATCCCCTGAACGCGAGCGCGCACTTCAACCGCGCGTGAACCTGAGGCCTGCGCCTGGAACTGGCTCGGCCAGGAGGCATCGGCGACGGTTACTTCAACAGCCGACACCGGCAAACGCATGTCGGGCTGTCCTTTTTTGTCGCTCTGGCAGGCGACCAGGGCAAGACAAAGCCCCAATACAACTGAAATTTTTGCAATAGGTCTGATACTCATGAATAACTCCATATGGCGTGGCGCACGGCGCTCAAAACACGCACGGCGAAACGGCGGCGGCTTAATTTTCCACCGAGACGGGTCATCGCTAAACGTCGTTCCTGGGGGGGATCAGCATGAAAGATTTGGCGCGAACAAGCGCCTCATGACGCGTTGGGGGCGTCATACGGCCCCAGCCTGATAAACTCACCGACAATTGCAGTAAACCACCCCTTTAAAAAGCACAGTTCACGCCAAAAAGCAATGTATCGGGCTGTTGGGCAACCAAATGTTAAAGGCAATTATTCTGTGTAATTTCAGGTAGTTACAATATCGTGGTATTTTTTTATAACACACTGAAATTATTAACTATTTTTTTAGAAAAATTCTCCATCAGAATCAGGGGTTTCACTCTTCTCAAAGTACTCCCTGATATTTCTGGCATTGGCGCTTGCGCTGTCCAGAAAGACCACCCACCATACGGTATCCTTGAACAGCTCCATGCGCTTGAACTTGTGGCGCTCGTCCGTCATGCGCAGCACTGTTATCTCCAGCTGCTTTTCTGCGCCGCTTTCCCCCATAAAAACAATCCGCAGGCCGGCACGCAGCATGACGCGCAGGTCTGCCGGGGAATACTGGGTAAGGATTCTGCCTGCCACATCAGTGGCCTTGAGGAAGCTGGTGGCCTGTGCGGAAGAAATGCCCACCTTGCGCACATCGCCGTTGATCAGCAGTTCCACACGCTTGATGTTGGCCAGATTGATACGGCTACGGTTGATGACCTTGCCGTCGCGCAGCACGCGGTAATAACAGGCCCCGATTTCCTCGGAAACGCCCATAACAACGGTGGCGCTCACATCAGGATAAAAAACGCCGATGCTGGCCGTCATGCCGGAGGCTCTGGCAATATCGCCCTTCTCCTCTGCGATGCAGCGCAGATGGCGCGCAGTACGCATCCTGGCATTTATATAAATGCCTACAAGCAGGAGGAACAGCAGGGCGACAATTGTAAGGGTCATGCAAAGCGCCTTGGAGGGTAAGGGATGAAGTATCTGGGCACCCGGCGATCCGGCAGCAGGCGACTGCGCGGCGGCGCGGTGCACACTCGCCTTTCAGGGCCCATGCCCACCTGAAATGCTCGTCTACAACTGGCAAAAATCTGCCTGTCGTATTGCGCGGCAAGCATTTTCAAAAAATCCTTGCCGCGCAGGTAATTCATTTCATTGTCAACGGTTCTAGTCGTCAAACCGCAGGCGCACGAGGGTTCCGGCACGGGCGGCCAGCAGCTCGGCCACAATGGAAACTGCAATCTGCTGCGGGGTTTCCGCCTCTATGGAAAGGCCAATGGGGCAGCATACGGCAGCCAGTTCCGCATCGGGCACACCCTGCTTGCGCAAGGCGGCATACACCTGCTCGCGCTTGGTTCTGCTGCCGATCATGCCCACGTACTGGGCGTGACTTGTCAGGGCCTGAGCCAGGGCCTCACGGTCAAAACTGTGCCCGCGCGTGATAATGGCCACAAAATGTCTGCGCCCGATATCGCAGGTCGGCACAAGATTTTCGTAGCCCGGCAAAACCCGGCAATGGCGGGCCAAGGGGAAGCGCTCCGCATTGGAAAACTCTTCGCGGTCGTCCACCACATCCACCACAAAGCCGCAGGAATGGGCCAGCCGCGCAACTTCCAGCGACACATGCCCGCCGCCGCAAAGCAGGAGCACAGGCGGCGCATCCAGAGGTTCCACGTAAAAGATGTGTCCGTCCACATCTACCAGGCCAGGGCGGCCCTTGCGCGTCTCCAGCAGGGGGGTTACCGCTTCCAGCCCCACGGTCACGCCTTCGGGCTGAACAGCATGCTCCGGCAAGGCGTCCACAAACAAGCGCCGCTGCGGATTTTCCGCCTCGCCATGCAGCGAAACGCCGTCCCGGCGCAGTTCAACCAGCCATGCGCCCCGGCCACCCAGCCGCAGCACTTCTGCCGCAAGGGCGAACATTTCAGCCTGGCGTGGTGCAAGCACCTCGCACAGCACTTCCATACCGCCGCCGCAGATCATGTCGCTGTTGGGCGTAAAGCCGCTCATGTCGCACGAAACACGCCCAGAAAGGCCACTGGCAAGACTGTTGCGGGCCGCTTCCATGGCGCGGGCTTCAAGCAGGCCGCCGCCCACTGTTCCTTCAAATCCGTTGCGAGTCTGAAGGGCGCGGGTTCCGGCTTCGCGCGGGGCAGAGCCTGTGCGGCTCACCACAGTCACGAGCACCAGAGGTTCGCCCCCTGTCAGCAGGGCCGCAGCGCGGGCTTCAAGCGTGTCTTCCCACGGGGTTGTCACCAGAGATTCCGGCGTGCCCTTGGGGCCTTCGCCGCCTGAAGGCAACAGAGATGCCTCGTTTTTCTTACCCATCTCCATCCTCCTTCACATAGCCGCATCCCTTGACCGGGCAGATGACCTTTGCGCCATCGCGGCTTTTCTTTTCGATCAGATAGGGCGAATTGCACCGTGGGCAGGGGCCGGGCACGGGCTTGTCCCACAGGGCAAAATCACACTGCGGGTACTGGTCGCATGAATAAAATATCTTGCCGCGCTTGGTGCTTTTTTCAACCAGCGAGCCCTTGCCGCAACGCGGGCAAGGCACCCCGGTGGAAAGCGGAGCTGCGTACTTGCAATCGGGATAGCCCGTGCAGGCAATGAAGCTGCTGCCCGTGCGGGACTTTTTGATCACCAGGTCTTTGCCGCACTGCGGGCAGTTCCCCACCTTTTCATACTGGGGCTTTTCCTGGGCCACGGCTTCCACGGTGCCGTCTTCCGTGCGCTCAAAATTGCTGGTGTAACGGCATTCCGGATAGCCGGAACAGGCCAGAAAAGCCCCGGCCTTGCCAAACTTGATGAGCAGATCCTTGCCGCACTCCGGGCAGGGCAGGTTTGCGGGCATGCCCCCCTTGAGGCTCTTCATGTTTTTGGACGCAGCCGCCAGGGTGGGATTGAAATCTTCCGAAAAACGCCGCAGCAGTTCGACCCACTGTTCCTGACCTTCGGCCACCTTGTCCAGGTTTTCTTCCATCTGGGCGGTGAAGCCCACATCCATAAGCTTGCCGAAATGCTCCACAAGCTGGGTGCAGACCACGCGCCCAAGGTCGGTGGGCACAAAGTGGCGTTCCTTCAGGCTCACGTATTCCCTGTCCTGAAGGGTGGAAATAATGGCCGCATAGGTGGAAGGACGCCCGATGCCCAGTTCTTCCAGCTCGCGCACGAGGCTTGCTTCGCTGAAGCGGGCCGGGGGCTGGGTGAACTTCTGCTCCTTGTCGAGCTTTTCGAGCGTGAGCGTCTGCCCTGCGGTCAGGGGCGGCAGCTCGGCGTCCGCCTCATCCTTGCCGCGCGGCATGGCCGCCAGAAAACCGGCGAACAACAGACGCTCGCCCTTGGCCTTCCACTGCGTATGCGCGCAGGCAATGCTGGCCGTAGTGTCGTGAAAGCGCGCTCCGGCCATCTGCGAGGCCACAAAGCGCGACCAGATGAGCCGATAAAGATTGTACTGCTCCGGCGGCAGGTGGGTTTTCACCTCATCGGGCGTGATGGTCACGTCAACAGGACGGATGGCTTCATGCGCGTCCTGCGCGCCGCCCTTGGCCTTGTAGACCCTGGCCCGCTTGGGCAGATATTCCTTGCCAAAGCTGCCTTCAATGAAGGCCTTGGCCGCATCGCGGGCTTCATCGGCAATGCGTGTGGAGTCGGTACGCATATAGGTGATGAGAGCCGTGAGCCCCCTGTCGCCCAGTTCAACGCCTTCGTACAAACGCTGGGCAATATTCATGGTGCGCTTGGCAGTGTACGAAAGGCGCTGGTTGGCAGCCTGCTGCAAGGTCGAGGTAATGAAGGGCGGCTGCGGAGCGCGCTCGCGCTCTTTTTCTTCCACGCTTTCCACCACAAAGGGCTTGCCCGCCATGGCGTCTTCAATATCCTTGGCTTGGGCCGCATTGCTGACCACAGCCTTTTTGCCGCCCACCTTGGCAAGCTCGGCCTTGAACGGAGGCGGCACGTCCGCTGCCAGCAAGGCCTTGAACAGCCAGTATTCTTCTGGCTTGAAGACCTCGCGGGCCTCCTCGCGCTCAACAATGAGGCGCAGGGCCACGGACTGCACGCGCCCGGCAGAGATGCCGCGCTTGATGGACTTCCACAGCAGGGGCGAAATTTTGTAGCCCACCAGACGGTCCAGCACGCGGCGGGCCTGCTGGGCGTCAAAAAGATGCCCGTTCAGTTCGCGCGGGTGCGCCAGGGCTTCTTTCACAGCCTTTGCCGTGATTTCGTTGAACTGGATCCGTTTGATATCCTTGGCTTTGTCGCGGATAAGCTCCGCCACATGCCAGGCAATGGCCTCTCCCTCGCGGTCGGGGTCGGGGGCGAGATAGACGGTATCGGCCTTGGAAGCGGCAGCGCGGAGTTCGCTGACCACATTCTTTTTATTGTCTATAACTTCGTAGTGCGGCGCAAAGTCGTTGGCTTCGTCCACACCAAGAGAGCTGGACGGCAGGTCGCGCACATGGCCAACACTGGCCTGCACCATGTACTGCGGCCCCAGAAACTTCTTGATGGTCTTCACCTTGGCGGGTGATTCCACAATGATAAGCTGTTTGCCCATGCTGCCCCTCGGTTATCTCGTGCTTGCAGGCAAAAGACGCGCGGCCCTGTTACGCCCACGCCTTCGCGTGGCTGCCGCCCGCACCCTGCACCGTCACGTATATGGTTGCCAGCGCGGCGCTTTCACGCAATTTTTCTTACGTGCAATCGCAACGCAACACGCCCGCGCAACGATTATTTTCCGTTGCCAAAATCCATTGCAGCGCCATAACGCCCCGTTGGCGGCCATGCGCGACACAACCAATAGCGTCAAGTACGAAGCATTTGTCAAGTCCCGACCCGTCGCAGTTCCATATGCCAACACCGCTTACCCTGAGGGCAATCGTGCCAAACTGGACAGCAAGGCCGATCTGCGCTATTTATGATAGTGTCGTTCAAAATTGCAAGGAAGCATATGCCAATCTGTTTTCTGCCTCGTAACTTTGCCGCAGTTCTGTGCCTGCTGACCATGTTTGCTTTTGGCGCGGGTTGCGCCACGCATCAGGAGCAGCCGGGCACCTCGCCTGCCGCTGATTCCGGAGCGCAGCCAGGCAACGGTGCAGACGTTTCTGATACGCCGCTGCAAAGTGTGCAGGTGCGCAAAGGGCAGACCGTGCATGTAACAGTGAGCGGCGGCGACGCCTCGTTTAACGCCGACTTTGAATCCATGCTCACGAGTTATTTGCAGAGCGAAAAAGATCTGACCCCCGCCGATTCTGCGCAAAAGGCAGACCTGCTCATACGCGTGAAGGTGGAGGACATCTACCCTCTGGGTTCGCGCAACGCGCCGGTGAGCGCAGGGCATGCCCTGGGTTCAACCGCCACCGGGGCCGTGCTGGGCGTGCTGCTTGGCGGCGCAACCGGCGGCAGAAGCGGGGCAGCCTGGGGAGCAGGCGCCGGAGCGGCTCTGGGGCTGGGCGCAGCCCTGCTGGACAGTTCCGGCAAAAGCAAAATATGGGGCATGAAAGCTCTTGTGGGCGTGGGCCGCAACGGACGGGAACCGTCAGATGCGGACATGCACCGCACCACGGTGCGCGCTGAAGGAGCCAACATGGGCAAGGAGGAAATCCTGCCCGCCCTAGAGGACACCTTAAGCCGAAAAATTCTCGAGTCGCTGCGCTCCTGATTTCGCGCCAACGCTATCCGCATCCCGGCCCTCGCCCAACGAGGCTGGTCGCAAATATTATCTCTCCCCGAATACAACTCAGATCCGCGCCTTTTTTGGCGGCGGCATCTCAAAGGAGCCGTATGTCCTTTATCCGCAATATTCTGATACTTTGCCTGGCCTTTGCCTCCCTGTGCGGGTGCGTGCGCCAACCGGCGGACGCCGCGCGTGTGGAAGTGCTGCGCCAGGGCCAGATTGAGGAGCCGGAAGCCGATGTGAACATCCATCCGGCGGTTTATGTCAACGTGCGCGACAATACCAACAAGGTTTTCGGCCTGCGCACCCAGGTGGAGACATGGCTGCAACGCCAGGGCTACACGGTAGTGCCAAACCCCAGCGAAGCGGGCTACATCCTCCAGATAGTCGTGCTCGCTGCGGGCACGACCGCGCCGGAAACCGCCCGACAGGTGGTGACCGCCGGGTATGACGCCCCCTCGCAGCTGAGCGGCAAGGGCGGCACCGCCCTGGTGGCGGATGTGCTGCTGGTGCAGCGCCATGTTCCCAGCACCCAGGGTTCCCGCAACAAAAATCTCAAGAACATCGGCAAACGCAATGCCGTTGGCAGCAGCCAGATGCGCATTGCCCTGCTTGCCCATCAGGAATTCAAGACGGGTGCGGGCATGCCCCCGGTCTTTGCCGAAACCCTTGCCAAGGAACTGGCGACTTCCGTTCACAGCGCCGGCGCCGAAGAAGCACCAGCCCAGCCCGCCAAGCAGTAGCCTTCCACGCGGGAGGCCCGGCCTGACCCCCTACCCCATTGTCTTTTCCAAGGGCAACCGATGCTGTCGGTTGCCCTTGTTATTGACGGCAGCCCTCTATGATTCCTGCGCCAGCGTCAGCATTCCGGCGCAGGCCTGATCCGCAAAATCTAACCTGTCGTTTTACCCGCGCATATCCAGAGTTGGCACTGTACTTGCTTTTTCCTCCATGCGGAGCCTCAGCCCCGCAGGAGGAACACATGGCACTTTCCAATTTTCTGATCCGCCCCCCATCTGATGCGCAAAAGGCCCAGGCGGGAGCACCACGCCGCACTGCGCCTGCACAGGCCGGAAACCCCGCGTCCTTTGCCAACATCATGAGCGGCCAGACCACCAATGCGGAAAACGCCAGCACTGCCGAAGTGCAGCGCGCAGGCATGGCCCTGGCCGGGAATATGGGCCAGCAAGGCATGGTACTGGCAGGGCGCTCGCCCAGCGATCTTGCCCGCACGCAGGTATTCAGCAAGGCGGAAACCGACATGCGGCAGACCAAGGCCATTGACAGCCTCATGCAGACAGTATCCGGCGGCAACTCCACCCTTGATCTTGCCCGCAGCATGGGTACTGCCCGGCATCTGCGCTCCATGACCAGCGCCATGGACAACCGCATAAAGGGGCTCAGCATGGGCGATTTTGTCCATTCGCGCACCCAGCCCCAGGCTCAGGCCCGCACCAAGGCCTCACACAAGATAGAGGACATGGAGCTCGGTCAACTTTCAGCCCGCTTTGAGTCTGGCAGCGACGGCATTGCCGCCGTGGGCTATGACCGCAACGGCGGTACCTCCTACGGCAAGTATCAGGTATCGTCACGCGCGGGCAGCCTGAAGGATTTTCTGGATTTTCTGGATACGGAAGCGCCGGACCTTTCCAAGCGCCTGCGCTCTTCCGGCCCCGGCAACACGGGCAGCCGCAAGGGCGCCATGCCCGACACATGGCGCGCCATTGCCAGCGAACAGCCGCAGCGTTTTGAGGATCTTCAGGAGGCCTTTGTGCGCCAGAGCCATTACAAGCCCGCGCTGGAATCCATATCGCAACGCATCGGCCTGAACCCCGACAAGGTTTCCACTGCCATGCGGGAAGTTATCTGGAGCACATCCGTGCAGCACGGCCCTGCGGGCGCGGCCCGCATATTCGAGCGGGCGCACGCCATGAGCGGCAAACCGACCGATGCGGCCTATGAGCGCAACCTCATCAACAACGTGTACAACATACGTGTGGGGCAGTTCGGATCTTCCGACAGCAATATTCAGGCAGCCGTGGCCAACCGCTTCAAGCAGGAAAAGGCCCTGGCCCTGAATCTTCTGAACGGCGGCAAAACCTCGGCGCTGGCATAAGGCGGTCACTCAATGGAGACCACCGGCTCTGCGGTTGACCGCTCAGGCACCACGCTGGTCATCAACCTGACGCGATTTGGCGACCTGCTGCAATGTCAGCCCCTCATTGAGGATCTGCATCGTCAGGGCCAGACCGTACATCTGGTGTGTCTGGACAATTTCTCCAGCGCCCAGCCCCTGCTGCGCCATGTGGAGCGCACCTGGCCCCTGCCCGGCGCGCGGCTCATGGCCGACATGGACAAGGACTGGCGCATCGCAACGGCGCTGCTGCTGGAATTTGCCCGCGCGGTCAGGAGCGAGGCCAGGCCAGGCTGCGTTGTCAACCTGACCACCACCCTGCCTGCGCGGCTGCTCACTGGCCTGCTGGCGGGCGGACAGGCGGACGGGCAGGCCGAGATTCGCGGATTCTGCCTTGACGCGCACGGTTTTGGGCAAAACAGGGGCATCTGGTCCACATTTCTGAACAGCGGCGCTGCAAACCGTCTGAGCGCTCCCTTTAATATTGCGGATATGTTCCGCATGGTGGGCGCGCCGCACGCGCCAGCAGCCGCAGCCATGCAGCCGCGCCAAGGGCTGGCCGATCCGCCTCGGGAAGCAATGGATGCGGCGGATGCCCTGCTTGCCGGGGCTCCGCCGGAGACATGCGGTTTTGTGGCCATGCAGCTGGGCGCAAGCGAAGCACGGCGGCAGTGGCCCGCACATTTTTTTGCCGAGGTGGGCGACCGTCTGTGGCGCGAGCGCAAGCTCTGCCCGGTGCTGCTTGGCTCGCCTGCCGAACGCCCGCTGGCCGAGGCCTATGCTCAGGCAGCCCAAGGCCCGTGGATGGATGCCGTGGGCAAAACCAATCTCACCCAACTGGCGGCATTGCTGCGCCGGTCAAAATTGTTGTTTACCAACGATACCGGCACCATGCATCTAGCTGCTGGCCTTGGTGTGCCCTGCCTGGCCATATTCCTTGCCACGGCCCAGCCCTGCGACACGGGCCCCTATCTGCCCGGCTGTTGCTGCCTGGAACCTGCCCTGCCCTGCCATCCCTGCCCCTTTGGCCGCCCCTGCCCCAATGATCTGGCATGCGTGACGCACATCAGCCCCAGGAGCGTGGAGTCCCTCGCCCTGTCATGGATTGACGCTGGCCGATGGGATGCCGCCCCGCTCGACCGTGTGGGGCGTGAAGCCCGCGTTTGGCTGACGGAGCAGGACGACAAGGGCTTTATGACAGTGCGCTGCCTTACGGAACACGCCGCCGAAGATCGCAGCCTGTGGCTTGCGCAGCAGCGGATTTTCTGGCGTCAGATACTTGACGAACTGGACGGCGCAGCCCGATCCGCAGCGACGGAGCAACAGAGCGCGGATACCAGCCAGCCTGAAGAAAATACTCCTTCAGCATCCGCGCACGGCACAAGACATGCGGACGAATCGGCTGGCGCGTTTTCTGCCGAATTTGCGCAACGCATGGCGACATCTCTGGAGCAGGCCGCACAACTTTTTGAAATGCTTACGCAACAAGGGCAACTGCTGGGCAAGAGCCCCAAGGCAGGGCAATTGTTTTTGCGTAATTGCGAACGCCTGCAAACGGTTTTTGACGCCTGCCCAGAACTGCGCTCGCTGGGAGCCTTCTGGCGTGAACTGCGCCAGGAACGCGGCGACCGGCTGGACGACCTGCTGGAGCTTACTGCCCAGCTTGGCGCGCATTTCGTTATCTGGCGCCATAAATTTATCGATGGCACGTCATTTGCTTAAACATACTCAGAACACATTACGGTAAAATCTTCCCTGTGGGGAGAGGAGGGAACTGGAATGATAATCATAGACGGATCACAAAGCGAAAAAAGTATTTCTGCCTTTGCCAACCTTGAAGAACTGCTCAAGGATGTCATGCAGGACGACCAGATGACCAACCGCGTGGTAACGGACGTTCTGGTAAACAACGAAGCGTTTTCAGAGATCTATCCGCATCAGGCCGAAGACATCGCCTGCTCCGAAATTTCTTCCATTGAGGTGCGCTCCGTGCCCATGGCTGAAATGGCTGTGGATATGTCTGCCGAATTGGGCAAGGTCGCCCAGATGATGGCCCACGGCTCGCGCGAAGTGGCCCGGTTGTTCCGCGCCGCCTCCGACACGGACGCCCTGGAACTTTTTCAGGATCTGCTGGACGTGACCCGCGACTTCATGGGCATGCTGGGCGAGCTGCGCACAAACTACACGGATGGCGCTCTGCCCGATTTTGCCGAAAAAACCGAGAAATTTTCCAGCCTGCTTTCTGAAATGGGCGACGTGCTGGAAAACGAAGACTGGATTCTTCTGGCAGACCTGCTTGAATATGAATTCATCCCGCTGTGCGACGATTGGCGCGCCACCAGCGAGATTCTGCACAAGCAGGTTGTCGAACACATGGCCCAATAGGCCTCAGGAGCTTGCATGAATCAGGGAGTATGCCTTCTTGATGAAGCGCTGAATCTTGCCCGCCTGGAAATGGCGGCACTGGAGGACGGCGCATACGACAGGGCGGTCGAGCTTGCCGAAAGACGTGGCGAGGTGACCAGCATGGCCTGGCACATGCTGGAAGACAGCCAGGCCGACCAGTACAGAACTCACCTGATTGAACTGGCCCGTGTGCAGGATCAACTGACGGAACTTGCCACCAGGGCGCACAGCGAAATCAGGTCGCAGTTGCAACGCTCACGCCTCGAAAGTCGCCGCATGCGCGGCTACCATAGGGCAGTGGGCCAGGCGCTGCAATAGCGCACCGTGCGTTCAGAATCATAGGTGGCGGCATACGCAACAGCGTGTCCGCCACCTTTTTTGGGCTGGCCCGCTCCAGGTGCAGAGTGTCAACACGTTGTTCACCCTTCTTCCCTTCACTCGGTTTGTTGTTGTCTGGTAATTCCAGCTCTACCGATTTAGGGAGGGTGAACAACCTATTGGAACATTACACCTACCCCACCATGCCTTCACGCATGGCCTTGCGCACATCTTCCACTCTGGTGCGGATGTCGGGCGCGCCGACCAGTTCGCTCACAAGCGAGCAGCAGCGCGCGCCGTGCCGCGCGACTTCCGCAATGTTATGCCGCTTGATGCCGCCAATGGCCACAAAGGGCAAATCCCCATTGCGGGCAACCCAATCCAGATATTCGTACCCTACAGGATCAACCACGTCTTCCTTGGTATTGGTGGCAAAAATCGGCCCCACGCCGATGTAGTCCGCGCCAAGGCTGCGGGCTTCGAGGGCCTGCTCCGGCAGATGGGTGGAAAGGCCGATGATCATTTCCGGCCCCACGAGGCTGCGCACGGCGGGAACAGGCAGATCCTCCTGCCCCACATGCACGCCGTCTGCCTGCACCAGCATGGCGATATCCACGTGGTCGTTGACGATAAAGCAGGCCCCGGCCTCCCTGGTCAGCCGCCGCAACAGGCGGCATTCCTCCAGCATGGCCCCGGATTTCAGCTTTTTTTCGCGATATTGCAAAATACGCACGCCAGCCCCCATAAGGGCGGAAACAACTTCTTCAAGCGGCCTTCCCAATGAAAGACCGGCATCCGTGATGGCATAAATATCCGTTTCTCCAGGCAGGATTCTGGGCATATGAGGCTCCTTGGCGACTATTTTCTGAACGCCGCAACAATGCGGCGAAAACAACTGTGCACAAAGCGGGCAGGATGAAAGGATGTGTGCGAAAGCTCCGCTGGCAACTGAAATCCGACAGATGAAAAATCCGATGGGCTTCGCAAGGGAAAGACCGCCCGAACGCCGTCATGTCCCTCTGCCGGGGCGCTGCCCCAGGCCTGGCGGCGGCACAGGGCCGCCCCAAGCGGCACATCCTGCGGCGCAAGGCCCAATACGGCATACAGCGCTTCGTCCAGCGCCACGGCAGAAGCGCTGGCCCCCACCACGCCCAGGGCAAAGGGGCTGCCGTTGCTCGGCCCTGTAACATGCATGGCCGTAACGCCGTCCGCAACTGCGGCAACTGGGGGCAAGGCCGCCCACAGCGCGGCCAGGCAGTCGGCAAAAAACAGGGGGTCGCGCCCCTCGCGGGCATGAGCAAAAGCCTTGTGCAGGCCGCGCACGCAACCAAAACAGTTTTTGACGGAGAGCGTCACCAGCATCTGCGCATGGGCCTTTACACGGGGAACCGACACGATAACATCGCTCTCAAGCGCCAGACGCGCCACATGAAAGCGCGATCCGCCCGCCTGCAAACCTGCCTTTTGCGCCGCTTCGCCCTCGAGGGGCAGGGGCACCGGCTCCGCAGGGCCGATCTCTTCAACCTCAAGGCCCAGAGGGCGCAAGGCCGCCTCAAGCCCCACAGCCCGCGCCACAGAGGCCGCGCGTCCAAAACCCGGCGAATCCGCCACGCGCACCCGCGCACCGTGATCCATAAGCCAGGCGCATACGGCGGCCACAACCTGCGGCGAAGCGCAAGCCAGAGGTTTTGCCAGCAAAAGATTGGGCTTTACCAGCACGCGCGCACCGGGACGCAAGGGGCAAAGCTCCGTCAGGCGGGCCGCGTCCATGACATCGCCCACAGCCCTGCCCAGGCCGGGACTATCGTAATCCTCGTGCTGCAACAAGGCCACTGGCAGTGAAGCCGGGGCGGCGGCAGGGCCATTTTTCAGCCCTGCAGGCGGGGTGTTGATGCCGTTTTCCATGCCCGGACTATGCCGCCCGTCCGCCCCCTTGTAAAGACCACGGCCTTTTCAAACGGCCTTTCTTGACGTATGGAAGGGCATCCACCTTCAGGGACAACCGACTGTAATCTGAGGATTCCATGCACGCACCCAAATTGCTGATAACCGCCCTTTTATTGACCCTGTGCTGTGCCCTGGCCTCTCCCGCCGTATTTGCGGCGGAACCGACCCCCGCCGCCAAACAGGACGCCCCCAAGGCAGACGCTGCCAAGCCTGACACTGCCAAACCCGATGCCGCCAAACAGGACGCCCCCAAGGGCGACAAGGCTGACAAGGGTGACAAATCAGACAAACCTGACAAGGCCGACAAGCCCGCCGCCAAAGCCGATGCCAAGGCTGATGCCAAGGCCGATGCCAAGGCTGATGCCAAGGCCGCCGCCAAGACCGACGCCAAGGCCGATGCCAAGGCTGATGCGAAAGCCGACGCCAAGGCTGACGCGAAAGCGGACCAAAAGGCGGACGACAAGGTTGAGGCCAAGGTTGACGCCAACGAAGAACCCGCCATCGCCACCCTGCCCCTGCGCGATCCCTGGGAAATGGTCTGGAGCGGCCAAAAGGCCATGCTCGATGAAATCACCCAGAAGGCCACGGCCATGGGCGACACCTTTGCCCAGCGGTCAACCAATCTGAGCCAGAAGGTTCAGCCCTTTATGGAAGAAGCGCGGCGTCTGCTGATGCTGCTCAATACGTATAAAAACTGGCCCAACCCCGTTGAGGCCGTCAGCCGCCGCATCACGGCCACGGTGCTCGATCTGCGCAAGGTGCTTGACCCTGTGCTGGTTGCGCGCACCGAAGCCCAGGCCCTGCTGGAACGCGTGGGCTATCTGGCAGACAGCATGCCTGAAGACCTGCACGATGGCAGTCTTAGCCCGGAAATGCAGGAATACGGCAAAACGCTGGCGCTCACCCGTCTGCGCCTTACAGCCGTGCTGGCCCAGTACGACTCGGCCCTTGCTCCTGCGCTGGCGCTTATCAAACGGCTGGAAAAAATGCAGGAAGAGATCAACGCTCAGATCCCCCTGCTGTGGAAGAACTATTATCTGCAAAGTCCGGTGCCCTGGCTCAGCCCCGATGCATGGGCCGACTTTGGGCGGCAGATGCACTATTCCGTTCAGGGCATGATCCTGCGTCTGCCTGTGGAAGTTCCCGTCACGCTTGAGCGTTGGGGCACCGCTGTGCTGCGTTTTATCCTCGGCCTGCTGCTTACCGGTGTGCTCACCGTGTTGCTGTACCGCCGCTGGGCCGCGCAGGATAAAGACGAAAACAGCACCCTGCGGCATGTTTTCCGCGTCAGTCTGCCATGGCTGTGCGTGGGGCTGGCATTTCTTGGCAGTTCCATGTCCGCATCCGGCGAGTTCTTTCGCCTGTTTCTGGCCCTGGGCAACTTGTGCCTCATTGTGGCCCAGATACATCTGGCATGGGACCTGCGCCTGCTGAAATACCCCGAGGTGCCGCGCCAAAAGCCGCCCTTCTGGATACTCATTCAGCCAACGCTGTGTTCATACGTGCTGCTCTATCTGCCGCTGACCAAACCTCTGGTGCTGGTTATCTGGCTGTGCATCGTCATCATTTCCATCGTGCGGCAGCACCGCAGGCCCAAGCTTGATCTTGGCCCCATGCATGTGGAAACCAGCGTGCTTGAATGCGAACCCATTGTGCTGTGGTTGTGCCTTGTGCTGACCCTGGCCGGGCTGCACATCTACAGCATGGTGCTGTATCTGCTCTTTGTCTCCTGCTCGCTGGCCCTGCAACTCTGCTTGGGCGGCATGGCTCTGGTCAGCAGCCTCAACGACAAACTGCCTCAGGAAGGCGTGCGCGCTGCCCTTGCGCACCTTGCCGTGGCGCTCTCCGCCCCGGTGGTGCTGGTTGCGGCCTTTGTGGGCGTTTCGCAGTGGGTCGGCACATTGCCCGGCGGCATGTATCTGCTCCAGCATTATGTTCTGCGCGGCGTCAATGTGGGCGCTACGCAGTTCAACGTTGTGCACCTGCTGCTTATCATCACCATGTTCTACCTCACGCGCACGGCAGTCGCCATGGGGTCGCGCTTTCTGGCGCGCCTGCCCAAGCAGGGGCTGGCTATCGACGCCACGCTCATTCCGCCCATGCAGACGGCCTTTACCTATGCGCTGTGGTGCTGCTTCGGCCTGTTCGCCCTGCGCGCCGTGGGCATGGAACTGAGCAACCTTGCCATGGTAGCCGGTGGTCTTTCTGTCGGTATCGGTTTCGGCATGCAGACCATCGTCAATAACTTCCTGTCGGGTCTGATACTGATCTTCAGCCGCACCCTCCAGGCGGGCGATGTGGTGGAAGTGGGCGGCACTCAGGGCCGCGTGCGCAAGATCAGCGTGCGCGCCACCATGGTGGAAACCTTTGACAATGCCCTGATTATTGTCCCCAACTCGGAATTTGTGGCCAGCCGCCTTATCAACTGGACGCGCAACAGCCGCACCGTGCGCAGGGAAATCAAGGTCGGCGTGGCCTATGGCTCCGATGCCAACGCTGTGATGAAAATCCTGCTGGCAACGGCCAACGCCAACAGCAACGTGCTCAAATATCCCCCGCCGAGCGTGGCCTTTGCGGATTTTGGGGCCAGCACGCTTGATTTCAGCCTCAAATTCTGGGTGCGGGATTACGACGTGTCTGTTTCCACTGCTTCGGACATCCGTGTGGAAATCGAGCGCGAATTCCGCGAACAGCGCATTGAAATCGCCTTCCCGCAGCTTGATGTGAACATCAAGGAGCTGCCGCCCCGCACAAGAGCGCCGCAACCGCCGACAGAGCCGCGCGCAAGCAGAAGACGCGCGCCGCGCCGCCCGCGCAAGGTGCTGCCCGCCGGGGCCAAGGGCAAGCCGGACGGCAAAAATGCGCCAGCCGTTGCCCCCGATGACGGGGACGATGACGAGAACACCAACTAAGCGCCTACCGCGCGAATGATCGCCGCAGCAATGCCCGGTTATCACGCGGGCATGCTGGCGGCCTTGCAAAACAGGGAAACGCGCTCTTGCAGCCCAGTTTTAACCGGCGCATCCGCGCCCGAACCACAGGAGAACACCATGATCAACCGCGCTGATGCTCTGGAATGCTTCGAAAAGGAACTTTTTGGCGGTCCGGGCGCTGTCCACTTTACCAAGATCGTTGATGAAAACGGGCTGGCTGGCAAAGGCCGTCTGTTCAACATCGGCACTCTCAAGCCCGGCTGTGCCGTGGGCAACCACAAGCACAACGGCGAAATCGAGATATACTACATTCTTGAAGGCGAAGGCATTTACAACGACAACGGCGTTGAATCTTCCATCAAGGCTGGCGACGTGACCGTGTGCAACGATGGCGAAAGCCACGCCCTGCTCAATACCGGTTCCACGGATCTCAAGATGGTGGCCCTGATCCTGTTTACCAAGTAAACAGCGCCGCCCCTCTGATATAAAACAAACGAGGCCCCTCAGTGAGGGGCCTCGTTTGTTTTAGCATGCTTGCAATTATCCGTTAATACTGAATATAGGCCACATGAGTCTGGAGGTATTCCATGAGGCCGTGCTTGCCGTCCGCGCCGCCAATGCCCGACTTGCGCCATCCGGCGTGGAAGCCCTGCATGGCCTCGAAGTTTTCGCGGTTCACGTAGGTCTCGCCAAACTTGAGGCGGTTCACCGCTTCCATGGCCGTGGATACGTTGGTGGTGTAGATGGAGGACGTCAGGCCGTAGTCGCAGTCGTTGGCAAGGGCCAGGGCTTCATCCAGATCGTGGAAGGTCATCATGGGCAGCACGGGGCCAAACACTTCGTCACGCACGATCTCCATGTCCTGGCGGCAGTTGCGCAGCAAGGTGGGCGTGTAGAAGTAGCCGGAATCGCGGTCTGCGGGCGCGCCGCCGACAACGGCTTCCGCGCCGTCCGCTTCCGCGCGCTTGACCATGCCGCTGATCTTTTCAAGATGCTCGGCGCTGATCTGGCTGCACATGTCCGGGGCCGGATCGTCAAAAGGATTGCCCAGACGCACGGCGGCAAAGGCAGCCGCCAGTTTTTCGGCGAACATGTCAGCCACGCTTTCGTGCACGTAGAGGCGCTCCGCGCAGTTGCACACCTGCCCGCTGAACACCGTGCGCGAGGCCGTGACGGCCTTGACCGCCAGATCCATATCCGCATCGGCGCAGACAATGGCCGGGGCCTTGCCGCCCAGTTCCAGCGAAACCTTGGTGATGTTCTGCGCGCCAGCGGCAATGATGCGCTGCCCGGCCTCCACGCTGCCTGTCAGACTGACCATATCCGTCATGGAGCTGGAAGAAAGGGCCTCGCCCAGGGTGCTGCCGCCGCCCGTAACAAAGTTTACAACGCCAGCGGGCAGATCCAGCTCCGTAAGCAGGTTGGCAAAATGCATGACCGTGGCCGGGGCGATGCTGCTGGGTTTGATAACCGTGGTGCAGCCCACGAGCAGCGAGGGGGCGACCTTGCGCGCCATGACAAAGAAGGGGAAGTTCCACGGGCAGATGCCCACCACAACGCCAATGGGCTTGCGGTACAGCAGGATATTTTCGCGCGGGCGGTCGCTCTGGATGATCTCGCCCTCGTAGATGCGCGCCCATCCGGCATAGTAGTCAAAGTACTCTGCGGTGAGGTCGATCTCTACCTGTGCCAGGGGATGGGTTTTGGCCTGTTCCTCGGCGAGGATGCGCCCAAGCTCCAGCCTGTGCTTGCGGATAAGATCCGCCATTTTTTTAAGATACCCGGCGCGGGCCACCGCCGGAAGCGCCGCCCAGGCATCCTGCGCCCTGTGCGCGGCTGCAAGCGCCGCCAGCCCGTCTTCGCGCCCGCCGTTGGGCGTCTGGGCCATTATTTTGCCAGTGGAGGGGTTCTCCACCTCAATCATTGCAAAGCCTGTGGGGGAAACCAATTTGCCGTTGATGAATTGTTGGTATGTACGCATGGTTGCTCCTTGGTTTGGGCAAGCATAGGCACACATGGCAGCAAAGGTAAAGATGCTCCCCTTTTTACGTATTCAGCAAACGCGTATGGCCGCAAGGCGGGCCAACCGTGCAACGGCTCCCTCACCCTGCGGCCATGCGCAACAGACGCCGCACAGGCGCTACGCTGTACGCGATTTTACATGTGTGAAATCACGGCCAACGCGCCGTCCATAAAGTGCTGGTCAACATCCTCGATGGCGCCCTTGTCACAGGCCTGCGCGAGGGCAGGGTCAATGGGCAGGCGGGCAAGCACCTTCAGGCCGTGCCGCTGGGCTACGGCATCAATGTGGCTCTCGCCGAATATCTTGTATTCCTTGTTGTTATCCGGGCATTTGAAGTAGGAGTAATTCTCCACCAGCCCAAGGATGGGAATATCCATCTGGCGCGCCATATCAATGGCTTTCTGCACGATCATGCTCACCAGCTCCTGCGGCGAGGTCACAACCACAATGCCGTCCACCGGCAGTGACTGGAACACGGTCAGCGGCACATCGCCCGTTCCTGGAGGCATGTCCACAAACATGTAGTCCACATCGCGCCAGACCACGTCCGACCAGAACTGCTTGACCGCGCCAGCAATGATGGGCCCGCGCCAGAGCACGGCGTCGGAATCGCCGGGCAGCAGCAGGTTCATGGACATGATGTCCACCCCGCCCTTGCTGCGTTCGGGCATCAGGCCATCGCCTTCCACATGGGCCTTGCCCGTCAGGCCGAACACGCGCGGGATGGAAGGGCCGGTGATGTCCGCATCCAGAATGGCGCAGTGTTTGCCCTGCCGGGTAAGGGCTACCGCCAGCAGGGATGTGACCAGCGACTTGCCCACGCCGCCCTTGCCGCTGACAATGCCTATAACCTTGCCAACGCGGCTTTGGGGGTGAGGTTTGACGCGAAAATCCGTCTGCGTCTCCTGCCCCTCGCTGCGCTCGTTGCACTGCTCGCCGCAGGAACCGCACTGATGATTGCAATCACTCATGGTTCATTGTCCTCTCGGAATGGTTTGCTTTCAGAAGCATTTTTTCAGGCAACAGGGCTTTGCCTGATTTTTTATTATTGACATATGTCATAAACACTCATACTCCTGTTTATGACATATGTCAATAACGGCAACATAAGGAGGATAACATGCCTCGTTTCGATCACACAGGGCCGGAGGGCAATGGTTCCCGCACAGGGCGCGGTATGGGCAGATGCGGCGGCAAGGCTGCCAACGCGGCAGGTCGCGGCATGGGCGCAATGCCTGATGCGGGCCAGACCGCAGATCAGGGAATGGACGCAAGCCAGAACATGGGCATGGGCCAGGGCCGCTGCTGCCGCCACGGGCAACGGCACGACAACAGGGGCGGCAACTGCGCCGCAAACAGTCAGGAAGCTTGCCAAGGCACGAGCCGTGGCCAAGGACGCGGCCAAGGACGCGCAAGGAGTCGCGGCATGCAGCAGGGCAACGGCTCCGCAGGTCAGGCAGAAAGCTGCGGCGCAGGCCCCGCGGCAGGCAGTGACGCAGCGGGCAATAACGGCTAAAGTATCCGCATATGAATGAGCAAGGCCGCCCGGCCAGTGTGCGCATCCTGTACGCGCCATTGCCGGACGGCCCCCAAGAGGATTGCATGCCAAGACCAAAAAAATGGCGCAAAGTCTGCTGCCTGCCGGAAAACCGCAACTTCGGCCCGCTGCCGGGCTTTGGACAGAACGCCCCGCAGGCGCAGCAGGAAGTCATCATGACCGTGGATGAATATGAGGCAGTGCGCCTCATTGATCTTGAGGGCATGAATCAGGAGGCCTGCGCTGAAAAAATGCGCATTGCCCGCACCACCGTGCAGAGCATCTATGCGGAAGCGCGCAAAAAACTGGCAGACTCGCTGGTGAACGGCAAGCTGCTGCACATTGAAGGCGGGGATTATGAACTGTGCGACGGGCACGGCACACGCTGCGGCGTGGGCGGCTGCCATAGACGGCGCGGCGGTTTTGGGCAATAGGACCAAAAATCCAGCCCATCGTGGGCTCTCTGATGCAACAAACCGCAGATGAACGCACCGCCCGCAGGGCGCGTCAAAAACACAGCGCCCGCAGGTTCACGCACGGCACCTGCCGCAACGTTTACTCCACGGGCGCATCAGCAAAAAAATCAGGCTTCTTCACTCTTGCACACGTCCACCCACACGCCGCCCGTGACCCGCTCCAGCTCCGCAAGAGTGAGCATGGCGGCATTGTTGGGCGCGCCCGCAGCCGGATACACAGGATCATAGCGCCTGAGGCTTTCGTCCAGATACACGGCAACGCCCTCGGGCAGCGCAAATGGGCAGACGCCGCCCATGGGGTGCCCCACCTGGGCCTCCAGATCTTCCGGCTTGATGAAACGGGCCTTGGCGTGAAAAGCGTCCTTGAACTTGCGGTTGTCCAGCCGGGCCGTGCCCATGACCACCAGAACCAGCGGCGCGTCGTTGACGCTGATGGAAAGGCTCTTGGCAATGCGCCCCGGCTCGCAGCCGATGGCTTGAGCCGCCAGATCAACTGTGGCGCTTGAAACTTCAAACTCCCGGTATGCCCCTTCAAGACCGTGGCGGGCCAAAAACTCCCGCACTGCATCAACGCGCATTTCTTTCCCTTATTTTTTCTGCAACGCGGGGCTTCTGCCGCGCGCCGCAGGCATTATCAGCGGCGCACCACAAGGGCAATGCCCGCCAGCACCAAGACCAGCCCAAGCATTCTGCGCCAGTCAAAAGGGATGGCATTGAGGCCGAACCAGCCGTTGTGGTCAATAATGGCCGCCATGACAAGGTTGCCAAAGATCATGGCGACCAGCGTGGTCAGCACGCCAATACGCGGCGCGGCCAGGGTTGTGCTCACAACCATGAACGCGCCCAGCACCCCGCCAGCCCACTGCCATGCAGGGGTTTCAAATACGCGGAACACATTGCCCCGCCCCATCAGCAGCACAGGGACAGCCAGAAAAACCGCGCCGATGGCAAAGGAAATAAGCCCGCTTTCCAGCAGCCCCACCGTACGGCTCAAGGCCGCGTTGATGGGCGGTTGCAGGGCCACAATGCAGCCCGCAAATACCACCAGCGCAATGTAGTACATGCCGCCTCCCTGCTCAGGCCGTTTCCTCCGCCGAAGCCGCCTCGCGCAAAAAAGGCGTGTGCGTAACAGCCATGAGTATACCCTCGGGGCTGAGGAATCTGGTGACGGTCTGCCCCCAGGGTTCTTCCTTCAGTCGGAGGAGCAGCTCATAGCCGTTCTGCTCAAGAATGCGCGTGGCGGAAACAATATCTTCCACATCAAGCTCTAGCCAGGCCTGCGGCGCAGGCAGACGCTCCGGCCAGGCCTCCTCGCCAAAGCAGGAGAGCGCGGCCTTTTCCAGCGGCCAGAGGGCGAAATGCTTCACGCCCTCCAGACACTGGGAATGCCAGTAGCCTTCGTAACCGTCTTCATGGCGCAGGGGCAGGCCCAGCACCTTTCTGTACAGCTTGCCGCTTGCGTCAGGGTCGGCCACCACCGGGCCAAAACCAGCCACAAACAGAACCCGTATACCCTCAGGAAGCTTGTTCGGCATGGTTTGCTCCCGGTTTACAGCCCGTTAAGTTTATCTGCCACAGGGGCGGCCTGACGCTTAAGCCAGAATACCTTCGGGCAGGGGGCCAAACACGGATTCATACCGCTGACGGAAAACTTCCGGCGAATACTCGTGTTCCTGCGTGCCCATTTTTTCAAGGCAGAAGCTGGCGCTCACAGAGCCGAGCTTCGCGGCTTCGGGCATGGAAAGCCCGTGCAGCAGGCCCTTAAGCAGGCCCGCGCGGTGCGCGTCGCCCGCGCCTGTGGGGTCGAGAACCTGACGCGGCGGCACGGAGGGAATGCGCGTTTCTGTGCCGTCTGCACCGCGCACCAGCGCGCCGTCCGCTCCGAGCGTGGTTACAAGCCACAGGGTGCGGCCCACCAGCTCGTCTTCGCTCTTGCCCGTGGCCTTGCAGATCATGTTCAGTTCGTAGTCGTTGGTGATGCAGGCAAAGGAGCCTTCAATGGCCGCCAGCAGATCGTTGCCGGTGAGCACGGGCAACTGCTGGCCGGGGTCGAAAATATAGGGAACGCCCTTTTCGCGGTAAAATCCGGGCAGGCGGCGCATATCTTCCACATTGCCGGGGGAGATGATGGCAATGTCCTTGTCCGCATCAATGGCGGGGAAGCTGTAATCGGCGGGGAGGCTCATGGCGCCGGGGTAAAAACCGGTGATCTGGTTGCTGTTGAGGTCGGTGGTGATGTAGCACAGGGCGGTAAAGATTTCTTCCGCCCGGCGGATACCATCCAGCGGCAGCCCCATATTTTCCAGCACAATGGCGTAAGGGCCAAAGTCGCGCCCTGCGGCGGCAACGATGGTGGGTTTTTCGCCGAGCAGGGCCAGAGAATAGGCAATGTTGCCCGCGCAGCCGCCGCGCCGTTCATCCATGCCGTCCACCATGAAGCTCACGTTGATCATGTGCAGCTTGTCCATCAGGATGTGATCCTGAAAACTGCCGGGGAAGGTCATGATACGGTCAAAAGCCAGTGATCCTGAAACATAGATGGACATAGTTTCCTCTTGATGACGTGACGGATGAAGGTTGGTCAGGCCGTGGGCGGCAGACTGTTTTCTGTAATCCAGCGTAAAAAAGGCTGATGGCCGTCTGCAATGGGCATGGCGACCACGCAGGGAACTTCATAACTGTGCAGGGCGCGCGCCTTTGCCATAAAATCCGGCAATGCGGCTTCGCTCACCTGGGCCACCAGCAGGCATTCCCCGGCTTCGTGCACCTCGCCCTTCCAGCGGTAAACCGACTGCGCGCCGGGCAGCATATTGACCCCGGCGGCCAGCCGCATACGCACCAGCTCGCGCGCGAGCGTCAGCGCCTCCTCCTGGGTGGGCGTGGTCATATAGACCAGAAAAACCTTGCTGTTTTCCTCGTGTTCCATAAAGGCATGCTACACGTAGCCGAAAAAAAAACAAACCCTGCATCCATGGCGCAATACTGTAGCCAAACGGGGGCAGGGCTGGCTCCATTGCAGAGAATTATGCCGCGCTCACAGTCAGCGCCCTTGCTTGCGGGCATGCGCTCCCTGTGGCATAAAGAGACATGAGCGTAAAATCATCCCCACAGGCAACGGCCCGGAACGTTCTTGCCGCCCTGCAAAAACGCTATCCGCACCCGCGCACCCATCTGGACGCCCAAAATGCATGGGAACTGCTGGTAGCCACAGTGCTGGCCGCCCAGTGCACAGATGCCAGGGTGAATACCGTTACGCCGGAGCTGTTCCGCCGCTGGCCCACCCCTGCCGCTCTGGCAGAGGCCCCGCTGGAAGAGCTGGAAAGCGTCATCCGGCCCACAGGATTTTTTCACAGCAAGGCCAAAAATCTGCTGGGGGCAGCGCGGCGTGTGCGTGATGTTTTTGACGGGCAGATTCCCAAAAGCATTGAAGACCTCGTCACCATCCCCGGCGTTGCCCGCAAAACAGCCAATGTGGTGCTGTTTGGCGCATTCGGCATCAACGAGGGGCTTGCGGTTGATACGCATGTAAAACGCATTGCCTACCGCCTGGGGCTGACGGACGAAACCGATCCCATACCCATTGAGCGCGACCTCATGAAGCTTTTTCCGCGCGAAGAATGGGGCGACGTGAACCACCGCATGGTCTGGTTTGGGCGCGAAGTGTGCGATGCGCGCAAACCCCTGTGCGACACGTGCGAAATGCTGAGCTTCTGCCCCCGGCGCGAACCGCCCAGGGCAGCCAAGCCCGCCAGGGGCCGCAAATAGGTTTTTGAACAAAGGCCTTAAGGGAATGCATATCCTGCCGATACATCTCAACAGCAGTTCCCGTAAACGGAGCACACGATATCGGTGGAAAGCCACGCCTTCCGCAGCACAGGATGGAAAGCCATGTCGCAAAACAGCTTGCTGAACGTTAGCAATAACGAACTCGAAATTATTGAATTTATCATTGATGAAAAGCAGCCGGACGGCAAGGTTTACAGCGGGCATTACGGCATCAACGTTGCCAAGGTGCTTGAAATCATCCGGCTGCCCAATATCACCAGTGTGCCCAGCAAGTGCGACCCTTCAGTACTTGGCACGTTCAATCTGCGCGGCAGAGTACTGCCCATATTGAACCTTGCCGCATGGCTGGGCAAGGAAATGGCCACGGAAGAAAACACCAAGGTCATTGTCACCGAATTCAGCGGCGTGCAGGCGGCGTTTATGGTCTCCTCCGTCACCAGCATCCACCGCATGACCTGGGATCGCATTGAACCGCCGAACCAGTATGTGCAGGCCTACTCGCGCGAAAGCATCACGGGCGTTCTGCGCATTCAGGACCGCGTGCTTTTTATTCTGGACATGGAAAAAATCCTCGCCAGCCTCGACAGCACGCTGGACATGTCGCAGGTTGAGGTGGACACCACCCCCGTGGAAGGCGCCGGGCAGTTCCATCTGCTGGTGGCAGACGATTCAAGCTCGTTGCGCAACGTCATGCAGTCGTCGCTGGAAAAATCTGGTTTTCAGGTCACGGCTGTGGGCAGCGGGCGAGCCGCTTGGGATTTTTTGATGCACACCCGCGAGGAAGCCCAGGCCAAGGGCAAGGAACTTACGGATGTGGTGCATCTGGTTATTTCCGACATTGAAATGCCGGAAATGGACGGGCACATGCTCACGGCAAAAATCCGTGAAACCCCCGGCCTCAGCACGTTGCCCATCATCCTGTTCTCTTCGCTCATCACCGATGCGCTGTATGAAAAGGGCGTAAAGGTGGGGGCAGACAGGCAGGTTTCCAAGCCAGACCTCCCCGGCCTGAACAAGATCATACGCGAAGTTATCGCCGAGAAGCTGAACAAGTAAGCAGCTGGAGCAACCTAGCTCCAATCAGCTCCCGATCAGATTTGTCAGCGCCGCAGGAACATATCCCGCGGCGCTTTTTATTTACGGGCGGCTATGCCCTGTGCACCGAGGCAAAACTGCGTTCAATGCCCTTGGTGTAATGGATGCACGCATAGCCAAACAACACCACCACGCCCTCGCGGCTTTTGCAGCGGATGCCATGCCGTTTGCGAAAACGCGCCGCGCTGCCGCCCCACTGCAACAAAGGATGTATGGAGCCTATCATGCAGGTGCCAAGGCCCAGAGCCTCGCCCGCCAGCATGGCAAGGGATGCGGCCACCAACGGATCTGCGGGGTCTGCCCAAGGCGAACCGTAAAAATACATGGTCAGGGGCGCGTCATAGGTCACGATGTTTTTTCCCGCATCCATTGAAGACGTGAACGCCGCAAGCGCGGGCCGCACAAAATTGCGAAACAGCCCATCGTTGGCCTTGCCCCAGAATGGACGCATGAGCGCAAGAAACCAGGGGGCAGTGAGCCAGCCCAGTGTTTTGAGGTGCGTGCAAAAATCACTGGCGAAGTCACGGTTTTTCTCCCGGCTGTCCAGCACAAGCACATTGACATCCGAAGGCGGCACCCCGGCGGGTGCGGTGCGGGCCGCGTCAAGGATGCGCTCGACCAGCTCCGGCTCCACCGCGGCGGGCATAAATTCGCGCACGCTTCTGCGCCGACGCAGCAGGGCGTAGTACGCATCAAAACTCGCGGCGCTGTTCCGGGGCGGCAGGGCAAACATATCTTCCGGGCGCAGTGCCCGGCCCCGCACGGTTATGGCCCCGGCGGGGCAAACAGCCATGCAATGCCCACAGCCCACGCAGCCAAACAGAGGATCGGGCGCGCAACGGGCCTTGCCGCCTTGAAGCCGCAGGCCAAAATCCTTGCACACGGCCACGCACTGGCCGCAGCCGGTGCAGAGTGCGGTTTCTATGCAGACAGTGGCCGCGCTTTGCGTGCGGGATGTGGGAATGGCCATAACGTCCCCTTGCAGCAATGATAGTAGATGCGTCACAGTAGTACCCGGGACAGAACGTATCAAGCAAACCATACCGGGAAGCGTTCGATGCTGGTATCGCGTGGCAGCCATTTCAGACTTGCCGCCACGTGCAATTGGCGCTCCCGCCCTTGGGCGTCACAAGCGTGACGAAATACTTGGCAACCTTTTTGCAAAACTCACTATATGGATGTTTATAACTACGATCCGGCCAGCGTGCTCAGCCTGCTGCTCACCATGATGCGCGTAAGTATCGTCATGTTCATGCTGCCCGTTTTTTCCACCAACAACATCCCCACGCAGGTCAAGGCGGCCATAACCATTGTTTTTTGCCTGGGCGTATGGCCGCACCTCACGCTCCCAGCCGCCGCCATGCCTGCGCATCCCTTTGACGTGGCGCTCATGATGCTGGGCGAGGCGGTATTGGGCCTGGTACTTGGCATGGCCGTCAATTTTCTGTTTATGGGCATTCAGGCTGGCGGCGAGCTGCTGGGATTTCAGATGGGCTTTACCATGATCAACTTTGCCGATCCGCTCACCGGCAATCAGACGGGCGCCACGGCATTTTTTCTGTGGATGGTGTCCCTGCTCGTTTTTCTGAGCCTTGACGGGCATCTGTATATGATCAAGGGATTCGCGGCCTCATTTGACCTGGTGCCGCCGGGCGGGCTGTTTATCGGACCGATGGTGCTGCGCCAGATCATGTATCTGGCCTCGCAGATGTTTGTGCTGGCATTGCAGATCGCTGCCCCGGTCATGGTGGCCCTGTTCATGGTTGAAGTGTCGCTGGGCCTCATGGCCCGCACCTCGCCGCAGATACCCATCATGGAGTTTGGTTTCCCCATCAAGGTGATGGTGGGCTTTTTCTTTCTGGGTCTGCTCATGGTCATCATGTCTGACCGTATCACATCCTTTGTGCAGGGGCTGGATGGCCTGTTCAGCAACCTGCTGCGCGCCATGAGCCCCATGTATCAGTGAACGCATATTGTTTTGTGGCACACATTGCACTAGGCTTAGCGTACGTAACCACCTGACTGGCAAAAGCGCCGCAAGCGGAGAGCCCCGGTGAAATACTCCATCATCACAGCCGTATATAATGGCGAAAAATACATTTCACGGTTGATGGCCTCTGTCTTCAGCCAATCCTACCCCAATATTGAATGGATTGTGCAGGACGGCGGCTCCACTGATAGCACACTAGAAAAACTGCGTCCGCATGCAGACAGAATCAAGCTGGTTTCCGAACGGGATTCAGGCGTGTACGATGCGTGGAACAGGGCCATTGCCCGAGCCACTGGCGACTGGGCCATTTTTCTTGGCGCGGACGATTTTTTTGTTAGCCCCCACAGCATTGCGCAGTGCCACCGCCACCTGCGCGGCATGCCGCAACACATTGATATGGCCTATGGGGCTCTGCTCCTGGGCAGCAACGGCAAAGCCCAGCATCTGCTCAACCGCACCATGCACCGGGCCTACAATATTTTTCTTTCAGACATGGGCGTGCCCTTCCCCGCCACGTTCACACGAGTCCCCGTACTGCAGCGGGAACGATTTGATCCAACATACAAGATTGCGGGCGATTTTGAATTTGCCGCCAGAATCCTTACCGGAGAAAACCTGGCGCGGCTGCCAGTCATTGTTTCCTACATGGAAATGGGCGGGCTGAGCAGCGATTCGAGCAACTGCACCCTGATTGAGGAACGCCTGCGCGCCCTGTATACCCGTATAGCCCCCAAGGCGCGGGAAATCATGGAAACGAGCATTAACCATGTGGTGGACAACGACGACAGCCTTGAAGACATGCCGGCTTAAGCAGATGCGGACACATGGCGCAGAACAACAAGTTACTTTTTTTAATTACTACGTGCTGCATAACTTAGCCGCGAACGTATAATTATTTCAACGAACTATATTTTCTGTTTCATACTCATCGCCATAGCTGGAAAATACGTCATCCCAGTCTGAGGAGTTTCGCTGAATGAAAGTAGCTCATCTTTGCATGATCGATCGCAACGGAGCGGGGACTGCGGCATTGCGCATCCACAAGGCACTACTCGCCGGTGGAATAGACAGCACCATGTTTGTCCTTAACACTACTCAGAATTCACCTGATGTCCGTCTTTTCGAGAATTCACCTTCGAATGTTCGGATCCACATCCAACAGCGTTCACAAATCCGGGAAAGTATCGCATGGCCCGGCATCAATCAACACTGGCATAACACTCGCGAGCAGTATGCTGCAAAACCGACTCTTGAGCTGTTTTCAACGGCTGACAGCCTGGTAGCGCAGGATAATTTTGAAGTACTCACTGAAGCGGATATAATTTTTTTGCATTGGGTTTCAGGGGTTGTGAACTTCCAGAACCTCCCAGAAATTTTGAAAAATAAACCTGTTGTCTGGCGTTTTTCAGATCTTTCTCCGTTTACTGGCGGCTGCCACTACAGCCGGGGCTGTCTGGCCTTTCACGACAAATGCGGCTCGTGTCCGCAACTTAACAGCACTCGTGAGCAGGACATTTCGCGTTTGGGCTGGCTGATGAAGCGTAACGCATACGCGCAAATGAACATTAGCTGCGTCGCCCCATCAAAATGGGTACAGGAGCAGGCCAGACAAAGCTCACTTTTAGGAAAGACGGATATACACCATATCCCCAACTGTGTGCCGCTGGATGTGTACACCCCTGGTTCCGCGCAAGAACTAAAAAAAAGGCTCGGAATTAATCCCGAACATAAAGTTTTGCTTTTTGGGGCCGCCAGTCTGCAAAACCCCAGAAAAGGCTTTTCGTACATACTTGAAGCTCTCAATCAGCTGTATGCGCTGGGTGAGCGGCAATTTTCACTTGTTTCCTTTGGCGCTGCCCAGTTTGATACGAGCATGATGCCGCCATATCCGTGGCATATCCTGCCGCACCTTGATTCAGATGCCTCGGTTGCTGAGGCACTCCGTCTCGCTGATATTTTTTTGCTAACACCGGAAGAAGAAAATTTCCCCAGCATTGCCCTGGAAAGCCTCGCGGTGGGAATACCCGTTGTAGGATTTGAAACCGGTGGAATCCCGGAAATTGTTCAAGACGGCATTTCTGGATTATTAAGCCCCACTGGCGACGTCACCTCGCTGGTTGCCAACATTCGGCTCTTATTAAATATGGACGCAGCTGAAGTTGCGACCATGAAAAAAAACTGCCGGGCTCGTGCTGAACTATTCAGCGAACAACGCTGCGCACATAAATATAGCCAACTTTTTAAAACTATTATTGGTACTTCCCGGACAAACACCCCCTCGCACACTCCTAGCATCAATATCTTATCATATGAAGGTGTCGGAAGCTGGATCCTTGGCAAATTTGCGCACAAGCTTCATCAGCACCTTGGAGAACTGGGAATTTCCGCAAAAATCACATCAAATTCCAGGCAGCGGCATCTTGTTACCCACCATATCCCCTATTTGGGATGGGAAAGCGCTGATAACAGTTTTGTGCGAACGCTTATGATCACGCATGTTGATACGCAAGAAAAAGTACTGATGCTCATGCGTCAGCTTGCTATTGCCGATATGGGCATCTGCATGTCCTATGACACGGTTAAAAAACTGATCCGCGCCGGGCTGCCAGCGGAAAAACTTTGCTTTGTCCATCCCGCGCAGGATGGGCAAGTTCGCCGCCGTAAGGTGCGGCTTGGCATCACAAGCCGTTTGTATAGTGATGCCCGCAAGCGCGAAAACATGCTTGTGGAGGCATTAGCGCCCTTTGATCCGCATATTTTTTCTATAAAAATCATGGGAAGTGGCTGGGAACAGCAAGTTGCCGCATTGCGGGAAAAAAATTTTGAAGTTGAATACATTCCGGATTTTGATAAAGAAAAATACCTCTGCTTCTTTGAAAACATGGACTATTATCTGTACTTAGGTATGGACGAGGGATCGATGGGATTTCTTGACGCTTTACACGCTGGCGTTAAAACCATTGTAACAGCTCAAGGTTACCACATTGAAGCTCAAGAAGCCCCGACTTTCAGTTTTACATCTTTAGACGATCTGACAGCAATATTTGAAAAAATTGCAGCTGAGAGCAATAAACGCAGAGGTGATATCGATGATTGGACATGGGAAAGGTATGCGAAGCAACATGCAATAATATGGAAATATATCGCTGATTGTAAAAAACCAGTACTCCAGTTTGACATTCAAAAAGCATTACATGATACTGAAATTCAAAATCGACAAGCCCGACAGCTGTATGCATCAGGCAACAGAAAAATTGATGTGATTCTTGCCTCTGTAGAAGCTCTTTCAAATAAATATCCAATGCCTGCAGAGCATTTACTGCGATCTGCACTTGTTACAAATCCTACTGACAAAAAGTTACTACATTTATATGAGGAAAAGATACAAAGTCTTTTTTAGTGGCACGCAGTTCAAGTGTTCAGACAAAATATACTTTGGATGACACTTCAAAAAGCCACAAATAAATATCGCAGGCTACTGAAGGGCTAAATACATCCCTATCAATAAAAAGGCCTGATCAAGAATCCATCCACAGAGGCAACTCAATATGAGAAAGCTATTTCTTAAACGAAATGATGTTTCATGGGGTGGCCAGCATTTTAAAGCAATTCTACCTGATTCTCCGCCACATAATTCAGAAAAATTTGAACTGTCCCTATCAAATCTTGCAGAAAGAGGGGCATTCCTGAAGCACGCATAATAGATATCAAAATAGATAAATATGCGGCAGCGTACCATCAGCATTCCCACATACATAGATACTAGGTAAAGATCATGATGCAGTTCCCGATGGAATAGCCACAGATAAAAAACGCCCACCTTTGAAATGGGGATATGGGGATGACCAAGACACTCTCCCAAACGCTGACTACAACGTATATAATCAAGCTTGGCTCCCGATATGGCGATCTTCACCTATTACTACTTCTTTAATTTAGATTCTGTTACAGCATCAAGAAACAACACCTCACTCAGTACAAGTGCGAAAATTGAGCCTAGCGAGGGAGACCGCAAGTATGAAGATCTCAGATCCTGCGGCTGACGGAAAGAGATTTCAGATGATCACCTCAAGGGAAAGACCGATGCAAACAGTGTGAAAAATTCAAAGCCGACATCCTTTCCCACTCAGAAGAGGCCGTTTTGACATGACAGATACCATATAAACAGTTAATGAATGAAAGAGAAGTCGCAGCTATCGGCATGATCATTAAGACACAACACTAGTACAAATATTGAACGACAGGCAGCATGCTTAAAAATTACAGTTAATTATAAAACAACGAGACACATATGCTGTTTAGCAAGAAGAAATTTTATGATCCCCAGGGATACAATGACGTACTCAATGCCTTGAGAACGAAATACGGCGCGGCCGGGTTACGTTATTTTGAAAAAGAACAAGCTCAAATGTGCTTTTTGAGTGGATTGATTAAGAAAAGGAATCCCAGGAAGATCGTTGAGGTCGGCGTCGGCTCCGGAACAAGATCAGCAGTCATTTTGAAGACGCTTCAAGCCCTGCGATCCTCAGCAAAATTCATTTCTGTTGACTCCCAATCCCGCCTTCCGGCTGACCCGAGGCGAAAATCAGGATTTCTTGTAGATGAGTTTTTTTCTGACCTGAAAAAAAACTGGGAGCGCTACCTAGGAAATAGCCTACCTGTTTATCTCGAAAATATTGGAGGGGAAATTGATTTTATTATTTTAGATTCAAGCACCGTAATGCCTGGAGTATTGCTTGACTTTATAGTTGCAATGCCCTTTTTAAGTAATGATGCAACTATAGTATTCAACAATATCCATGATCATTATTTTTCAAATTGCGATTGTATTTCTTCAAAAGTAGCCTTTGACACTATTGTTGGCGAAAAAATTATATGCCCTGACTCTTCAAATAAATATTCCTTGCCAACACTTGGCGCAATAGATGTAACTACAGACACATCAAAATACATTAATAATTTATTTTTAGCACTTACATTGCCGTGGAATACCGTTCTAGATGCAAAACAAATCTTGACTTACAGAAGTTGTATAAGAAAAAACTATTCCGCTGAGCACGCTGAGTATTTTGATTTTACTGTAAACTGTGCAGCTCAAAAGCTGTTGAGTGACAACAATACAACTTCTATTTCTTTTGAAAACAAGAAAATTGATCTTTTTTATCATAAGCCATTGCTGTCCGGCTAAGGGTTAAGAAAAAAGTCCAAAATCTCAGTGCGATGTGGTATAAAGAGTTTGCGAAAAACTTTGCCACACAAGGAGATTTTGGACATGAGTCACCATAATACACTTTTCTC
>JAEZYD010000031.1 GCA_023419375.1 Pseudomonadota bacterium
GTGTTGGGATAATGGAATCCCAGTTGGCCCATGCAGGGGGTCAGTTGGAGGTTCAACTATAGCATATCTTACTGATATCACAGATGTAAATCCGATTGTATGGAATACAGTATTTTCTAGATTTGCAAATGAAGACAGAATGGAAATTGGCGATATTGATTTAGATATTTCCCCGTCTCAGAGACATTTGGTTTATGAACACATAATAGAAAAATATGGCGAGGATAGAACGGCTTATATTTTAGCTATAGGAACGATATCAGATAAAGGTACTATTGATGAGATAGGAAGAGCACTGAGCATTCCGTTGGATGAGGTAAAGGATATAAAATCCGCATATTCAACATTTACAGATACCATAGCTACTAGTGGAGATAGGATTAAAAAATTAGACATTTTATTGGAAGCGTGTGCTGAAGAGTCGTATGAAAAGATACTGAAAGAAAAGGCTGAGTGTGAGGAAAAAATTAAGCACAATCAGAAAGCTTTAAAGGACTTAAAAGAGGTTAAGTATAAAAACTTATTCTATTACTTTGACGGCCTGGTGGGAACCGCAATTTCACAATCCATGCATCCAGCAGGAATAATTGTAAGCCCAATTACCCTACCGGATAACTATGGTACATTTTGGTCAAAAGATGGCAAGCGCATAATTAGCATTAATATGGAGGAAATTCATGAGGTTTCTCTAGTTAAATACGATCTGCTTGGACTAAAGAATATCGAGATAATCAAAGACGCTTGTATGCTGGCAGGTATACCATATCCGAAATCTCATACTGTTAATTGGGTAGATAAAAACGCATGGAATCACATATCGGATAGTCCTGTTGGCATCTTTCAGTTTGAGAGCAGGTTCGCATATGACTCCATGAAGAAATTTAGCTGTCAATGTGTCAACGATCTATCTCTTGTTAATGCATCCATAAGACCTTCCGGAGAAACATACAGAGACGACCTACTATCTCATAAGCCTAAAAAGAATCCGTCCGACCTAATAGACAGATTATTGGCGGACAACCATGGGTATCTCGTTTTTCAGGAGGATACTATAAAATTTCTCACGAACATATGCGGACTTAGTGGAAGTGATGCAGACAACGTAAGAAGAGCAATAGGACGTAAACAACGGGATCGATTAGAGGCAGCGTTACCTTCTATCTTAGAGGGGTACTGTAACATGTCAAAACGTGAAAGAATCGTTGCGGAAAAAGAAGCACAAACGTTTTTGAAGATAATCGAAGATAGTTCCAATTATCAATTTGGATATAATCACTCTACTGGGTATTCAATGATTGGATATCTGTGTGCTTATCTTATATACTATTATCCAAAAGAGTTTATTACAGCATATCTTAATAATGCTAATAACGAAGACGACATTAAACTTGGTACAGAACTTGCAAAACAACTTGGGATTACTATACATAGCATTAAGTTTCGTCATTCAACCGCAAAATATTCTTGTGACGAAAGTGGAATATATAAGGGGATTGCCTCTGTAAAGTTTCTTAACGATGATGCCGCTAATGATTTATATTCTATAAGAAGTGAGCGTTTTAACTCATTTGTTGATTTATTGGCAAGGATTACTGAATTAAAGGTAGATAGTAGAAAGCTAGAAATACTAACTAAACTTGATTTCTTTGAAGAGTTTGGCGGAATATCATACCTGCTTACCGTTAATAGTCTATTTTCAAAGTATTATGGAAAAAAACAGATAAAAAAGGATAAAGCATTAGAAGACAACTTAGATTTTGAAGTAATAAGGAGTTGTTCTCAAAAGGAAACTCAAAAAACATTTACTGGCTTAGATAGTATTTTATTACTCAATGAGCTGATTAAAGCGGTTCCAAATGAAAAGACAAGTATAAAAACTAAGATTACATATCAGATAGAGAATTTGGGATATGTAGATATTGTAGATAAAAAATTTGCTGGCTATTGTGTCGCATTAGATTTAAACGTAGATTATTCACCACGCTTAAAGCTATATGCTCTAGCTAACGGAAATACTATTCCAGTAAAAATAAGTAAAAAAATATTTAAAGATAATCCAGTAAGGCGAGGAGACATTATTAAGGTAAAACAACAATATAGGAAACCTAAAATGAAAAAAGTGGATGGAAGTTGGACAGAAACCGAAGAAAAAGAGTGGTGGGTTTCTGAATATGCTATTTGTTAGGGGGATAAAAATATAATAAGTTGCTATAAGTATACAGATAAAGAAATAGATGAATTAATTTCTTCAATTATAATTTTGGTAGATACACGCGAAAAAATGAACGCCCACATTACAGATAGCTTTGATAAAAATGACATTGCATACAAAAAGAAAGCTCTGGAATACGGTGATTATAGCTTTGCACTACCAAAGAATGAAGAACTTTCGATACCCAGAGATATGTATTTTAATAAGAAGATTTGTATTGAAAGAAAGGCTAGTCTTGAAGAAATTAGTGGAAATTTGACTAAGGAGCGAGATCGTTTTGAAAAAGAACTATGTCTTGCTCCTAAGACAAAGGTGTTACTTATTGAAAATGCGAATTATTCCGATGTCGCAACCGGTAATTACAACACTCAATATAATAAGAAATCATTTTTAGCATCATTACATAGTTTTTGGTTTAAGTATGATATTCCTATTATGTTTATGCCAGACAATAAGTATTCGGCACTGTTTATAAAAAAGTATTTTGAGTATTATTTGAAGAATTATATTAAGTATTAACAATGAAACATATTTTTCATTTGAGATTGGAGGTGGTACACATTAATAC
>JAEZYD010000027.1 GCA_023419375.1 Pseudomonadota bacterium
ATGCCAGCAGCGGCCGTGCCGCACCGAGCACCACGATGGGTTTCAGATGCTTGTATGTCTCCAGCAGGTAATGCTTGGCCTCGCCGGACTTGGCCATGGCCGCCGCCGCATCGGCACCACCGGGGACGAACCCCGCGTCGAACATCACCGAGGGCATGCCATCCATCGCGGCATCGACCGCCAGCATCTGGCCGTCCGCGCTTTTTACCGGAGCCGGCGACGGACCGATGACCTTGGCCAGCGCGCCCTGCTCGGCCAGCTTGGCCTTGAACGCATCGATCGCCGCACCATCGACACCGTTGGCCACCAGGATCGCCACCTTGCGCGACTTGATATTGCCCGGTACGTGATTCATCAGGCTCAGCGCCGGCGAACTCTGCGGGGTTGGCTGCTTCGGCGCTACGGTCGGCGCGCTCGGCACTGGCAGGCCGAGGTTTTCGGCGACGCGGCGGGCCAGCTCCAGGTCGATGTTGGCGAGGATTTCGTTGACCTGCCGCTCGCGGATGAACACCCGCTCGACCTTGCCCAGCTCGAAAGTATAGGCGCCGATGATGTGCTCCTTCTCCGGCTCGCTCATGCTGTTCCAGAACAGCGTGGCCTGGGAGAAATGGTCCCCAAAGGATTCGCTGCGGTTGCGGATCTTGTGCCCCTCGACCCGCTCCGGATAGCTCTCGAAACCGCCGCCCTGAGCTGCCGGCGGGGTTTCCTTGGGCCAGCCGTTGTCGATGGAGTTGGGCTCGTAGTTGGCGCGGCCCTTGTGGATCGTCTGGCGATGGAAGGCGTCGCGCTGGTTGTTGTGAAACGGACACAGCGGACGGTTGATCGGAATTTCGTGGAAGTTCGGCCCACCGAGACGCAGCAGCTGGGTGTCGGTGTAGGAGAACAGCCGGCCCTGCAGCAGCGGGTCGTTGGTGAAGTCGATGCCCGGCACGATATGGCCGATGTGGAAGGCAGCCTGCTCGGTCTCGGCGAAGAAGTTGTCCGGGTTGCGGTTGAGCGTCATCTTGCCGAGCTTCTGCACCGGCACCAGCTCCTCGGGGATGATTTTGGTCGGGTCCAGCAGGTCGAAGTCGAACTTGTGCTCGTCGGCCTCTTCCACCACCTGCACGCCCAGCTCCCACTCGAAGTAGTCGCCCATCTCGATGGACTCCCACATGTCGCGGCGGTTGAAGTCCGGGTCCTTGCCGGCGATCTTCAGCGTTTCGTCCCAGACCAGCGAGAAGGCGCCGGCCACCGGCTTCCAGTGGAATTTGACGAAGCGGCTGACGCCCTCGGCATTGATCAGGCGGAAGGTGTGCACGCCGAAGCCTTCCATCGCCCGATAGCTGCGCGGCAGGGCGCGGTCGGACATGGTCCAGAGCACCATGTGTGCGGACTCAGGCGTCAGCGAGACGAAATCCCAGAAGCTGTCGTGAGCCGACTGCGCCTGCGGGATCTCGTTGTGCGGCTCGGGTTTCACCGCATGCACGAAGTCCGGAAACTTGATCGCGTCCTGAATGAAGAACACCGGCATGTTGTTGCCGACCAGGTCGAAATTGCCCTCGTCGGTGTAGAACTTGGTGGCGAAGCCGCGCACGTCGCGCACGGTGTCCGCCGAGCCGCGCGAGCCCTGCACGGTGGAGAAGCGCACGAATACCGGCGTCTCCTTGCCTTCGGCAGCGAGAAACGAGGCCTTGGTCAGCCAGCTGTGATCGGCGTAGCTCTGGAACACGCCGTGCGCCGCGGCACCGCGCGCGTGCACGATGCGCTCGGGAATGCGCTCGTGGTCGAAGTGGGTGAGCTTCTCGCGCATGATGAAGTCTTCGAGCAGCGAGGGCCCACGGCCGCCGGCCTTGAGGGTGTTCTGGTTGTCGGCGATCTTCACGCCCTGATTGGTGCGCAGCGCCTCGCCGGTGGCGTCGCTGCGAAACGCTTCCAGCTGGTCGAGCTTGGCGTTGTGATTGGCGCGGTCGACAGTGTCGGTACCGGCCAGCTCGCTCTGTTGCGGGGTCTTGTCGGTCATGGTGGGCCTCCGTTTGCGGTGAGCGGTACCGCGAACGATCGGCCCGGAACGCGGGGCAGACACATGATCGATTCACGGCGTACCGGTTAGTGACCCCATTGATCGCCGCAAGGTTGCCGCCTGCGACGATTTGCTTTGCCTATCAGCCCCATGGATTTGCTCAATCGCAGCGGCGCAGGCGAGCGACGTCGCCGGCAAACGGGTAGAATGCCGGGCTTTCGCCGATCATCCCGGCAACAAACGTCGCACCCACAAGGTTCGCCCGTGATCGAATTCCATCAAGTCCATAAAACCTATCGGACCGCCGGCCGCGATATTCCCGCGCTGCAACCGACGCAGCTGGAAATCGCCTCCGGTGATGTGTTCGGTCTGATCGGCCATTCCGGCGCCGGCAAGAGCACGCTGCTGCGCCTGATCAATCGCCTCGAGGAGCCCTCTGGCGGACGCATCCTGGTCAACGGCGAGGACGTCACCGCGCTGGATGCCGACGGCCTGCGGCGCTTCCGCCAGCGCGTCGGGATGATCTTTCAGCACTTCAACCTGCTGATGTCCAAGACGGTGGCCGACAACGTCGCCATGCCGCTGCGCCTGGCCGGCATCCGCTCGCGCAGCGAGATCGACGCCCGCGTCGCCAGCCTGCTCGAACGCGTCGGGCTCAAGGACCATGCACACAAGTACCCGGCACAGCTCTCCGGCGGCCAGAAGCAGCGCGTCGGCATCGCCCGCGCGCTGGCCACCGAGCCGAGCATCCTGCTCTGCGA
>JAEZYD010000010.1 GCA_023419375.1 Pseudomonadota bacterium
TTTTTCATTTGGGGGGTCGGGGCGTTTTTTTTAAAACCGCCCCCCTCCCCCCAACCCCCCTTTCCCGCAAAAACTTTTATAATGGGCCTTGGCTGACGCTGAGGCTCGTTTTTTTTTGTTGAGTGGGGTATGCTTACAGCATTGGTGCCCTTCGGGCATGGGATTCCGCCTTCCGGCGGAGTTTGGGACGCCTGCGCGGCGCGCGGCAAGGCGGGGCCGGTTATGGGGCTGTGCCCCCTTCTCGGCCCCCCTTGCATCCCCCCAGAAGCACCCCCTGAGAAAGTTTTCAGCTTCCGCAAAACGGCGAGGGCACGCGGCTGTAGCTGCGGGAGCTTCCTTCCCTCGCTGCGCTTGGTCAGGCGATCTCCCTACGCGCCGCGTAAATGCCAAAGTCCGCTTTCGCTTCGATCAATATCCGCTTCTGCCAACTACCATCAATACCGTTGCAAGTTGAGAGCATAGCACTGTTTTTTTCAGCACTCTTGAAATTTTGACAGTCCACAGTTAGACAAACCTAGAAAAAATTATTAATTACATCGGTAGGTTAAGATGTTTAATCCCCAATTTAGCCATGGCCAGACTGATACATTACGAGTCAGAGATGTATCTCCTCCATCAGAAGCTGGTCGTGAAGTCGCCTTCCTTAGACTCGCCGGAGCGTAGCGGAGGCGATGGCTGGTGTTGGGCGAATTTGCAAAATACGGTTTTTGTGGCCTGACAAGGAAAAATCCAGTTTTTAAGCGCAGCGTACTTGTGTACGTGAGCATTAAAAACTGGATTTTGACGCAGTCAGGCCGTAAAAGTCGGGTTTGCGTAAATCAGCCTGACAGGCTCACCCTCACCCATCATAAAGGAAACATACCTGCCTGAATTTTCAGGCCATCTCTTCAACCACACCAGCAGCCAGCACACGGCCTGCTTCATCATAAACCGCTGCCACCTGACCGGGCGCCGTGGGAAACTGCGGTTCATCCAGCACTATACGCAGACGAGCATCCTCAATCTGCACGCTCGCCGGGCAGGGGCGCTGCCGATGCCGCAGCCGTACAAGTAACCTGTCAGGCCAAAGGTGCGGCGGCAACGCGATGTTTGCTGGCCCTGTCACGCAGGTGCGTATGCCAAGCAAGGCCCGCGGCCCGACCACAAGGGTGTTGGTCGCACTGTCCTTGGTCAGCACAAAAAGCGGCTCCGTATGGGCAATGCCAAGGCCTTTGCGCTGGCCTTCCGTATAGCGCCACAGCCCTTTGTGTTGGGCAATTTCGCGCTTGTTGCCCGCAGCGTCCAGCAAGAGAACCGGCCCCGGCCCCGGCGCGATGGTGCCAGCCGCCTGCCAGTGCCGCTCCAGAAAGGGCCGGTAGGCCTCGGCGGCAGACATGCCAGCCTGCGCTACGGGCGGGGCAAAGCAGATATCCTGGCTCTCGGACGGCAGGGGAACTGCCAGCCCGGCAGCCGCCACAATGGCGCGGGTTTGCTCCTTGTTCTGCCCATAAAGCGGAAACAGGGCGCGGCTCAGCCGTTGACGCGGCACAAGGCTGAGAAAATAGCTTTGATCCTTGGCGGTGTCCGTTGCGGCGGCAAGCAGGGGATAGGATTCGGAAGTTTCATCCTCGCCCTCGGTTGTTGGCGCATCCGGGGCGGAAACAAGGCGGGCGTAATGCCCGGTGGCGAGCTTGACCGCACCAAGAGCCAGGGCGGTGTCGAGCAGCACGCCAAACTTGATGGCCCGGTTGCAGTAGGCGCAAGGGTTGGGTGTGCGCCCTTGGGCATAGGCGGCGGCAAAGGGGGTCAGCACTTCGCGCTGAAAGGCCTCGCGCAGGTCGGCCACATGCAGGGGAACCCCCAGCGTGGCGCAAGCTTCCGCCAGCCCTGCGGGGGCAACCGTTGGGCCGTCTGGCAAAAAAAGACCGTGCAGGGCCAAGACGCGAAAGCCCGCATTGTGCAGCATAACCACTGCGCACAGGCTGTCCACGCCGCCGCTCACGGCAACGGCCACGGTGGGGCTATGTGTCTGGGGGGCGCTCATGGCTTTGTTCACTCCCTTGTTGTTGACGCCGAGGAGGGCGTAGCTGCTGATGCAGCACGTAAGGGATAGCGGGAAAGAGGGCGGGGAGGATGGCAGGAAGGAACCCTTGCGGGCAAAGGTCCCTCCTGCCCAAAAGCGAACTACAGAATCTGGTTCAGGAACTGCCGCAAGCGCGGATGGCGTGGGGCAGTGAAGAGCATTTCAGGCTTGCCCATTTCCACAATCTGACCCTGATCCATAAAGATGAGGCGGTCGGCGACAGTGCGCGCAAAGCCCATTTCGTGGGTTACGCAAACCATGGTCATGCCTTCTTCCGCCAGCTTCACCATAACGTCCAGCACTTCGCCCACCATTTCGGGGTCGAGGGCGGATGTCGGTTCGTCAAAGAGCATGATGGAGGGCTGCATGGCCAGGGCGCGCGCAATGGCAACGCGCTGCTGCTGCCCGCCCGAAAGCATGGCAGGGTACACATTGGCCTTGTCGCTGATGCCGACCTTTTTGAGAAGACTCAGGGCGCGGGCATCAGCCTCCTCGCGCGAGAGCTTGCGCAGGTGGCGCGGCGCAAGGGTGAGGTTTTCCAGCACCGTCTTGTGCGGAAAAAGATTGAACTGCTGGAAAACCATGCCCAGGTTCTGGCGCATCTCGTTGATGTTGTTCTCATCGCTCTGGATATCCTGACCCTGAACAATGATGCTGCCCTGGTCGATCTGTTCCAGCCTGTTGATGGAGCGCAGCAGGGTGGACTTGCCGGAGCCGGAGGGGCCGATAATGACCACACGTTCGCCGGGAGCAATATCCAGACTCACATCCTGCAAGGCAGGCAGCGAGCCAAAGTACTTCCAGACGTGATTGATGGAGATAATGGGGGCGGCGCTATTTTCCGTCATAGTAGTTCAGCCTGGATTCCATGATGCTCACAGCCTTGGAGAGCACAAGGGTGATAATGAGATAAATAATTGCCACCATGGTGTAGGTTTCAAAATACAGATAGGTGGTGCCCACAAAGCTGCGCGCGCGTTGCATGATGTCCGGCACGGCCATGATGGATACAAGCGAGGTATCCTTGAGCATGGCGATGCATTCGTTGCCAACGGGGGGCAGAATGGTGCGCATGGCCTGGGGCAGCACCACGAGACGCATGGTCTGGTAGCGGTTGAAGCCCAGCGAGCGCGCGGCTTCGGTCTGGCCCTTGTTGATGGCCGTGATGCCCGCGCGGAACACTTCGCCCATGTAGGCGCCGTAGCAAAAACTGATGGCGACCACCGCAGAGGTGACGCCGCTCACCTGCACAAAGCGCGAGAGGGCGTAGTAGATATAAAATATCTGCACCAGCAGGGGGATGCCGCGTATCACTTCCACATAGGTGGAGGCGATGAGATTTATGAGGCGGTTGTCTGAAATGCGACCAAGACCTGTGAGCAAGCCAAGCGGCACCGCGCAGCAGATGGAAAGCATGGTGATCTTGAATGTGATCAGTATGCCGTCCGGCAGGTAAAGCAGAATGCGCAGGTATGGCTCGGGCCAGAGCGTGCAGAGGGTAAACAGGGTGCCGAGCGCGCCCACCAGGGCGATAGACCATGCGTTTATCAGGCGCCATTCACGCGGGTCGGGGATGGACGCGCCATCCGTGACCATAATGATGTTGCCTTTGCTTCCATCTTTTTTATCGTGCATCGCAGTCCTTCATGACAAGGCGTTTGAGGCTGGCGGCGGGCAAGGGCTGGGCCGTGCCGGGATGCCGCGGGTTATAACGGGCTGGCCCTGTGGTGTAAGGCATTGCCCTGGTTTATGCAATGGCTTCCGGACAAAAGCCCGGAAGCCACCAAAATATCACAAGAAAAGAAAACTATTTGGAAGCGCCCATCCACTTCTGGAGCAACTGGGCTTCCACGCCGGAAGCCTTCACGGCGGCAATGCCCTTGTTCAGCTTTTCCACCAGGTCCTTGCGGCCCTTGCGCACGGTAAAGCCGTAGTATTCTTTTTCTTCTGTCTTGAAAGAAATGTTGAGCTTGCCGGCGGTGTCGGCCTTTTTGTTGACGTAGTAGAGCGCAACCGGATCATCGCAGATAACGGCGTCAAGGCGACCGCCCAGCATGTCCTGAATGGCCAGGCCCACATCGTCGTATTCCTTGAGGTCAACAGCCACGCCAGCCTTGCGGATAACGAACACGCCGGTGGTGCCGATCTGGCCGCCGACCTTCTTGCCTTTGAGGTCGGCCAGGCTCTTGATGCTCTTGCCAGCGGGCAGCACCACGGCCTGGGCAACTTCATAATAAGGATCAGAGAAGTCAAACTGCTTCTGACGTTCTTCAGTGATGGTGGTGGCGGCAGCCACGATGTCGTACTGTCCGGTGGCTACGCCGCCGAAAATGCCGTCCCAGGCGATGTTGCGCACATCAACCTCAAAACCGGCGGCCTTGCCAACGGCAGTGATGAAGTCCACATCAAAGCCAATGGGCTGCTTGTTGGCGTCCAGCATTTCCATGGGGGGCCAGGTGCAGTCAGTGGCCACAATGAATTTTTCAGCAGCCATAGCCTGGCCGCACAAAAGGGAAACGGCAACGAGGGCCAGCAACAGACGACGGATCATGTCCACTCCTTAAAATACGGCGGGGCGCCCAGGACAAGCCCGAACGCCCCGCGAAAACGGAACGTTAGTTGGATTTACCAAGCCACTTTTCAGCAATTTTGCGGTCTTCGCCAGAAGCCTTCACAGCGGCAATGCCCTTGTTCAGCTTTTCCACGAGGTCCTTGCGGCCCTTGCGGACGGTGAAGCCATAGTATTCCTTTTCGTCGGCCTTGAACGAAATGTTCAGCTTGCCGGCGGTGTCAGGCTTTTTGTTCACATAGTACATGGCAACCGGATCATCGCAGATAACGGCGTCAAGACGGCCGCCCACGAGATCCTGAATGGCCAGGCCCACATCGTCATATTCCTTGATGTCCGCGCTAACGTTGGCCTTGCGCATAACAAAGATGCCGGTGGTGCCGATCTGGCCGCCGACCTTCTTGCCCTTGAGGTCAGCCAGGGTCTTGATGCTCTTGCCAGCGGGCAGCACCACGGCCTGAACCACTTCATAGTAAGGAGCGGAGAAGTCAAACTGCTTTTCACGTTCGGGGGTGATGGTCACCGAGGAAGCCACGATGTCGTACTGTCCGGTGGCCACACCGCCAAAAATGCCGTCCCACGCGATGTTGCGCACTTCAACCTCAAAGCCTGCGGCTTTGCCCATGGCGCGGAGGTAGTCGGTGGAGAAGCCCTCAGGCTGTTTGTTGGCGTCCAGCATTTCCATGGGGGGCCATGTGCAGTCGCTGGCAACAATGAATTTTTCGGCGGCAGCCGCCGGCCCGCAGAGCAGGGCGAGGGTAATCAGGGCAAGAATAACACGGCGAAACATAGGACCTCCTAACCAGGTTTTATGATTCAGGCCCGCCGCTGTATGCGTCATGGGGGACGCCTGCGCCGTAATCATGCGGCCGTAATCACTGAAAACGGCTGCAGGTTGCGGCGGTCCGTGGTTCGCCGGTAAGCGCGGGGTGCACCAGTAGGGCGGGCTACCAACCAGAAAAGAGCGTCTCACTTTTTAGCGTTGGCGGCTCCCGGCGTCAAGCGCTTCGGGCCGTTGGGCTGACAGTTTACGGGTATTTACCACGCATTGCCGGGCGCTGGGCCTTCTTCTTCATCCTCAGGACTTTTTTCGGGGGCGGGCGGCGCGGCATGCGCGGTGCGGGCAATGGCGGGGGTGGGCACTACAGGAATTGGCTGGTCGTCCACTTCATCGGCGCGCTCGTCGCGCAGGGCCTGCTGCAAAAACCAGTCTTCGCGGATGCGCCAGGATGCCGCTGCCGTGTATGCGGGCGACGAATAGCCCACAGAAAGCACCAGAGTGCGGCGGGCGTGTTCCTGCAGGCGGATGAGCAGGGGGGTAAAGTCCGCATCGCCGGAAAGAATGATGAATTCGTCAAAGTGTGTGGAGTGGGAAAGGTCGTCCATGCAGTCCATGACCAGATGGATGTCGGTGCTGGTCTTGCCGCGTGTGGTCAGCGGCGGGCAGTCCACCACCTGGAATGCGCTGCGGATGAAGGGATTGCGGTATTCCTGATAGCGCTGGGGGTTCAGATAGCACATGCGCTTGAGGATGCGGCGGCGCACGCCTTCGCCGTAAAGAATGCGCAGCGCATGGTTTTCAATCCAGCGCACCCACCGATATGGAACAGAGCCAAAGGCCCTGGCAGCCTCGGGGTCAATTTCAAGAAAGCGGGTGTAAATATTGTCGAAGTCAACGTAAAGAGCACTGAATACTTCGTCAAAACCGGTAAATCTGGCCATAGTATACCTCAATGGTGAAATAATTTATCGCAAAAGTATATTTTGCCTGTTCCTCTAATGCAAGGACTTTACCGCTACTTGAATTTATGCCCGACAACGGATACACCTTGCGCCATAATCTGTATCCAAACAAAGGGCGCATGAGCTGTGCTGAATATATTCAATGAAGCCAAAAAGCAGGGTTTGCACGTGCGGGAGCACCTGCTTTGCGCGCTACGCAATCCGTCTGATGTACAGTGGATCCGTTGCCTTTTCTGGTCGTTCTGGGTTTCGCTGGCCTCCTTTCCCATAGGATACGGCGCGCGTGAGGTCTTGCCAGTCATCTGCTTTATTTTTTTGTTGCTCTATTATCGCTACAACTGGACAGAAAGTGTTTTGCACAGGCTTGATGCGCGCCCGCTTTTTTATTGCCTGTGGGCCATGATCGGCATTGGCGTGTTTTTTTCAGAACACATATGGACTTCGCTTCTCCACGCGGGCACAGGCATCAACAAGGGCTTTATTTTGCCGTTCATCGGCATGGAATGCGTGCGGAGCGAAAAAGATCTGCGCCGCCTTGTGTGGGCCTGTGCGCTGGCCTGCTTCTGGGAAGGGCTGGACGGCCTGCATCAGGCGCTGACCGGCACGGATTTCATCATGGGCTACGCCCTTAATGCGGGCAGGCTCACGGGGAGCCTCGGCGATTACACCGTGGGCAACTACATAGCCCTGGCCCTCATCCCTGCGTTTTCCCTCTGGTTCATTCTGCGCCGCGCCCTCTCGCCTGCGGCTTCGGCCCTGCTGTGGTTTGCAACGCTTTGGCCCGCGTTTTTTCTGCTGATTGGCGCAAGCAGCCGTAGCGGTGCGCTGGCTGTGGCTGTTTCCTTTGGTTTGTGGGTGCTGCTGCGCGGGGGCCGTGGACGCTTCAAGCTTGCCGTGGGTTCGCTGGGCATTCTGCTGGCTGTGCTCCTGCTGCAGGGGCGGGCCGGGCTGGGCGCGGTGGAGAGCGATGGCCGCTGGAGCCTGTGGCATCTGGCGTGGCAGGTGTTTTGCGAGCATCCCTGGCTGGGAGCCGGAGCGGGCCGTTATAACGAGGCCTTCCGCGCGCTTGGTCTTGCGCCTGAAAAAGACGTTATCACCATCAGCCATCCACACAACCTTTATCTGGATATGCTGTATGCACATGGCATTGTTGGCTTTGTGCTGGGCATGATTTTTCTGCTGGGCTTCATCTGGTGGGGCTACAAGCGTATACGCCCGCGCCTGCTGGCAGAGCTTGAAAGCAAAAGCTCCAGCATCTACTGGCGCTTGACTGCCTGGTTCTGGATCGGTTTTGGCGGCTGGCTCGTCAACGGCATCTTTGGGCATGACTTTTACCGCATCTGGTGGCTGGGGCTTGCCATGAGCCACCTTGGGGTCATGATCGGGGCTGTGGTCAACGGTCTGGATGCCGCCCCTGAAGACCTGGCCGAGCAGGCGTGTCAGGATGAAGCCGCAGCGGTGGGCAAGACATTTTTTTAAAGAGCCCCATACGAGCAAAAGAGAATGCGGTTCCGCACGCCCTGTGTGCGGAACCGCAAAACTTTTCCACAAGCCTTTTGGGAAAGCCTTACTGATCGGTAAAGTCTTCCGCGCTGGTCTGCTGCCCGCCATGCGAGCGCAGCATTTCAAGCGCCTGCTCCTTGGTGAGCACGCGGCCCACGCAGCGGGCGTGCTGGCGCTTGTTTTCAGGGCAGTAGCCCATCTGCACGCAGCTTGGGCCAGCCCCAGCAAAGAGGTCGGGCGCGGCCTTGCGGCTGAGGCGCAGCATCTGCCACGCCAGGTGGCGTATTTCGTGCTGGGCGTTGCGGCAGCAGCGGATGGCAAACCAGTCGAGCAGGGCGTGGGCGTTCATGCCGATGATGGCCTTGAATTCCGTGGCCTGTGGCTTCAGGTAACGCAAATCTTCTTCTGGCAGGCCCGCGTCAAGGCCAGCATCATACCACTGCCGTGAAATGTCAGCCAGATCGTGCCCGCTGAGGGTTGCCGTGTGCCCGTCGGGCAGGGTCACCTGCGCGGAAAATTCGGCCACGCTGCGCGGATACACCACGGAATAACGGCGCTTGCCGCCAAGTTCCGCCCGCCCTGATTTGATGAGGTACGAGGCCAGCCGCTTGCGCACAAGCTGGGTTTCGGTAACGCGCGAATAGCCCTCAACGCCAAAGAGAAAAAAGTCGAACTCCAGCGCGGCCCGGTGCCCGGAATCGAGAATATTCTGCACTATCTGGCGCGAGTAGGGCGAGGCCACGATTTCTTCCAGATCGCGTTCGCTGCGCACAAACCGGGCGGCGATATCCGTATAGATTTTTCCGCCGCCTGCCAGCAGCACAACCTTGCCGTTGCCAGTGTATTTTTCGTCAAGCATGGATATCCGCCTTACATCTAGAGCAGTTAACACTTGAAATGCCCGCTTACGGCAGGCAAGGCCTGCCTGCGCTCGGGGTTGTAAAAGAGAGGCAGACTATAGGGCAAAGCGCCTCTGCGGGCAAGGTTACGGGCTGCACCGCGCAACGCGCGGATATATCAAAAAAGGCCCGCCGTGAGCGGGTATCTGGGGCGGTATCTTGACATGGCGCGGGCAACACGCCAGAGTGACAAAGTTTTTTGAAATGCCGCCGCCGGATGACCTTTCATAGGCTGAAAGCCGCGCAGGCCGCAGACATTTGCAGAAACCCAGCATGAAGAAGGAGATCGCATGAGCCAGCATTCCGCCCCTTACGGCATTCCTGACAGCAAGGGCTTTTTTGGGGCCTACGGCGGGCAGTTCGTACCCGAGCCTCTCAAGGCCCGTCTGGACGAAGTGGCCGAAGCCATGAAGGCCGCCGAGGCGGATCCGTCCTTCCAGAAAGAGCTGGATTATCTTTGCTCCCACTACACAGGGCGGCCCAATCCGGTATTCCACTGCGCCAACCTGAGCCGTCAGCTTGGCGGTGCGCAGATATGGCTCAAACGCGAAGACCTCAACCATCTGGGCGCGCACAAGATCAACAATACCCTTGGGCAGTGCCTGCTGGCAAAGCGCATGGGCAAGAAGCGCGTTATTGCAGAAACCGGCGCAGGCCAGCACGGTGTCGCCACAGCGGCCACTGCGGCCCTGATGGGGCTGGAATGCACCATCTGCATGGGTGAAGTGGATATTGAGCGCCAGCACCTCAATGTCATCCGCATGGAGATGCTCGGCTCGCGCGTGGTGGCGGCCAAGAGCGGTCAGCGCACCCTCAAGGAAGCCGTGGACGAAGCCCTGGGCATGTGGATTGAAGATCCTGAAATGTTCTATGTGCTCGGCTCTGCCGTGGGGCCGCATCCGTACCCCTATATGGTGCGCGTTTTTCAGTCTGTTGTGGGACGCGAGGCCCGTGCCCAGATGCTGACCGAAACTGGCCGCCTGCCCGATGCCTGCCTTGGCTGCGTGGGCGGCGGTTCCAACGCCATCGGCCTGTTTGCGGGCTTTCTTGACGATGCGGACGTGCGCCTTTTGGGCGTGGAACCCGGCGGGCGCGGCAACAGCTACGGCGAGCATGCCGCATCCCTCTGCCTGGGCGAACCCGGCGTCATGCACGGTTTCAATTCCTACATGATCAAGGACCCTGCAGGCGAGGCGGGTGAAGTGTATTCCATTTCCGCCGGGCTTGATTATCCCTCAGTGGGGCCGGAACACGCCCTGCTCAAGGATATGGGCCGCGCCGAATACGTCAGCGTGACAGACAAGGAAGCCCTGGACGCATTTTTTGCTCTTTCGCGGCATGAAGGCATCATCCCGGCCCTGGAATCTTCCCACGCGCTGGCCCACGCCATGAAGATGGCCCCCGGCATGCCTGTGGACGGCATTTTGCTGGTGAACCTCTCTGGCCGTGGCGACAAGGACGTGGCCCAGGTGGCCGAAATGATGCAGAAGGGTCAGATTTAGGACAACTTTTTTACAGTTGCCCTGGCGGCTGCGTGAGCAGACGCCCGCCAGTTTGCAGGAGGAGCGCGGGGGAAGGAAGCCTTTTGGCTTTTTCCCCCGCACTTGCTTTTTTTCTTTAACTCCCCATTCTTTTTGTCATGCAGAAGCCCGAATCATCCAGCATTCCCCTTACTCCCGGCGTTTACCTGTACAAGGACGCCAAGGGCCGCATCATCTATGTGGGCAAGGCGCGCGTGCTGCGCCGCCGGGTGCTCTCCTATTTTCGGCCTGAGGGGCTGCCCGCCAAAACGCGGGCCATGCTTTCGCATGCCGAGAGCATCGAGTACCTGACCACCACCACGGAAAAAGAGGCCTTGCTGCTGGAAGCCAGTTGCATCAAAAAGCACAGGCCGCACTATAATATCGTGCTGCGCGACGACAAGCAGTACGTGCTTTTTCGCATCAATCCCAAGCATCCCTTTCCCCGGCTGGAAATCGTGCGGCAGGCGCGGCGGGACGGCGCGCGTTATTTTGGCCCATTCACGTCCGCTCTGGCGGCGCGCGAAACGTGGAAGCTCATCCACCGGGCCTTTGCCCTGCGGCGCTGCACCGACAAGGCCATGAAAAACCGTGTGCGCCCCTGCCTGTATCACTTCATGGGGCAATGCCCCGCGCCCTGCATGGGCATGGTGACATCGCAGGAATATAACGAGAATGTGCGCAAGGTGACGGATCTGCTCCAGGGGCGCTCCGCCGAGCTGCTGGGCGGGCTGCGCGCTGCCATGGAACAGGCCTCCGAAGAACTGGAATTTGAAAGGGCCGCCAGCCTGCGCGACCAGATACGCGCTGTGGAAAGCACTGTTGAGCGGCAAGCCGCTGTGCTGCCCGGCGGTGGGGACATGGACGTGGTGGGCCTGTTCTCTGCGGACAAGGGGCTGGCGCTGGGGCTTATCTTTGTGCGCAACGGGGCGGTGACGGACGGGCGGGCTTTTTACTGGTCGGGTCTGACCTTTGAGGACGCGCCGGAGCTTTTGTGGTCGTTCATGGGGCAGTATTACAGTCAGGCCACGCCGCCTCCACGCATCCTGTTGCCCTGGATTCCTGCCGATCAGGAAGAGGAGCCGGGGGAAGAGGGCGCCAAGACAACTGATGAAAACGGGCAGGCAGGCGAAAGCGGCGCATCGACCCGCGAAACCCTGGAGCAGACTCTTGCCGACCGCCGGGGCGGAGCCGTGCGCATTGTGCCTCCGCAAAATGCTGGCGACAACCAGCTCATAGACCTTGCGCAGTCCAACGCGCGGGAGGAAGCCCGCCGTCAGGAACAGAAAACGGATCAGAATATTCTGGAGCGTCTGGCAAAAGCCCTGCACCTGCCCGGCCCGCCCATGCGCATTGAATGCGTGGACGTGTCCCACACCGGAGGGCAACAGACCCGCGTGGGCATGGTTGTTTTTGAGGACGGCAAGCCCGAACGTTCGCAGTACCGGGCCTATGCCATGCCCGACAGCGGGGACGACTACGCCACCCTGTATGCCTGGGTGGCGCGTAGAATTGAGAGCGGCCCGCCGTGGCCGGATTTGATGCTCATAGACGGCGGGCGCGGGCAGCTCGGCTCCGTGCAGCGCGCCCTGCGCGAGGCAGGGCAGGAAGACCTGTTTGCCCTCGCGGCCATTGCCAAGGCCAGGGATGAGGAGGGCCACGCCGACCGCCGCGCTGGCAATGTGGCTGACAGAATTTTTGTGCCCAACCGCGCAAATCCGCTGCCCCTGCGCGAGGGCGGCCCGGAACTGCTGTTTTTGCAGAATGTGCGCGACAACACCCACCGTTTTGCCATTGGCCGACACCGCCGGGCGCGGCAGGGTGCGGCCCTGTCTGGCGAGCTGATGCGCCTGCCGGGCATAGGCCCCGCCACGGCGCGCCTGCTCTGGGACAACTTTGGCAGCGTTGAGGCCATGCGGGCCGCAGGGGTGGAGGATTTGTGCAAGATTCCCGGCATCGGCCCTGCCAAGGCCGCTCTGCTGCGCGAAAAGCTGCGCGGTCTGGATTGATGGCCGTTGCGCAAACTGACGACTGCTCACAAAAAAAGCCCCGAAAGGGGCTTTTTACATATACGAGATCGCTACGCCGAGGGGCGTTATTTGCCCCAGAGCAGCATCAGGGGGTGCGCAGGCTGGAGCTCCTCAATGGGGATTTCCACCTTCTGTGCGCCAGCCATGCCAGGGGCCACCTGATAGGGCTGAAAGTTGATGCGTATGCCCGAAGGCGTCAGGGTCAGGCTGGCAAAGTTTTCCGGCACGGGATTAAGACCTGTGCGCAGGTACTGTTCCTGACGCATGCCGCCGAGCCGCTGGAAAAGCTCCCTGCGCGACCATGCGGACATGATGGCAAGGGCCGCGTCCGGGTCTTCAAAAATATCCACCAGCCCAAGGCGCTGGCCTGTCAGCAGGCTGTAGTTCAGGGTCATGATGTCCAGATTGCCTTGCGAGCCGCCTGTGTACGTCCAGACTTCAAAGGTGATGCTCAGCGCCTTGTCCGAAGGATGGCTGACGGAGTAGGAACACCACAGTTCGGGAACCGGGCGGTTTTCATCCGGGTACAGACCGGGCGAATTGAAGGTTTCTTCAAAGGCGTCGGCTATGCCCGTGGCCCACTCGCGGATATTGGCATCTATAGTGCGAATGCCCAGGGAAGGATAGCTGAGGTTGATATCCGGTTTGTCTTCCCGGTTGGTGCGCACGATCTGGTGTTCAATGATGCCAGGGCGGCGAGAACCGGAAATGATGGCTGCCGCAGTTTTTTTGTCGGCTTTTTCCATTGCTGCCGGCGCTGGTGCGGCATCTGCCGAGGCCGGGGTGTCCGCCGCGGCAGGGGGGGCATTGTCCGCATTGGCTGCGGGCTGAGCGGGCTGGCCTGCACCCGCATTGGGGTCGGCAGCGGCCAGCGAAGTAGGCGGCGTGTCCGCAGTATCCTTGCGGGCCGGTATTATCTTGGTGCCCTGAACAGGAGTTTCAGCTTTCAGTGACCCCGCTGCCTGCACTTCGGGCAGACGGGCGGCAAGGGCAGCTTGCGCGCATGCCAGCAGCGGCAAAAGCAGAAGCAGAAAAAAGACTAAGCGGGGCATATTCATCCATTGTAGCGGTCAGAAAAGTCTGGCCGACGGGGTTTTGCGGCAAAGCCCGCATGTGCTGGCACAGGAACACATGCGGGCGGTAAATACAATAGCTTTAAACCTTGAATCCTTCACGCAGGCGCAAAAGGCCGCGCCAGTTTCTGAGCAGCAGCACCGCCGCCAGCACCAGATACACCTGCGCAAAGAAATAGTGCAGGCGTAAAGGATCGTGCGCAAGCCCCAGCAGGGCTTCAACCTGGGTGTCGTAGAGCGGCGAGAGCAACTGGGCTGCAAACAGGATGAACAGCCACAGGGCCTCGCGTACATGCAGGCGCAGATCCACCAGCAGGGCCACGGCAAAAAGGGACTGCCCGGCGGTCAGTAGTATTTCCTGAAACTGGTGAGTGTCAAGGTTTATGGAGGGCGAAATCGAGCCGGATGACGCGGCGTAGACACCGGGGATCATGCCCACGAGCAGGGTCCACTGGTTCAGTTTGGACGAAAGCAAGCTGCCCAGAGCCAGCGAAGCATTGCCCCGCGAGGCAAACATGAGGGCAATGATGAATTCGGGCGACTCCGAGGCGAGAGGCGCAAGCCACTGCACCAGCAAAAATTCGTTGATGCCGAGCAGTTTTCCGCTGGCGACCAGACTTTCGCTGAAGGGTTCGGCATTGCACAAAATGACCAGCGCCGAAAAAAGAAAAATAAGAATAACGCTGCGCAGGCGTACCTTTTTGGCAAAATGGGCCAGCAGGGCCGCGGGGCCTTCGGGTTCTTCCTCTTCCACGGGTCTGCGGGCGATAATGCAGATGTACCATATATAGATGCCCAGCAGCACAACGCCGTCAACCCAGGTCAGCGAGCCTTTGAGCGGAATAAACAGGGCGTAAATGGTCGCCAGGCCGAGAAAGAGCACGTCCGTGCGCTTGTCGTCCGGCAGGGAAACGCCCGTATGAAACCGTCTGGCAAAAACAAGCACAATGGCCGACCAGCCCACGCCGATGAGCAGGCGGTTGGCCCCGGTCATGTTGGCAATGGCGTAGTGGGAGTAAGAGCTCTCGGGGTGCTGACCCGCCATCCAGGTAAAGTACATGTCCACGGCGTATTCGGGCAGTACGGCGATAAAGGCCACAACCGCCACGGCCACAGCCTGCGGAATGTCCATCTGGGCGACTTCACAGGCCCAGGTGAGCAGAAAGGATGCGCCCAGAATGGCCATGCCCGAGAGCAGGGCCACCAACAGCGGCGAAACGTCTGGGTGCAGAAAACGCAATCCAATGCCGGGCAGGGTCATGCCCACGGCAATGATGTAAGGGCGCAATGCGCGAACAGTCATGCTATTCTCCTTAAAAATAAAAAAGACCTTGGCGCTGTAACGCCAAGGTCTCACTAATCGGCTGTACCGACGGCGACACCAGGCCATAAGGCCATGCTGTTGATGTCGCCCGGGTTTCAAGAACCCAGTTACTCCCCTTGAACTGCCAAAATAGACGTTGTTCACGGTGCTGTCAACAATTCCACCCAGCGTTCAGCGGCTTGCAGCGTCGCAAAATCCGGGGCGCAGGCATTGCGGCCCGACCCCTGCGCCGCATTGTTGCAAGAGGGCAGGCGGCACTTGCCAGTATGGGTGCCTGCGGCTAAAGTGACGGTGAATTATGTGCCGGTGTAATCGGCCAGCCTAGGAGCTTTTTGTGAATATTACTTGCCCGCGTTGCGGCTTCAGCCGCGAATTGCCCGCCGATCGTCTGCCCTCCAAGGCAGTTATAGCCACATGCCCGCATTGCGCCTGTCGGTTCCGCCTGGTTCCCGGCGTTGGCGTCATGGACGTACTGTCCGAACCGGAACAGCCCGTTGAAAATCCTGCGCACGGTGGCGATTCCGAAGCCGCCGCTGCGCGGCCTGAAAATTCGGGTGCGGAATCGCATGGGCGGGGAGCCTGGCAGTCGGGCGATGATGACCCATTGCCCCCTGGGGCCATTGTTCCCGGCCATTCCGTGCAGAAACCTTCCTATCCGGATGACGAGCGGGGCGAGAGCCGCGAACCCGCGCAAAAACCGCAGTCTGGCAGACAGTTCCCCCGCAAGGAAGCTGAGGAAGAAAAGCATATCGGTAACCTGTGGGGACTGCTGGGCGGCAAAAATATTTTTGGCCAGCGCGATGATAAGAGCAGTGAAAAGCGTACCCGCGACCGGGATGACGACAATCAGCAGAAACGTAATTCGCAGCGCGGTCTTTTTGGCCCGGCTGACGACGATGCTGATGACAGCCGTAATGCCAGCGCGGCCTATGCGCGTGAATCTGCGCGTTTTGAAAACGAGCGCGAAGACAACCAGGACGATGTTCAGCACGGCCCGGCCAATCCCTGGGAGGCAGCGCCCGAGCCGGATGGCTGGATACCCGCCTTTTACCACACCTGCATGCGGGTCATGTTTGGCGCGCACAACTTTTTTGCCCATATGCGGGCCGAATCCTCGCAGGTGCGGCCGCTGGTGTTCTATCTGGTCATCAGCGTTATTCAGGTGGTTATTGAAAGGGTGTGGTCGGGCATCTTTCTTTCGCTCATGGCCCCCAGCGCCGCCTCTGACCCCGAGCTGGAAAAAATGCTCATCCTGCTTTCGCCCCAGCTCAGCCTGCCCATGACCATTCTGATCAAAACAGGTGTTTCTGTTGTGCAGCTCTACGTGCTGACGGCGCTGATGCATTTTACCTATGGCTTCATTACGGGCAAAAGGCCCGAATTCTCGCTGGTGTTTCAGGTGGCGGCCTATGCGGCGGCCCCCTCGCTGCTCTGCGTGGTGCCCTTGCTGGGGTCTATTGTGGGCTTTATCTGGATGATTGCCTGCGTCCTTGTGGGGTGCCGCACGGTTCTCAATCTTACGTGGCCGCAGACCTTGATGGGCTTTGCCCCTGTTGTGCTGCTGCTCGCGCCCCTGTTGTTGCAGGTGATGAAGGCTGCCCAATTCTGAGGATTGCCATGGCCCGCTTTTGGCGAAGAATTGCGCTATTCTGGCATGAATTTCGCAATTGTCGTAAATATGGCGCAAGCATCAGGCCAGACACCATTCGCGCCAAGGCCGAAGACCTTGGGCATCTGGCGGAACTGGCCGGAAGAAGCATTGCGCTGACGGAAGCGGAATCGCTCCATCTGGCGCAGTTGGAGCGGGAAATGCGCAGCCTTGTGCAGATGACCCGCCAGACCTCGTTTTGCACCATCCCGGCAGAAAAACGCCGCGATCTGCACGACAGCCTGGCGCAGGCCAGGGAAAAGCTGCTCGATTCCATGCAAAACGCATGTCTGGCCTCGGAGAAAACGCAATGAACCATCTGTATACCCGGTTTTGCGGCTTGGGCGGCGCGGTGTCGCGTCGGCGCGGGCCTCTTGCGCTGGCGCTGGTCGCAGCTACAGTTCTGGCAACGCTTTTGTTCACGCTCCTGGGCGGCTGCTCTTCGCCGCCGGACGACAGCCGCAGGTCTGTAAGCGTAACGGGCGACTTTGGCACGCCTTTTCAGTTTCAGATAAACAACTTTGTGCGCCGCCAGCCGCCTGCCATTTATGTGGCGCCGCAGATGGTTCTGGGGCGGCGCCCCCGCGCCCTGTTCGTGCCCTTGCGCGCCACGCAGCAGATAGCCAATGCCGTGAGCTTCAGCGAGATGCTTTCACGGCAGATCTGGCAGGTCTGGCTTTCGCTCAATGCCTTTCAGGCCCTTGAGTATGCGCCGCAGGGCGCGCCGTACGAACCCTCCCGCGCCATAGCCCTGGCCCGTCAGCGCGGGGCGGAAATGGTGGTCGGGGGGTACATCAATCATTACATGGACGGCGGCAGCACCGGCTCCAGCTCGCTTTCGCTGGCTATGGAAGTGTATGACGCGCGCTCCGGCACCTTGCTCTGGTCCATGGCTCAGGGTGGCCTGATGGAAGCCCGGCAGGTGCACGATTTTTATCTTTTCTCCATCAGGGAGCGCAACCCCGGCGACCCCTCGGGCTTTATCGCCCGCTCGCTGGCGTGGGATATGGGCCGCGAAGTGCTGGCCTGGGTTGATCCTTCGTCCAAGGAAAAGTCGTTCTGGGATACGGTGTTTGGCTCAAAGGCTTTTTAAGTGTAGGGTAATCCCTTGTCGCCCCACATAGGACGCAGTGGTTGTACTTTTTTGAACTTTCTGCGGGGCGTGCAACTGTGGTTTGGGATTTGCCTTGTGGGCGGGTTTGCCGCGCAAAAGCGAATACTGCAAAGAATATTAGCTAGATAAGCTTTGCGGTGCGGCTTTGGCATCCTGACTTTTGATCTTTTCGGTAAGGCAGTTTTGCCGCCGTCGATATGCTACAGCCCGTCATGCGGGCTTTGCCGTCGAACAGGAGCGGGGCAGTGATGCCCCGCTCCTAACTTTTTGAGTGCTAAGGAAAAAGCTCTGTTTGACGAAGCTATTGTCACAGGGTAAGTAATAAGAAATACTAGGGCTGTTCACTCCGTCACAAGCAGTTTGCGCGTTGCGTCACCGCTGCCGCATCCGTGCTTGGCTCCGGCCTTTTATCAGCAAGAGGCCGTGCAAATTACGGGAACAGTTCCTTGCCGGTCATTCCCCCAAAGGATTTGGCTGAATGGGAAGCGGCAGAAAGGAGATCCGACGTGTGCGCGAAGATGCAAGGTATTTATTTTGACAAGCAGGACAGGGACATCCTGGCTCTGGTCAACCGTATTCTGGAATCCGACGGCAAACAGTCGGACACATTCCTTTTTGATCCCAGCCTGCATCCGCACGGCATCAAGGAACTGGTGGCCTCGCCGGTGTCGCGCATGGCGTATGCCGTCATAAACCTGCTGCGCAACCTTCAGGCAGGCCGTACACAGGCTCGCGACCGTCTGCTCGCCCTCAAGACCCTGTATGACGAAGTGCTCAACAGCGCCCACTCGGCCCTGCGGCGCAACACCGCGCGCGCCCTCATGCAGATCATGAAGAGCATGGTGCGCGCCCACGGCAACCAGCTTGAGCAGCTCAAGCTGGCGCACGACTTTCGCCGCACCGTGCAGGGTACGCCGCGCGTGGTGCGCCGCATGCTTGCGCGCTATCACCTGCCTGAAATGCCCGAAAGCTGGAATCAGCTTGCCTTTGACGACCATGTGTATGACGCCAACACCAAGGGGCGCAAAACACCCACGCATCTGATCATGGACGCGTGGATCAAGGGCATGCGTTCCCTTACCGTGGCCTATGAGTACTGGGTGCAGCCCGAGGCCGCGCGCGAAATTCTGCGCGCAGCGGAAATCACCGGCATCGGCGTGCGTATCGGCCTGGAATTTCACGTGCCTTTTTACGGGCGCTTCATCAGCCTGTTCTGGATTCCCCGCGGCTTCAGCTCCAACGAGGATTTTCTGGAGTTTTTGCACAGCCCCAAGGTTGCCGAGCTTATGAAGCGAGGCCGCGAGGTGCTGCGCTGGCGTCGTGAACGTGTGCTCGAAAGCCTTGCGCTCTGGAACGAAATCCAGCGTCCGCAGCTTGAAGCCCAGTGGGGAGTGCCTGTGCCGGAACTGACCGGCGAGGGTTTTTCGCGGCATGTGGGCCGGGGGCAGGCCTCTGCCCTGCATCTTGCCGAGGCGCTGCATGCGCATGTGCAGCCCTCGTTGCGTGAACGCGCAGCCCTGTTGCTTGAAAGCGAGAGCGAAGAGGCCAGGGCCGAACTGGTTTTTCTGGATAACCTGAGCGCTGAATACATCGCCGACCACTGGCTTTCGCCTCTGGAACACCCGGAAATGCCCGACCTCAACAAGCCCTGCGCCCACGGCGATCTGCCGCCGCTCATGCAGCTTTCTGTGGGTGATATTACCCGCGAACTTTCCGAGCTGAACCCCGGCTATCGCCTTGTGCTGACCACCAAGGGGCTGAGCGTGGAGGACGTGGCGGAACTTTTGTGGGACAGCCGGGGCAGCATCAGTCATCTGGAAATTTTCAACATGCGCGGCTGGATGGAAGGCAAGCACTCCTGCCTCAAGGCCATCAGCGAGTTGCAGCAGGCCCTCAATGAAGGGCTTGGCCCGCGCGTGAAGCAGATGATCCGCACAATGGTGCGCCGCATGAGCACCCAGGACGAGGAGCGCGCGGCAAAGTTCCGCCATATTCTGCACAACGTGCCGAAATTGTGGGAGCATTATCGCAACAAGCCCCTCGGTTCACGCCTTGGCACAAGCTCTGTGAGCCGTGACTCCTACGGCATGGGCTTTGTGCTGCGCGAAACCCTGCCCGCCCGCAGCCGCAAATTTTACGCAAGGGATCAAAAACAGCCGGATATTCCCGTGTGCTCGCCGGTTGAAGAATGCGTGCGTTACAGCAAACCCCGCAATCCTTCTCCCTGGCAAAAGGCTTTGCGGCTGTTGCGCCATCTGCCCGGCTGCCGTCATCTGGGTATGGAGCGCCAGTCTGTCTGGAAGACCGCCAGCGTGGACTTTCGCATCTGCACCAAGGGCAATGTGCTCAACCTTGGCGGTTTGAGCCTTGCCTGCGGCAACGGCTTGCTTGGCGCCCCTTGCGAAAAGGGCAGCAGTGAACCCCTGGGGCCAGCCTACCTGAACAGTTTCGTGAGCAACTGCCTCAAGGTGCTCATGGGCTTCTGCCCGGCTTTTTTCTCCTTTATGTATACGCAGAACTGGTGGTTCCTCGCCTGGTGCGGCACCTTTATCTGGTTCGGCATCACTGGATTCCGCAACGTGGTGCAGATGGTCATGGCCGCCAAGGGGGCAACGCGTTCAACCCTCATTCACTGGAAAGATCAGGTCAACGTGAGCCGCTTGTGCGATTCGCTCATGTTTACGGGTTTTTCAGTGCTGCTGCTCGAAATGCTGGTGCGCGTGCTGCTGCTCGACAAAACGCTCGGCATTACTGCGGCCCAGAATCCCTGGGTGGTGTTTGGCGTACTCAGTCTTGTCAACGGCATTTACTTGTGCGCGCACAATGTGTTTCGCGGTTTCCCCAAAGAGGCAGCCATCGGCAATCTGTTCCGCAGCCTTTTGGCCATCCCGGTGTCGTCGCTGTATAACTGGGTGCTGTATCAGGTGGCCTTTCTGCTGGGGGTGGATAATCCGGCCATGTATCTTGTGCCGAGCGCCGCGGTTATTTCCAAGATGGCATCGGATTCGGTTGCCGCCCTCATCGAAGGTTATGCCGACAGCCAGGTGAACCTGCGCATGCGCAGGTGGGATTATCGCAGCAAGCTTGCCAATGTTTTTGACTGCTACACGCGCCTGGAATTGCTGTTTCCTGACGAAGACGCTCTGATCAAACTGGCGAAACCCGGCGGCTTGCAGGGCAGCGGCGGAGTGATGGGCAAGGAGCTTGAACGGGCTTTCATCATTAACGCCCTTGACCTCATGTATATATGGTTCTACCAGCCACGCGCGCAGGATGCCTTCCGGCAGATTGCCAGAGCCATGCCCGAGGCTGACCGCAATGTGCTTGCGCGGGCGCAGCTTGTGCTGACGCGAGAGCGCGAAGTCAGCCAGATGCTGGTTGACGGATTGCTTGGGCGCAATTTCTCCCGGCCACTGGCTTTTTACCTCGATAAGCGTAAAGAATATCTGAGGCGGTTAAGCCGCTTGTGCCGCCCCGGAAAGATGCGGGAGCCGGGAACCTTCTGACAGCCCATCGCAGCCGATGCCGGAAGGCCAGAGTAGGCAAAGGATGGCAAGGGAACAGGTCTTGCCTGTTAATCGGGCATCATCTGAATAAAATCATACAGCGGGCGCGGGCATTTGCCTTTGCGCCGGGCACAGGGCGCTCCTGCCTGACAGGCAGCGCCAGTACACACCGGAAGTATGGGAACGACGCGGTTCCCGTCTTCAAACCACCGTTGCAGGTTCGCTTGCTCCGGTGGTTTTTTTGTTGTTGCGGCAAAAGTGCAATGCAAAACTGTTAGTCATGTGTTTTTTCACGGTTTTATTTTAAGCGAGTGCATTGTGTGGTCAATCAATCAAAGGTGTGCTTGTGCAAAAATTAATTTTACACTCTAGTTGCTTGTGCAAAAAAGAACATTTGGATGTGAAATTAAAAGGAAAAAAAGAACTAACTAAATGCTGTGTTATGCTTGCATTGGTTTTTTATATGGTATATTTTTTACCACAGGAGTCTTTCATACTTACGACAGAGCATTTCGCACTGATATCGTTCTGTATAACAAAAGGAGTTACGAATGAGTACGGATCTTAAGAGCATGCATATGGGTCAGATCACCTCGTTCTTTATCCCCAACGTCACCTTGGTGGGCGAGGGATGTTCCAAAGAGATTCCTGCTCGATTGAAGAGCATCAATGGCGCGAAGCCGCTGGTTGTAACTGACCAGGGTATCGTCAATGCCGGTATCCTTAAAGTGATCACCGACATCCTTGATGCCGCCAAGATGAAGTATGCCATATATGATAAGACCATCCCGAACCCCACTGACAAAAACGTTGCAGAAGCTTTTGACCTGTACAAAAAGGAAAAATGCGACAGCATCGTTACCCTTGGCGGCGGCAGCTCGCATGACTGCGGCAAGGGCGTGGGCTTTTTGGCTGGCAACGGCGGCAAGATTCATGATTATGAAGGCGTGGACAAGTCCAAAAAGCCCTTCCCTCCGTATGTTGCAGTGAACACCACCGCGGGCACCGCCTCTGAAATGACGCGTTTCTGCATTATCACCGACACCTCGCGCAAGGTGAAAATGGCCATTGTTGACTGGCGCTGTACCCCCAGCGTGGCCATTGACGATCCCGTCCTGATGATGGGCATGCCCCCGGCCCTGACCGCGGCCACCGGCATGGACGCCCTGACCCACGCCGTGGAAGCATACGTTTCCACCGCCGCCACGCCCATGACCGATGCCTGCGCTGAAAAGGCCATGGAATACATCAACCGTTACCTGCGCCGCGCCGTTGCCAACGGCCGGGACAAGGAAGCCCGCGAAGGTATGTGCTATGCCCAGTATCTGGCTGGTATGGCCTTCAACAACGCCAGCCTCGGCCACGTGCACGCCATGGCTCACCAGCTTGGCGGCTTCTATGACCTGCCCCACGGCGAATGCAACGCCATCCTGCTGCCCCATGTGTGCGAATACAACCGCATCTCCAGCCGCCGTCGCTTTGGCCGTATTGCCCAGCTGCTGGGCGAACTCACCCAGGGCATCAGCGCTGACGAAGCCTCGCGCAAAGCCATCACCGCCATCAACATCCTGTCCAAGGACGTGGGCATCCCTGATGGCCTGATCGCCCTTGGCAAGAAGTACGGCAAGGAAGTACGCGAAGCCGATATCCCCACCATGACCGCCAACGCCCAGAAGGACGCCTGCGGCCTTACCAACCCCCGCTCCATGACGGATGCGGCTGTGGCGGCTATCTACAAAGCGGCCCTGTAATACAGTGTCCTCCAGAATGTAGGCCGTTTGCCTGATCCCCCCTTGTGGGGCAGGCCTTTGGCAGACATCGCGGTATGAAAAACGGCGCGGACTTTCCGCGCCGTTTTTCTTGCTTTTGCATTGTGCTCTATGCCAAGTCTTGCATCGCATTTTTGCTTTGCGTGTCTGCCGGATATGAAATGGAAAACTGTGTGGCTTTGCTCCATAACAAAAAAAGCGGCATGGATTCCATGCCGCTTTTTGCGCGTTAAGGCAGCCCATGCCCGAGGGGCAGTGGCTCAGGGACGGATGACTTTGTCCGCCAGATCAAGACTGGTGACAATATCAAGCATGTTTGAGGTGTCACCCACTTGCTTGGCTTCCAACAGGCCAAAGTGCGCAAGGCAGGTGCCGCACACAAGCACGGAAACGCCCTCGGCCGCCATCTTTTTCAGGGCATCCAGCGCAGGGCCAGGCTGGGATGCCAGCTTGACGCCGCCGTTGATCAGCACAATGCGCCACAGGCGAGGGCCAAGTTCCGGCAGGGTTGCCACAAAATTGCCCATAAGTTTTGCGCCCAGCCCGTCATCGCCACGGCCAATGGTCTCAGTGGTGATGAGCACCAGCGTCCGGTTGGTTTCACCCAGGGGGCGGGATGCTTCCTCGGCCTGCTGCGGAGCGGATGCCGCAGATTCACCAGCGCTTGCCGTGATGCGCCAGCAGTCTGGGCCTTCCTGGCTGGCGGCAACGGCAAAGCCGCGACCTTCCAGAAAACGCCGCACGTTTTCCCGTGCAGGCTCGTTATCTACCAGTACTTCAAGGGCATTTGCTCCTGCTGCCAGGGCGTCGCGGGTGCGCATGACGGGCTGGGGGCAGGCCAACCCTCTGCAATCAAATCGTTCCATGAATATCCTCCTGTTCATGATATCTGCGATTTACAACCATTAGGGGTAAGGGTAGTTAGAAAAAAGCCGATAAGCAAGATAAACTAAGGTAGGCATATATGGGCATTGCGCTTCAGGTAGTAATCATTGCCGCTTTGGGCGGTTTGGCCGTATTAGGCGGTATACAGGGAATGAGCTGGCTGGTGGTCGGCATTATTTTTGTCTGCGCCGGTGCAAACATCTGGCTCTGGCTGAGCGGGCGTTCCCGTGCTGCCCGTCTGGCGCAGTATCTGGACGCTCAAACCACATCGCCATCTGCTGACGGCGATGTGGAACAGCGGGCCATGCAATGCATTGAAAACCTGCGTGAAACGCTGAAAACCAAGGCTGACGCCCAGGTTGTGGAATCCTTGCAGGCGCAGAACAGCGAACTTGCCAAGCAGCTCAAGGAATCTGAGGAACTTGTCGTAACCTTGCGCGGGCGGCGCGAAAAAGGCGTTATTGCCCTGCACAAGGCCCATGCGGTATGCACCAGACTTTCTGGCGACATGCGCAAGCTTGCCAGCCTCATTACGGACGTGAACGGCGGCGTTGCCGTGCAGCGCGACAGGCTTGAGGAAACAGGCGCGGCTATGGGCCGCGTGGCCGATTCTGCCAGTCAGGCCTCCCTGCGTGTGCGTGAACTTTCCGAGAGCGCCCAGAATTCAAGCGCCAACGCCGCCACGGGCGAGCAGGAAGTGGAAGGCGCAGTCGGCTCCATTGACAGTGTGCGCGACACCATCGTGCAGCTCAAGGAAGCCATGGCTGGGCTGGGCGAAAAAGCCAGCAATATCGGTCAGGTCATGAGCGTCATCAACGAAGTGGCGGATCAGACCAACCTGCTGGCCCTCAACGCCGCCATTGAAGCGGCGCGCGCAGGCGAAGCCGGGCGCGGATTTGCCGTGGTGGCCGACGAGGTGCGCAAGCTGGCGGAAAAAACCATGGGCGCCACCAAGGAAGTCGAAGAGGCCGTAAAGGCCATTCAGGATGAAACACGGCGTAATGTGCTGACCGTGGACAAGGCCGCGCAACTGAGCGTGGACGCGGCAGACAAGGCCACCAATGCCGGTGATGTGATGCGTACTATTCTGCAAAGCATGGCGGATACCGCCGGGCACCTCGCCAGCATCGCTGCCGGTGCCGCGGAGCAGTCCGAGCAGAGCGCCGGAACCAGCGGCGCGCTGGAAGAAGTCCGGGACGTGGCAGAAAGCACCTCCAAAAACATGGAGATGTTCACGGCCTCGCTGCTGACGTTCCAGAGCGGCATGGAAGAGCTGGATATGATCGTCAACGCGCTTGTTTCAGGCGACTTTGATCAGGCCCTTTCCGACAAGTTCGTGGAGTGGACGCCCAAGCTCGAACTGCACGTGCCCCTGGTGGACAGGGAACACAAGCTGCTGGTGGAGTATATCAACGAACTGCATCAGGCCATGACGCATAACAAGCCTGTGTCTGAAATGATCACGGTGCTCAAAAAGCTGCGCGATTACACGGCCACCCACTTTGGCGATGAAGAAAGGCTGTTCAATGTTCCCGCCTACAAGGCCGCAGCGGAACACATGAAGATCCATAAGAAGTTTGTTGCCAAGCTGGATGAGGTGGAAGAGCAGTTGCGCATGGGTACCACCACCGTGAGCATGGATCTGCTGACCTTCCTCAAGGATTGGCTGGTACAGCACATCATGGGCACTGACCCCACCTACTTGCCCTACCTCAAGCCTGAGGACAAGGAACCCGCGAAAAAGCGGTAGTTATAAAATCAAAGATGTTTTGTGCAAGCAAAGAAGCCCCGAAAGGGGCTTTTTGCTTGTGTGCGGAACCCTACAAAAAAGGGGCCGTCACGCCGGGCATGCGTGACGGCCCCTGTGCGCAGGTGGCGCTTCAGAACAATATCTCTTTCTGCTCTGTTTCTGCCCGGGGCCCCTGTCATCATCTGGAAAAAGATAAAAATTTCAGCGGAGGGATACGAAGGGGCTACTCCTTTACACAACATCCCGATGCTGGCCTGCCCTACGCGGGCCAGCTGCCCTCACGGAGCCTGCGCATGCCTTCTTCGCCCACATAGCGGCGCAACTGCTTGTCGGGCGCGTTGAGCAGATCCACCACCAGCAGGGCATCAAGGGTGCCAAAGGTTCTGTCTTCGTGAAAGGCGGCAATGCGCCCGCCCAGTTGCAGGTAGTGCTTGAAAAGTATGGGCAGGGTGCGCCCGCCCTCCATCTGCCGCACCAGCGCATTGACGGACTTGTAATCAAGATGCTGGGCAAAGGGCAGTTCTTGGCGCAGTTTGCGGGGCTGTTTGCCGCGTACCAGACTTGCCAGAGGAGTATCCCAGTGGCGCAGGCGCAGATGCCGCCAGAGCAGGTCTACCGATTGCGGGCGATAGTTGAGGCCAATGCTGGCAGGCCCAAAGAGGGTGCGCACGCCATTGCGCAGGGCCATCTGCCCAATACCCTTCCACAGCAGAAGCAGGGGAGTGTAGTCGCGCTGATATTCTGGGCAGACAAAGGCGCGTCCAAGCTCCAGCGCATTGCCGCACTGGCGGAAAAATTCTGGTTCGTACTCAAAGAGCGAGGCAGTGTAGAGGCGTTTTTTGTCATACTGCCAGGTTCCTTCTGGTCGCACCACGCGTGCCCTATATGAACCGGCAATGGTTTTGCCTTCTTCGTCCATGAGCAGCAGGTGTGAATACTGGGGGTCGTAGCGGTCTGTATCCCGCGACCGCCCCGATCCTTCACCCAGCGCGCGGAAGGCTTCTTCGCGCCTTCTGGTTAGTTCGTCCAGCAGCAGGGGCGATTCGTTGCCCTCAAGCAGGTAGACGCCGTAGCGGCCTTCGCGGGCCAGCAGGCGGTTTTCCGGCAGGGCGGCAAGGCTGACCATTATATCCATCTTGGCAACGGCAGGGGCCAGGGGCTGGCAATTGGCTGCATGCCCGGCTGCGCCGTGTTCAGAACCCAGGGCAGAACGGCAAAGCCCCAGACAGTGGGTGCGCTGCTCGTGATCCAGACCGGTCAGAATTTCTGCGGGGATGGCCTCGCCCACGATCATGCGGGCGGTGCTTCCCCTTTGTCTGAACAAGGTATTGGGCAGCAGAATTTCGCCCACGTTTTCCTTAAGCGCTGTTGCGGCGATAAACAGGGGGTTCTGCCGCACGCCCATATGCAGGGGAACAAAATTCAGGCCGGGGATGTCGGCATTGCGCCCCCCAAGCCTGCTGAGCAGGCGCGACCAGGGCTGTTCCGCAATGCCGCGCCCCAGTTGCCAGCGGGCCACGCGCCCGGAGGGGAAAATACCCAGTGCGCCGCCCGCCCGCAGATGGGTCATGGCTGCGCGCAGCACTGCGGCGTTGGCGGCTGCGCCGCCAGAAAGATTCAGGGGCAGCAGCATGGGGGCGAGTTGCGCCAGTTGGGGAATGCGCAGCAGGGCATCGCTGGCAAGAATCTTGAGATCGGGACGCGCCTTGCCGCAGAGGGCTGCAAGCATCAGCCCTTCAAGCGCGCCGGAGGGGTGGTTGGCAAAAAGCACCACCGGCCCTTGGGCAGGGATGCGTTCCAGATCGCCGCGCAGGCATTCCGTACGCACATTCAGCGCTGTGAGGCAGGCAGTGGCAAAGGTTTGAGGGTCGCCGCACCGGGGCAGTGTGTCGGCCATCTTTTCCAACCGGGCAAAACCCGAAAGCTGACGGGCCAGGGCGCGGGCCAGCCGCCCGACGCTTCTGACCAGCGGGCGGCCAGGTGCAAGGGGTAAAATATCAGCAGTGCCGGGCATGGGGATTCTCCTGTGCTTGGGCTGGGCATGCGCGTGGCGCATGCTCGGCTGGTTCCGTTTCCTGCGCGTTTGGGCACGCCGGTTCGGGGACGGTAAAATTCGGCTGTCTAGCAGTATTCGGCGCACACTTCCTGAGGAAGCGGCGTTGCCTTCATCTGAACCATATTTGTGCGCAGGTCGTTTTCAATGTTCTGCTGGCATTCGCAGCAGCGGGTCGCCCCTGGCGCTGCCATGAGGCGGGCAAGGGGAATCTCCTCGCCGCATTCCTCGCAGCGGCGGGGGCCGCCGTGCCGCAGGAGGGCCACAAGGCTCTGAATTTCACGGATGCGTTGGGAGCTGCGGCGGGCGCTGCAATGGGCAATGTGGGCCGCCTCAAGATGGCTGGCCGCGTCCAGTTCGTCCGCGCAGTGCTGCGCCTGAAAAACATCGCGCAGCAGGGTAAGACGGTGCATTTCTTCGTTCAGTTCGCCCTGAAGACGCTGCAAAGTGTGCAAATTGTCCATGTCTGCCTCCTCCGGAGAATTTCCGATGGTTGAACTGTTGCTCTTGGGGCAGCATGAACGTGCTGGTTTGCGTTATGGTGACGCCCAGGTGAATTTGTGCGTCATGTTGGCGGCAAAGTGATGGAGAGAGAAGCGGGATGGCTGGCAGAAAGCGCGGGGATGCGGCGGGCCAGCAAAAAAGCCCGCCCCGCAATGCGGGACGGGCTTTATATCAGGCTTTATCGGCAGATTGCCGCAGCGGCCTACTTGCCGCAGAAGGACAGAAAGTAGCTGTGCATGCGCGTGTCTGGCGTAAGCTCGGGGTGGAAGGACGTGGCCAGAATATTGTTCTGGCGCACGGCTACCGCCTGACCGTCAACCTCCGCCAGCACCTTTACACCCGCGCCCACGCCGGTAATGACAGGAGCGCGAATGAAAACCGCCGGGAGGGGGTCTGCCCCGATCTCGGGTATGCTCAGATTGGTTTCAAAACTGTCCACCTGCCTGCCAAAGGCGTTGCGGCGCACGGTGGCGTCAAGCACGCCCAGGCGGGGCTGGTCCGAGTTTTCAATGTCGCGGCACAGCAGTATAAGCCCGGCGCAACTGCCGTAAACGGGCATGCCGTCGAGTATGCGCTGGCGCAGAGGCTCAAGCATGTTCCATTCGTTAAGCAGTTTGCCGATGGTGGTGCTTTCGCCGCCGGGAATGATCAGGGCATCAATGCCCTCGATATCCTTGAGCTGGCGCACCTCGCGGGCCGTCGCGCCAAGGCTGGCAACAGCGGCCACATGCTCGCGAAAGGCTCCCTGAAGAGCCAGAACGCCTACGCAAAGCTGCGACATTACCAACCCCGTTCCTGCATGCGTTCGGCAGAAGGAATGGTGGAAATTTCAATGCCCACCATGGGTTCGCCCAGATCGCGGGAGATTTCGGCCAGCATGGCGAAATCATTGTAGTTGGTCACGGCCTGCACAATGGCCTTGGCGCGCTTGGCCGGGTCGCCGGACTTGAAGATGCCGGAGCCGACGAACACGCCGTCGCAGCCGAGGTGCATCATCATGGCGGCGTCAGCGGGGGTGGCGATGCCGCCAGCGGCAAAGTTCACCACGGGCAGGCGGCCTTCCTTGCGCACGGCGTAGCACACTTCAAGGGGAGCGCCGATTTCTTTGGCGTAGTTGGCAACTTCGGCTTCGGGCAGGCTGCACAGCTTGCGCACGTCGTCCATAACCTGACGGCAGTGGCGCACGGCTTCAACCACGTTGCCGGTGCCGGGTTCACCCTTGGTGCGGATCATGGCTGCGCCTTCGGCGATGCGGCGCAGGGCCTCGCCCAGGTTGCGGCAGCCGCACACGAAAGGCACGGTAAAATCGCGCTTGTCGATATGGTACTTGTCGTCAGCGGGGGTGAGCACTTCACTTTCGTCAATGTAGTCGGCGCCCATGGCTTCAAGAATGCGGGCTTCAACAAAGTGGCCGATACGGGCCTTGGCCATGACGGGAATGCTCACCACTTCCATGATGCGCTTGACGATGGTGGGGTCGGCCATGCGGGCCACGCCGCCTGCGGCGCGAATGTCGGCAGGTACGCGTTCCAGGGCCATGACTGCGCAGGCTCCCGCTGCTTCGGCGATTTTAGCCTGTTCGGGAGTGGTGACGTCCATGATCACGCCGCCTTTGAGCATTTCAGCAAGGCCTGTCTTCAGGCGGATGGTGCCCTGTTCCATATCTTTCTACTCCTTCTGAGCCGGAGGCCGGCTGGTGATGATGTCTGCATGCCGCACATGCGGCGGCTTTGCTGGCGTGTATATATGTCAATAAGCCGCACCTGACAATATGATACCTGACATGCTCCGCAACAGGACAGCCGCAGCAAAAAACTTCCGTCATTGGCCCATGCTGCTTGCGCTTCGGACGTCCTCTGGCTATGCTTAAGGACTCAAAAGGAAGTATGATGACAGAAAGTTTCCCCATTCTTTTGCCATTGCTTCGCGGCCCACTGCCTTTGCACGCTTTTGAAGCGTCCGCTCAGTCCGGTCAGGCCTCTGCCGCCGGAAAAGGATCAGACCCACACTGGGCTGGCGCTTTGCGCCTGTGGCCCGGTCTGCCTGATGCGCCTGCCGAAGGTTTTTTTTGCCCGGATACCTATCCCTTTTCACCCCGCGAGGCCGTGGCCTGCCTTGGCGATCTGCAACTGATGGGCGATGCGGCCCTTTCTGGCCTGCCGGTTGGCGCAGCCGCCGCTGGCAACGCGCGCGCCGCGCGCCGCAGTTCAGAAATGGCCATGCTCTCCGGCCTTGAAAAATCTGATGGCGATGCCGCAGCCGCTCTGGCGGCAGAGGCGGCCCGCAAGAATCTGATTGCGCGCACTCAGGCGCAGAAGACCCTGCTCTGGGTCTGGCAGCAGGAGGAAAGCCTGGCTGATCTGGCGGAGCTGACAGCGAGTTTTGCCAAAAATGCAGGCAGCCTGACAGCTTCTCTGGGTGTTGACCCGGATGACGACCTTGCCGGGCTGACGCCGGACGCGCTTACGGGCGATCTGGTGCGCCTTGGTTCGCCCATTGCTCTTGATACTGGCCTTGTGCCGCCGTGGCGGCTGGTGATGGCCAACGCGCTCTATTTTGTGCCGCCCCATGCGCCCATTATTATTGAAGGGGCCATGCGCGAGGACGTGCTGGATATGCTGGATTTTGCCCCGGCCCCAGAACATCAGGGCCTGCTTGTCGCGCCGGAATCGACCCCCGCAGGCGCACCGCTGCCCGTGGTGGTAGAAGCCCGCGCCCCAGGCTGGAAGCTGCTTGGGCATACCCGCCCCACAGGTCAGCCCCCGCTTGACGCCGAGCGGGTGTGGATCACCTGGAGGGCCGGAGCATGAGCAGCCAGCAGGCGCAGCCGCTCACCGCGCAAGGTTTGTTCCCGCACGGCATTGCTGGCGTGATCTTTGACTGCGATGGCGTGATGATTGATTCGCGCGAGGCGAACAACATCTTTTACAATCGCGTTCTCGCCTGGTTTGGCCTGCCGCCCATGACCATTGAACAGGAAAACTACTGCTTCATGGCTACATCGCGTCAGGCCTTGCTGCATATTGTGCCGCCAGCGCTACACGGGCAGATCGACCATGTTATCCGCCACGAGGTTATTTACCAGCGCGATATCGTCCCCATGCTGCGCTTGCAGCCTGGTTTTATGGACTTTATCGGCAGCCTGCGGAGCAGAGGGGTGCGCATGGCAGTGCACACCAATCGAAAGCTCGATGGAATACAAACGGTTCTGGACATTTTTTCCCTGCCCTCCTATTTTAATCCTGTGGTCGCGGCGGATACAGCCGCACCCAAGCCTTCGCCCGAGGGTACGCGGCACATATGCGCCGCGTGGCAATGCCCTCCGCAACATGTGCTTTTTGTTGGCGACAGCGAGCACGACAAGGAGGCAGCCCGGGGGGCGGGCGTGATATTTGCCGCTTTTAATGGCGGCCCGTTACGGGGAGAGATTACGGCGGCGGATTACCCCTGTCTGCACAATGCGCTGGCCGCAGTGCTGCCGCCTGTTTCCGGCCTGTAAGGCCTGAACCCGTTGCGAATATAAAAGAAAGCCACGCTGGAGGGCGCATGATTGTTGTTGCCAATACCATGAGCGCTATTGCCCTGGTGCTCGGGTCTCTGCTTAGTCTTTATTTCTGGATTGTCATTATCGCGGCTGTGCTCACGTGGGTGCGCCCCGATCCGTACAATCCTATTGTGCGCACCCTGCGCACGCTTACGGAGCCTGTGTTTTACCGTGTGCGCAAATGGTTGCCGTTTACCTATTCAAGCGGCATGGATTTTTCGCCCGTGGTGGTGCTGCTGGCCATTGAGCTGTTTAACCGGATCGTCATCACCTCGCTGGCCCAGTACGCGATGACGCTTCATTAAAAGAACTGGCGCCGCCGGAGGACTGTTTTTTTCATATGCTCCATGCGGATGTCTGAGAATCCGCGCCAGGAGAATAAGCCCATACGGCTTGTAGCCGCGCTGCACAAAGCCACATCGGCGCAGCGGCACAGGCGGGCTGATCCCCTTGAGCAAAAGCCTCAGTTGATGCGCAGGCAACAGCCTATGAACATCTAACAATGGAGATTTCTTATGGATCAGCAAGAACTGGAACTGCTGGAAAAGTACGCTGCCACTGATCCGGAGCTGAAATCCCTTTGGGAAGATCACGTGCTCTACGAAAAACAGGTGGAAAAGCTCGAAGGCAAGGCCTTCCGTTCGCCCACTGAAGAGCAGACGCTCAAGCAATTGAAAAAGCAGAAGCTCGAAGGAAAAACCCAGCTCATGGCCGTTCTTGATCGTCTGAAGAAACAAGGATAGCCGGGCTTTTTTTAAGGAGTCGGACATGGAATGTACTGGTGCGCAGATTCTCCTTGAGTCCATGAAGCGAGAGGGCGTGGATGTGCTGTTCGGTTATCCGGGCGGTGCGGTCATTGATATTTATGATGAACTACCGCGACATCCCGAGCTACGCCATGTGCTGGTACGGCACGAGCAAGGAGCTGTGCACGCGGCTGACGGCTATGCCCGTGCCTCGGGCAAGACCGGCGTATGCCTGGTCACCTCGGGGCCTGGAGCTACCAATACGGTCACGGGCATAGCCACAGCCTACTCTGATTCCATTCCTCTGGTGGTGTTCACCGGGCAGGTGCCCACCCAGCTGATCGGCAACGATGCCTTTCAGGAAGTGGATATCGTGGGCATTACCCGGCCCTGCACCAAACATAATTTTTTGGTCAAGGACATCACCAAACTGGCGCTTACCATCCGGCAGGCCTTTTACCTCGCACGTTCGGGCCGCCCCGGCCCGGTGCTGGTGGACCTGCCCAAGGACGTCATGCAGAAGCGGGCGGAATTTGTCTGGCCTGAAGACGTCTACATGCGCAGCTACAACCCCACTTACAAGCCCAACCTGAACCAGTTGCGCCGCTCGGTGGAAGAACTGGCAAAGGCCGAGCGCCCGGTGATTCTGGCGGGCGGCGGGGTTATTCTGTCCAACGGGGCGGATGCCCTTACCGGGCTTGCGCGCAAGCTGAATATTCCTGTCACCTGCACCCTCATGGGGCTTGGGTCTTTTCCGGCCACAGACCCCCTGTGGCTGGGCATGGTGGGCATGCACGGCACCTATGCGGCCAACCTTGCCATCAATAACTGCGATGTGCTGATGTGCGTGGGCGCGCGCTTTGACGACCGCGTTACCGGCAAGCTGGCGGCCTTTGCGCCCAAGGCCCGCATTGTGCATATCGACATTGACCCCACATCCATTCGCAAGAATGTGGAGGTGCATGTTCCTGTGGTGGGCGATTGCCGCCTGGCGCTGGAAGGCATTGACGAAATCTGCGAGGCCAAGCTGGAAAACAAGGACTGGGCTGGCGAACATGCCGCCTGGATTGCCGCCGTGGCCGAGTGGAAGGCAAGCAAGCCCCTGTGCTACCAGTGCAACGGCAACATCAAGCCGCAGTCGGTCATTGAGGCTCTTTACGACATCACCGGCGGCGATGCCATCATCGCCACCGAGGTGGGCCAGCACCAGATGTGGGTGGCCCAGTTCTATTCGTTCACCAAGCCGCGCACCCTGCTGACCAGCGGGGGCCTCGGCACCATGGGCTACGGCTTTCCCGCTTCGGTGGGGGCGCAGTTTGCCTTTCCGGATAAAAAGGTCATTGCTGTGGCAGGCGACGCCTCGCTGCAAATGAACATTCAGGAGCTGGCAACCGTGGTGGCCAACAGGCTGCCTATCAAGGTCGTCATCCTGAACAACCGCTATCTGGGCATGGTGCGCCAGTGGCAGGAGCTCTTTTACAACAACAACTACAGTTCCACCAACATGGAAGCCCAGCCCGACTTTGTGAAGCTGGCCGAGGCCTACGGGGCCGAGGGCTATCGCATTGAAAAGGCTGAGGACATGCGGGCCGTGCTTGAAAAGGCCCTTGCTTCGCCCAACCCTGCCTTCATTGACGTGGTAGTAGAGCGCGAAGAAAACGTGTACCCCATCGTGCCCGCCGGTGCGGCGCTTGATGAAATGTTGCTGGTGTAAGGGAGATGGCTATGCAACGACATGTGCTTTCCGTGCTGGTGGAAAACGAACCCGGTGTGCTTTCCCGCGTGGCTGGCCTGTTCAGCGGGCGCGGCTTTAATATTCATTCCCTCAATGTGGCCCCGGCTCTGGAAGAGGGCGTTTCGCACATGACCATCACCACCGATGGCGACAGTCTTATTCTGGAGCAGATCATGAAGCAGCTCCACAAGATTGTTTCGGTCATCAAGGTGGTGGATTTTGCGGATATTCCCGCTGTGGCACGTGAAATGATCTTTGTTAAGGTGCAGGCAGAAGGCCCCATGCGGGGCGAAATTCTGCGAACTGTTGAAATATTCCGCTGCAAGGTGGTTGATGTAAGCCCCAATGAAATGACCATTGAGGCCACTGGCGACCAGAACAAGCTGGACGCCATCATCAGCCTGCTGCAACGGTTTGGAATCAAGGAACTGGCGCGCACAGGCGCTGTTGCCATGCGTCGTTCCAAGAAAACGGATTAGGGTTCCGGGACGCGAAGGCAGCCTTTTGCCGGGGTGTTTGGCACAAAACACCCCATGCAAGGCGTGGCTGCCCCGCGCGTAAAGAACCCGGTCGCGCGGTCCAGTGCCGCGAGATTACAGGAGCGTTCAGCCCGTGAGCGTGTCAATGGCCCACAAGGTCTCCTTGACAACGCGCATGAGGTCGGGGTGGGGAGTATATCCATTCAAACCAGCCCGGGTCATTGGCAAAACGTCCCACAGGCGGCCTTGCCCGCCGTATCCAGTCGGCCCCCCTCTGTCCTTGCCGCAAGGGCGGGAAGGAATGTATTTTTTTGTCTAACCGTGAGTGATCTCAGAGGATGTTCAGATGAAAGTTTATTACGATCAGGATGCAGACCTTAATTGTTTGAAAAACAAGACCGTGGCCATCATCGGGTATGGCAGTCAGGGCCATGCCCATGCCCAGAATCTGCGTGATTCCGGCGTCAAGGTTGTGGTGGGTCAGCGCCCCGGCGGCGCCAACTACGAGTTGGCCAAGGAACACGGCTTTACCCCCGTGTCCGCTGCCGAGGCCGCCGCTCAGGCCGACCTGATCATGATTCTGCTGCCTGACGAAGTGCAGGCCTCCGTGTACGAAAACGACGTGAAGCCCCACCTGACCAAGGGCAAGGCCCTGTTGTTCGCCCACGGCTTCAACATCCACTTCAGCCAGATCCAGCCGCCCAAGGATGTGGACGTGTTCCTCATCGCCCCCAAGGGCCCCGGCCATCTGGTGCGCCGCACCTTCACCGAAGGCGGCGGCGTGCCCTGCCTCGTGGCCATTCATCAGGACGCCACCGGTGAAGCCCTCAAGATTGCCCTGGCCTATGCCAAGGGCATCGGCGGCGCCCGCTCCGGCGTTATTGAAACCTCCTTCCGTGAAGAAACGGAAACCGACCTCTTCGGCGAACAGGCCGTGCTTTGCGGCGGCGTTTCCGCCCTGATCAAGGCCGGTTTTGAAACCCTGGTGGAAGCCGGTTATCAGCCCGAAATGGCCTACTTTGAATGCATGCACGAAATGAAGCTCATCGTTGACCTCATGTACGAGGGCGGCCTTTCCCGCATGCGTTACTCCATCAGCAACACCGCTGAATACGGCGACTACGTCACCGGCCCCCGCCTGATCACCGAAACGGTGAAAAAGGAAATGAAGGGCGTGCTCAAGGACATCCAGAGCGGCGTGTTTGCGCGTAACTTCATTCTTGAAGCCCGCGCCAAGTACCCCATGTTCCTCACCACCCGCCGCAACGAATCTGAACACCAGATCGAAAAGGTGGGCAAGGAACTGCGCGGCATGATGTCCTGGCTCAAGAAGGACAAGAAAGACTAGTTCCGCTGTCTCAGCCGCTGGCTGAAAGCGCTTTGTTGGGGCTTTTCGCGGTATTTCCGTGAGAAGCCCCAATTTTTATATCTGCTGAAAATCATAAAGCCGATGTTTTTCAAGGGGCCAGCCCGTAGTGAATTTTGGCGCTGGCCTCATTGGCGTGGGCCAGTGGACATTGGTATCATAGTAAATTGGTCAATTTTATCGGCTACTGTATCTTGCAAAAATGGCCACTGTTTGCCACAATCTATGCATACAGCTTGTATAAAAGAGCTGTTGTCGCCCATGCGCCGGAGCATCCTGCATCGGTGTGCCGTATTTTACGGGCATGGCCCTTCCGCATTTGGTTTGCTCATGTGTACATTGCTTCCCGCCTGTGCAGTGCAACCGCCCATCTACGCAGCCAGTTCCGCTGGTATGCCTTGCCCTGGCATTGTGCCCGTGCTGCACTTTTTTGCGCTCAGCGCCCGCTGCAACAGCGCCTGTTTGCGCAGGAGAGTTGGTGCGGCTTTTCGGCGTGTCGGTTTGCATCTTGATTTTTCAGGAGATTGAGACGTGCTCAGAAATTTCAGCATCAGTCAGCGGATTGTCTTTTTTGTCATCATCATGATCGCCCTGATTATTTCCATCGCGGGCCTGTCCGCGCGCATGACTGAAGGCGTCATTGCTGACGGCACGGCACTTGCCAAGGAAATGCTGCTCGACTCCCAGCGGGCGCGTATCAAGGATATTACGCACTCTCAGGCGCTTGGTCTGGCCGCCATGACCCAAGGCCAGCCCGAGGCCGAGCAGTTGCGCATCATCGCGCAGTATGTGGACAGCGCACGGTTTGAGGACGACAGCTCCGGGTATTTTTATGTCTACAAGGGCACGGTCAGTGCGGCCCATCCCTTGCAGAAGCAGCTTATAGGCAAGGATCTGGCGTCCACCGCCGACAGCCGGGGCGTTCACTATGTCAGCGAACTGCACAAGGCCGCGCAGCGCGGCGGCGGCTTTGTGGATTTTGTGTTTCCCAAGCCCGGCTCTGGTGATGTGTTCAAGCTGGGCTATGCGGAAGCCATCGCGGGCACGCCCTTCTGGATCGGCACGGGCGTGTATATCGACAATGTGGACAAGGCCGAAAGCCGCCTCATCACCACAATGCGCTCCATCCTGCACAGCAAGCTGGCGGTCTATGGTGGTGGTTTTCTGGCGATACTGTTGCTGGTGGTCTGCCCGCTTTCCTATGTGATGGTCGTGTCCATAACTCGCCCTCTTGCAGGCATAACCCGGCATGCCCGCGCCGTGGCGCAGGGCAACCTTGATGAAGAATTTGAAACAACAGGGCGCGATGAAGTGGCGACCCTGCAACAGGCCTTGAGCGCAATGGTTGTGAAGCTCAAGGAATTTATCGGTCAGGCCGAAGAACAGAGCCGTCTTGCTGGCAAGGCCGCCAGTGAGGCCCAGCAGGCGCAGACCGAGGCTCTTGAAGCCGAGCGCAAGGCAAAGGACAAAACCGCTGCCATGCTCCAGGCCGCGGGAAGGCTGGAGCAGGTTGCCCAGGCCGTGAGCACGGCCTCAACCCAGCTTTCGGCCCAGATAGAGCAGTCGGACAAAGGGGCAGTGCATTCCGCCCAGATGCTTGCAGAGGCCGCAACAGCCATGAACCAGATGAACGCCAGCGTGCAGGAGGTGGCGCTCAGCGCCGCAACCGCATCCGACGCGGCCAGCCAGACACGCGAGCGCGCCCTGAGTGGGGCGGGCATTGTGGAAAAGGCCGTGCAGAGCATTGGCCATGTGCAGGAGGTCTCGTTGCGGCTCAAGGATGGCATGGCCGAGCTTAACGACCATTCGCAGGCCATTACGCGCATCATGGGCGTTATTTCCGATATCGCGGATCAGACCAACCTGCTCGCGCTCAATGCCGCCATTGAAGCTGCCCGCGCGGGCGATGCCGGGCGCGGTTTTGCCGTGGTGGCGGATGAAGTACGCAAACTGGCGGAAAAAACCCTCGCCTCAACCCATGATGTGGGCAACGCCATCAAGGCCATTCAGGAAAGCACAGCCAAGAGCGTTTCGGACATGGACAATGCCGTGGGGCAGGTGGAGCAGGCCACTGATTTTGCCAATCAGTCTGGCAAGGCTCTGGAAGAAATCGTGGCTACCGTAGAAGCCACCGCCAGCCAGGTGAACGCCATTGCCGAGGCCAGCGGGCAGCAGTCTGCCGCCAGCGAAGAAATCAACCATTCAATTGATGATGCCACACAGGTTGCCCATCAAACGGCGGAAGCCATGAATGAAGCCCAAAAGGCCGTGGCCGATCTGGCGGTTCAGGCCCGGGGACTGGCCGAGCTGATTGTGGACATGAAACACTAAGGCTGCCTCTTTGCAACACTGAGGGGCCTCTGTGCGGTGCAAAGCCGTGCAGAGGCCCTTGGCATTCAGAATGCGGAAGTATTCAGGAGGGGTGTACTCTCTGCCCCCGGCGCTGGCGGCTTGTCTGCTCCTGATCAGTGCAGCCATTCCGCCCAGGCAGTTTTGAGGCGCGTCACGCAATCGGGGATGTCTTCAAGGCGAATTTTGCCAAATCCCAGAAACAGCGTGTCCGGCGGGCATTCGGCCTTGTCCTGCCAGAACTGCATGGTGGGGTAGACCCGCACCCCCTGCTCCAGAGCTTTTTTTATGAGCAATTTCTGATCAGTACCGGCAGAAAAGCGCAAAAGAAAATACTGCCCCGTACCGTTGCCTGTAATGCGCAGGCCCGATCCCAGGCGGGAAAATTCCTGAATGAACAGCTCAAGGCGGCTTTTGAACACATGGCTCAGGCGGCGGATGTGCCTGTCGTACTGGCCGGTTTCGAGCAGGCGGCCTATAATGTACTGGTTCAGCACGGGGACGGTGCTGTTGTATTCGTCGAACATTTCGCGGAAGGCGGCGGCAAGCTGCGGCGGCAGAATCATGTATCCCATGCGAATGGAAGGGGATATGCCCTTGGAAAATGTGCCAAGGTAGATGACCCGCGCTTCCGTATCAATGGATTGCAGCGAGGGAATGGGCTTGGAATAGTAGCGCATCTCGCTGTCAAAGTCGTCTTCAAGCACGTAGACGTTGTTGCTCTGCGCCCAGCGTAGCAGAGCATATCTGCGGCCGATGGGGAGCGTGACTCCGGTGGGGAACTGGTGGGACGGCGTAGTGTAGAGGGCAAAGGCCTGCGGCCTGTGGGGCAGTTCGACCACTTTCAGGCCGTTGTCGTCCACAGGTACGGTTTCAATGGGCAGGTGGTTGTTGCGGAATACGGCGGCCGCCTTGTTGAAGCCGGGTTCTTCCATCAGAATTTTCTGCCCTCGCCGGGCTGCTATTTTGCACAGATATTCCAGAGACTGCTGCAAGCCGCAGGTTATGACGATCTGGTCTTCCGTGCAGTTCACGCCGCGAATGCGCTTGAGGTAGGCCAGCAGATTTCTGCGCAGGTAGGGTTCGCCCTGCATGACCTGCAATGCAGAGATTTTTTCTTCTCGCTCCAGCATCTCAAGACATTCAAAGGTGTATTTTTTCCAGAGGCTTTTAGGGAAAAGTTCAACCGTGTGGCTGCTGTTTGTCAGGTCGTAGGCCAGAGGTTGCCCGTGCGCCTGCGCTGGCATTTGCGCCCCTGTTTCTGGCTGCGTGGGGCACTGCGCCGCCTGTGGCGCGGCGTGGCCGGATGGCGTGGCTGGGGCGTCAATGCTGGGGACGTGCTGCACCACAAAGCCCACCCCCCTGCGGGCGGCGATGTAGCCCTCCGCCACCAGTTGACTATAGGCATTGTCCACAGTATTGCGGCTGACCCCCAGCATGGATGCCAGCATCCTGCTGCCGGTCAGAACCGTGCCTTCTGCAAGCGCGCCGCAGGCAATATCCTGCTTCAACTGGCTGTATATCTGCAAATACAGCGGCCCGGAGCCGTCCTTGCCCGTGCTGATCATGTCTGCTCCTAGGTGGCACCATAAAATATGTGTCATGTGGCACTTTTGATGGTGCCATGTCCACTGTATCAAAGGGGGCAACAAACACAACAAAAGGATGGGAGGCTTCATGTCCACGCAAGGCGATACTGCGCCGCAGGGCGGAATGCGGCGGGGAAACGGCACAAAATATGTTCTGCTGGCGGTGCTGGCAGTGGCCTTTTTGGCCACAGGGGGCATATTTGTGCGGCAGAGCGGCCTGTCGCCCATCAATACGGGGATGTACCGCATGCTGTTTTCCATCCCTCTGCTCTGGCCGCTGGCCTATGGCAGGCTTGGGCGGCTCAGCGGCAGGGATGTTGCCCTGCTGGTGTTGTCCGGCCTGTTTCTGGCGGGCGATGTGGCCCTGTGGAACACGGCGTTCAGCTACACAACTGTTGCCAATGCCAACCTGCTCACCAACCTGACGCCGTTCACGGTTATTCCGGTTTCATATTTTCTGTTTCACGAGCGGCTGCCGAGGCTGTTCATTCCCGGCGCGGCTGTTACCCTTGCCGGGGTGGTGCTTTTGGTGGGGGGCAAGGCCAGCCCTGTACCGGGCAACTATTTTGGCGATTTTCTGGCACTGGCTGCGGCCTTTTTTTACGCGGGATTTCTGCTCATTGCCTACCGCCTGCGCGACAGGATGGAGAGCAGCGTCATCATGCTTGGCAGCGCCGTTGGCGGGCTTGTGGGGCTGTTTTTTGCCTCGTGGGCTGTGGAAGGTTTGCAGATTCCGCGAAGCTGGGACGATCTGTGGCCCATACTGGCGCTTACGCTCTGCGTGCAGGTGATAGGGCACAACATGCTCACGCATTGTCAGGGCAAACTCAGCGTCAACCTTTCTGCGGTGATCTGCCTTTGCCAGCCTGCCATTGCCGCTGTGTACTCGTGGGCCATATTTACAGAGAAATTGTCGGGCCTGGAGGTTCTGGGCATCGCGGTAGTGCTGGTGGGCGTCTATATTGTCAAAAGGCAGTACACGCCAAGCAGGGATGAAACTGCCGGGGCCGGGCAAAAGGCCGCTGGCTGGCTGCCTCCTGTGATCGCCCGCTGGCTGGGCAGGCGGTGCAAGCCTGCCGTGGCGGAAGAGCCGTAGACAAAAAATATTTCGGGCCTGTGGGGGCTGTTCCGGCAGAGACACGCATTGCCCTGACGGAACAGCCCCTTTCTGTTGCGCTACTGCTGCATGTTGGACATAAGGTCCATGAGATTTTGGGGCTGACCCGCCAGTTCGGGCCACGGCATCCGCCGCCTCGCGCATGGCTGTCTCCCGCAAATGCATGATACCAAGCATAATGGCGGTTGATCAGACTCCCAGGATGACAGCGCAAACAAAAACGCCGACCCGAAGGTCGGCGTTTTTGCAACACCTGTTGCAGCAAATCGCGGATACCCTGAAAGAACTACTGGGCGCGCATCTGGGCAATAAGGCCCGAAAGTCCGTTGGCCTGGGCCGCCAGATCTTCCACAGCCTCTGTGGCAGCACGCATGGCAGTAGTTGTTTGCCGCGACATGTCGTTGATCTGGTCAATAACGCTTGTGACCTGATCGCTGGCGGCAGACTGCTCCTCACTGGCAGAAGAGATGGCGGTAACCTGATCAGAGGTGGATTCCACCATCACAACGATATCTGTCAGCGCTTGCCCGGATTGCTGGGCAAAATCATTGGCCTGCTCAATCTGAAGGGCAACGTTATCCACAGAATCCATGCTTTTTGCGGCACTTTCCTGAATGGCGGTGATGGCGCTGGCCACGTCATGTGTGGAAGCCATTGTTTTTTCCGCCAGCTTGCGCACCTCATCGGCTACCACGGCAAAGCCGCGCCCGGCATCGCCCGCACGGGCGGCTTCAATGGCGGCATTGAGGGCAAGCAGGTTGGTCTGGTCGGCAATATCCGAAATGACATTCATGATACGGTTGATGTTTTGCGTGTGTTCCCGAAGCAGCGCCATATCGTTCTTGGTTGCCAGCGAAACATGGTGCACCTCGCTGATGCTGTGCAGGGAGCGTTTGACGATTTCTGCGCCTTGCTCGGCTTTCTGGCGAGTTTCAAGCGACGCGGCGTTGGCGGCAGCGGCGTTTTGCGCCACCTGATGCACGGTTTTGTTCATCTGCTGAATGGCGCTGGCGGCCTCCGTAAGCCGGAGCGACGTTTCGCATGCGCCCTTGTCAGACTGCTCAATGTGCGCAGCCAGTCGCGTTGAAGCATCGCTCACCACCTGCGCAACCTGCTGAAGGCCCGCAGAAGCGGTGCTCATTGCTTCGGCCTTGCGCTGGGCTTCAACGCCTGCCGCCTCCGCCTGCCGCAGGGCTTCTTCGGCTCGCTGGGCGCTTTGCCTGGCGTTTTCCGATTCTTGGTGCGCCTTTGCCATGTTTTCCTTAAGCGTCTGCGCCATGGAAACCATATCTGCATACACGCCGGTTTTGGCGCTGCCATCGTCAATATCGTAATCGCCGTTGGCAACCCGGCGGGCTATGACGGCCAGTTCGCCGGGGTCTTTGCCCAGTTGCCGCCCTACAGCGCGCGTGAGTATCCAGGTGATGCAGATGCTGATGATAACGGCAGCCAGAGTGATGGCAATGGACATGTTGCGCGCCTTTTGCCCCGCATCGGCGGCGCTTTGGGCCGCCAACTTGCTGCCCGAGACGTTCATATGCACGACTTTGCCATAGGTTTCGCCAAGTTCCTGAAACACAGGGCGGTATTTTTTGTCAAAGGCCACATTTGCCACGCCGCGCCGTCCGTCCAGCACCCCTTTGATGATGCCTTCGCGCGCTTTGCTTTCCTGCTGGGAAAGGTCGGCAATGCGGGCCATAAGGGCCTTGCCTTCCTCACTGTCCATGCCGGGTGTAGCGCTGCGTAATTGCAGGTAGGCAGCCTGATCGCGCTGGATGGAATCCATGGAATCCTGAAGATTTTTTTCGTACTTGCGAATTTCTTCGGCGTAGGTTTGCGACATTATTGACGCAAGGTCAGCACGGAGCGAATTGAGCTGCACATTCATGGATTGGATGGCCGTGACGGAAGGCAGCCATGCCTCGTCAATTTCGCGCACCTTGCCGTTCATTTCGCCCACGTTGTGCATGGTGACGGCAGACGACGCCAGAATGACAGCGATAAGGCAGCCGAAAGAGAGCACAAGTTTTGCGCCTAGTTTCATGTGAGGCATCCTCCACGTTCAGCTGAAACTACCCGTTTGCCTCGGGCAGCGCTGTTGACAGCATAGAGCAGATGAACTTGAACAAGTTTGTCTGTTCGCGCGGATTCTACGACCGCGCAACGAAATGCTCTGGTGGACCATGGGGGGGCGGCCCAGAAACTGACAGTCTGGCGGAATGTTGGATACGCCGAAATTCAGAAGTCCGATTGCCAAGCATTGCCAGTGGGGGGGATGCAACGCGCTGGGGGGAGCAATCAGCTGCGGCACTGAGCGGCATCAGGCACATGCCGGGCAGGACCACTGTCTGAATTTACGGAGAACTGGAAAATAAATTTATAGCAGAGGCAATATGTCTGCGCAAGGTGGTCTGCTGCTATGGCTGAGCGTGATGATTGCCCTCGAGGGGCAACTGCTATGGCTGGCTGGTCAGCCAGCAGGCGGTGCTGTGCGCTCCGCTGGCAACTGTGGGCGGCATTTCGGCGGCGCAACGCGCAAGGGCTGACTTGCAGCGGGGGTGGAAGGGACACCCCGCAGGCATGTTGGCAAGGGAAGGAACCGAGCCCGGTATGGTTGGCAGGCGCTCGAGGCCGCGTGAACGTGCGCTGGGCGCGGCGTGCAGCAATCCCTGCGTGTAGGGATGGCGCGGGTCGGCGAACAACTCCTGAGCCGGAGCGCATTCTACCAGACGCCCGGCATACATGACGCCCACAGTGTCCGCCATCTGGGCGGCTACGCCGAGATCGTGGGTAATCAGCAGCACGGCCATGCGACGCTCACGGCAGCGGGCCGCCAGCAGGCGCAGGATCTGGCCCTGAATCGTGGCATCCAGCGCAGTGGTGGGTTCATCAGCCAGCAACAGGGCAGGTTTGCACGACAATGCCATGGCGATCATGACGCGTTGGCGCATGCCGCCCGAGAGCTGGTGCGGGTAGTCGTCATAGCGGCTTTGCGGCGCGGGAATGCCCACTTCTGTCAGCAGTTCTATGGCAGCCTCGCGGGCTTTGGAGCGGCTCATGCCCTGATGCAGCCGCAAGGGTTCCGCCACCTGATCGCCAATTTTGAGCACCGGGTTGAGGGAGGTCATGGGCTCCTGAAAAATCATGCCCACCTGACGACCGCGCACGGAGCGCATTTCTTTTTCTGAAAGCTCAAGCAGATTCTGACCGTGCAGCAGAATGCGGCCTTCAAGCACCGCGTTGGGCGGGGTGAGCCGCAAGATGGCCTTGGCTGTGAGGCTTTTACCGCAGCCTGATTCACCAACGAGGCAGACGGTTTCACCCTCATGCAGGCAGAGGTTTACGCTGCGTACGGCGGGCAGCGGGCCGTCTGCGGTTGCAAAGGTCACAGAGAGGTTTTCCAGTTGCAGCAGGGGGGTGGGGGCTTGGGTGGACGGCTCGTTCATGGGCAGAGCCTACCAGAAGGTGCAGGCAAAAAAAAGCCTTGAGGGTTGGCGTGCTGCGGTTGGGGGCAAGGTAGGAGGGAGGGAAAGAAAAGGCAAAGGCATAGAACGCATAGAGGCAGGGTGGAAAAAGGCAAAAGCATGGGAGAGGTTTTTGCGGGGTGGGTGAGCCTGTCAGGCTGATTTACGCAAACCCGACTTTTGCGCCCTGAATGCGTCAGCGCCGGGATTTTGATGCTCACGTACTTGAGTACGCTGCGCTCAAAATCCCGGCGCTTCCTTTCCAGGCCGCAAAAAGCGTATTTTGCAAATTCGCCCAACACCAGCCATCGCCTCCGCGTTCGCTCCGGCGAGTATAAGGAAGGCAACTCCACGACCAGCTTCTGATGGCGAGTGGACTATTCTGACTCGCAATTTCTCTGCCTGCTTGCGGTTGAATTGAGAGCGGAATGCTCGCAGGCAGAGTGACCCCGAGGTATCATGGCTTGCGGCCTGAATCGGTCAAGTTGGTGATGATTGAAATTCTAGAGATGCCCTGAAAACGGTGCAACGCCATGTCCTTTTCAGGCAACCTATCGGCGGTAGTTGGCTGAAACGGATTCCACCCAGAGCGAAAGTGAACTCTGGCATTTACGCGGCGCGGAGGGAGATCACCTGAGCGAGTGGAGCGAGGGAAGGAAGCTCCCGCAGCTCGAGCCGCGTGCCCTCGCCGTTTTGCGGAATTTGAAAACGCTCTTGGGGGTGCTTCGGGGGGGATGCAAGGGGGGCCGAGAAGGGGGCGTAGCCCCATAACCGGCCCCGCCTTGCCGCGCGCCGCGCAGGCGTCCAAACTCCGCCGGAGGGCGGAATCCCGTGCCAGAAGGGCAGCAAGCTGCTTAAGCCCCAAGCTGGGGAAGCAAAGCCGCGCCGCACAGGCGTCCCAACTCCGCCGGACGGCGGAATCACGTGCCCGAAGGGCAGCAAGCTGCTTAAGCTCCAAGCTGGGGAAGCAAAGCCGCGCCTCACAGACGGCCCAAACTCCGCCGGAGGGCGGAATCACGTGCCCGAAGGGCAGCAAGTTGCTTAAGCCCCAAGCTGGGGAAGCGAAACCGCGCCTCACAGACGGCCCAAACACTCTCAAATAGCAAAAAAGCCCCCGGCGCAGAAACTCTACGTTTTCCGCCGGGGGCTCCATTCTGGCTTATAGCTCAAAGTCTAGTGCAATACCTGCGCCTTGCGAAAGTTCACATAGGCCTCGCGCATGGCAATGTAGGGGTCGACAGCCACGGTGTTCAGGTCTTCATACAGAGGCAGCACATCCCCAAGGGCGTTAAACCGCAGGCCGCCGCCAACGCCAAAGCCCAGTTCCGTGGGTTGCAGATAGAAGAGCGGGTCGGCAAACAGATCGCCAGCGCGGCCTACAGTGTCACGCGCAGAGCTTGGACCAATGATGGGCCAGACAATGTAGAAACCATGCCCAAGACCCCAGCGCCCGAGAGTCTGGCCAAAGTCTTCGCCTGTGGGATCAACGGGCACAATGGTTTTGAGTCCCTTTGCCACATCGGCAAAGCCCGCGCTGGAAGTGGTGTTGATGACAAAACGCCCAAATTCCACCCCCGCTTCAAAAAAGCGGAACTGCAGAATGTTGTTCACAAAACGCACAGGAAACAGCAGGTTGGAAAAGAAGTTTTTCAAACCGGAACGCAACTGGTGCGGCGTCACTGTTTCCCATGCCGTGTAGGCGGGCTTGGCAACATAGAGAAAGAAAATGTCGTTGAAATGGAACCAGAACCTGTTCCACGGTTCAATGGGGTCAGAAATGCTCTGGATCGGCTCGTTGTCGTAGTTGTCCAGGGTATTGTCTGCATTCATGGTTCCGTAGGGCGTTACCGTGATGGCCCCAGGCTGAAGCTGCGGCGCCTTGCCGTACACTGTGGAGGGCGCTGGTGCCTGACTGGGGGCCGCACTGGCTGGCGCATGCCACAAGCACAGCAGCGCGGCCAGCAGAAAACCGGGCACATAAAGATGCCCCGGCAGTATTGATGAGTAGCTACTGACCATTGCCCTGCCGGACCTCCTGCGCCTTGGCCTTGACCTTTGCAATAAGCTGGTCAGGGCTGCCGGTGTTCAGAATGTCCTGAAACTGGGTGCGATAGTTTTTGACCAAGCTGATATTTTCAATCAGCACGTCATAAACAAGCCATGTTCCGTTTTTGGGGAGCATGCGGTAAGCCACGGGGACTTTTTTCGAGTCCTTCATGGTGATGATTGTGCGCACTTCGGTGCGGTCGCCCTTGGGGGACGAAACCTCGCCAGTGTACACGACCTGCTCGCCATTGTAGCCGTCAATCTTGCTCAGGTAGGTATTCAGGAGCAGTTCGGCAAAGGCATCGCTGAACTGCTGTTGCTGCGCCGGGCTGAACGTGCCCCAGCGCGGCCCCACCGTGCGCGAAGAAAATTCTTTGAAATCAAAAATGTGCAGGACTTCATCTTCAATCTGCTGGCGCAGCGGGCCGCGCGTAGCAGGATTGACGTAGTCGGGGTTCTTGATGGAGCTGAGGATGCGGCTGATGGAAGTCTCCAGCGCCAGCTGCGCAGGAGAACTTGCACTGGCCGCGCCGGGCAACAGGGCAACTGTCAGCAGCGCAAGCAGAAAGCCTGCGGCTATATGGCGTGCGATCGCATGAATGGTCATTGTTATTTGACTCCTCCGAAGGCGTACTTGCCGATGAGGGAACCGAGGTCAACGGCGGATTCCGTTTCAGTGATTGTGTCGCCAGCCGCAAGGACATGCTCCGAACCACCGCGCGAAAGGCTGACATATTTGTCGCCAATGAGGCCACTGGTACGGATGGAGGCGATGCTGTCGTCCGAAAGTTTCAGGTCTTTGTCGAGCCGCAGGCGTACCACTGCCTGATTGCGCACCGGGTCCGGGTCAAGACCAATGCTTACCACGCGGCCCACCGGCACCCCGGCCATTTCAATATCCGCCCCGACCCGCAGGCCGGAAACAGAATCAAAGTTGGCAGAAAGCTCAAAGCCCTGCTGGCTGAAAACTTCCATCTTGCCCAGCTTGATGGTCAGGTAGGCAACGCATACAAGGCCGAACAGGACAAAAAGGCCCACAGCGGTTTCACGAACAGTACTCATAAGGTTCAGGTAGCTCCACAGATAATTCGGCAATAAGATTAAATCTCAGTATAAGTGTGCCATGACAAAGTTTCAAGCCCTACTGTTGAGTAGGTAATGGCGAATAGTCTGGTTGTCGCAATTTTCATTACGCTGACGGCGCAATTTTTATGATGCCAGCCAGCGGTCAAGGGCCTGCCGCACCGCCGGATCAGGCGCTTCGCCCATGGCGGCCTGCGTGTCTCCGGGTTCACGCAACAAAAATTGTCGCAAATATGGGTCATCGTTTGCTTCAAGCTCGGCCAGCGATCCGGAAAAAAGCGCGCGGCCCTCTCCCAGCACCAGAACATGGTCGGCAATGGCCCTCAGACTGGCCAGATCGTGGCTGACCACAACCACCGACATGTCGGTATATTGCCTGCGCATGGCAAGCAGCAGTTCGTCCATGCGGGCGGCGGTGATGGGGTCAAGGCCGGAGGTCGGCTCATCGCACAGCAGAATGCGCGGTTCCGCCACAATGGCCCGCGCAAGTCCTGCACGTTTGCGCATGCCGCCGGAAAGCTGGTTGGGATAAAAATCGGCAAAATCTTCAAGGCCCACCATGCGCAGTACGCGCAGGCCCGCCTCGCGAACAAGCTTTTTGGGGAGGCTCAGATGCTCCGTGAGTGGCAGGGTGACGTTTTGCACCAGCGACAGCGCGCCCAGCAGCGCGCCATCCTGAAACAGCACGCCCATGTTGCGGCGCATGCGCCGAAATTCTTTTTGCGGCAGGGCAAAGAGGTCTTTGCCGCCTATGAGCACATGGCCAGCCTGCGGGCGCGAAAGGCCGATGATGTGGCGCAGCAGGGTGGACTTGCCGCAGCCGGAACCGCCAAGGATTACAGAAACCTTGCCGCCCGGAAGCACCGCATTGACATCGCGCAGAACCACATGTTCGCCGTAGCCCACGCTGAGATCCCGAAATTCAATGTCCCATGCCTGCATGAATACCGCCTGTCGCCTCTGATATGGATTATCGGTTGGAGCAGCCTATCATTAAAAAAGACGTAGCTGCTCTGCACAGTTTTTTGTAAAAAATTTCCGCTAAAAAATATTTTGCAGGGCGAATCCGTGTCGCTCGCGAGCAAGTATTTCAACGTGAAAATGCTTTGATATAGAAGCGCCGCCAGCAGGGGGATGGCCTGCGGGCCTTGTGGCGCTTTGGCAGCATAACGCAGTGAGGCAGGAGGAACAAGTGCGGTTGTTGCGCCGCACTGCGGGCGCGGTCGGCGTGGTTTGCGGTGTTTGGCTGGCTGCGCGGGGGAGTGACCCTTTTACAAACGGGCTGCTCCCCCGCCAGGCAACTCAAAGTGAAAATACGTTAGTCGGTGGGCATATCGTCGGGGAAGTCCGCGTTGGCATAGACATTCTGAACGTCGTCATTGTCGTCCAGCGCGTCCATGAGGCGCAGCACCTTCATGCCCACATCGGCGCTTACAGCCACAAGATTCTGCGGAATCATGGCCAGTTCGGCTTCCTGCATGGCAATACCGGCAGCTTCCAGCGCATCGCGCACCGAGGTGAAATCGGCCATGGCGGTGTGGATGGTCCACACGTCCTCATCGTCGATGACATCGTCTGCGCCGGCTTCAAGAGCGGCTTCCATAATTTTGTCTTCGGGGTAGGCTGCCTTGTCCACGGCGATAACGCCCTTGCGGTCAAACATCCAGCCCACGCTGCCGTTTTCACCCATGGCGCCGCCATGTTTGGTGAAAAGGTGACGGACTTCGGCCACGGTGCGGTTTTTGTTGTCAGTGGCAACTTCCACCATGATGGCGATGCCGTTGGGCCCGTAGCCTTCGTAGAAGGTTTCTGTCAGGTCGCCGCCTGCGTCTTCACCCGTACCCTTGCGGATGGCTGCCTCAATCTTGTCCTTGGGCAGATTGACGGCCTTGGCCGCGGCAATGGCCGCGCGCAGGCGGGAGTTGCCCACAGGGTCACCGCCGCCCTTGGCTGCGATGATGATTTCTTTGGCGGCCTTGGTGAAAATCTTGCCGCGCTTGGCGTCCTGGCGACCCTTACGGTGCTGGATATTGGCCCATTTACTGTGACCTGACATAAAACCTCCGAAACCTTGTGTAGAGTATGTTTATATACCCGGCGGCGCGTCGTCGGCAACTTCGTGCGAAGTTTCTCCGGCGGCTTCGCCCGGCACATGCGCCGTTGGGGCAGCGCCCGCCTGACCGCGAAAACCAAGGCCGACAAAAAATGTTTCCTTGCTTTCGGCCCGCGAGCTTTTGGGCTTGAACGATTTGACCGCATCAAAAGCCTTGCGCATGGGCGCGAGCAGCTCCTGAATATCTGGCCCCATAAAAATTTTGACCACAAAACTGCCGCCCTTTTTAAGGTGCAGGCAGGCTACAGCCAATGCCTCAACCGTAAGCTCAAGCGAACGGGCCTGATCCGTAAAGCGCGTGCCCGTTGTGCGCGGGGCCATGTCGCTGATGACAACGTCAAAAGGCCCCAGCTCCTTGAGTTTTGCTTCAAACTCGGCAGAGCGGTTGAACACGTCTTCCTGCATGAATGTGACCTGCGGCGGAAACACCGTTTCGGTGCTCTGAATGTCGCAGGCGAGCACAAGTCCACGCGTACCGACCTTTTCCGCCGCGCCCATGGACCACGATCCAGGGGCAGCGCCAAGGTCGAGAACCCGCTGGCCGGGGCGCAGCAGGCGGAACTTGGAGTCCAGCTCCTTGAGCTTGTAGACCGAGCGTGCGGGATAATTCTCACGCTTGGCCTTCAGGAAATAATGATCTCGGTATTCTTTCATGGTAAATTCCAACAGATGACCATACCCTTTTTTATCGCGCTCGCCAAGTGCGCAGTGCAGCCCTTCGTGACGGGCCGCGCAAAATTGCCGAACAGGTTGACCTCTGGAGTTTATCAGGATATTTTTTCAATAAGTTTCCAGAACCTTTGATCTCGCACACTATCACCAGTAAGGAGAGGCTATGAAACGGATTCTTTTGGCCGCTTGTCTTGCGGGTTGCGCGCTCGGCTTCGGGGCGCAGACGGTACTGGCGGAAAGCGTTAAAGTTCCTGTGAACAAGATCAGCAACGAGGGTGTTGGAGAGGCCATCGGCTTTGTTGCTTTTGAGGACGACGGCAAGGGCGGCATGGATATTATGGTAGATGTCGTCGGTATCCCCCAGGGCGACCACGGTATGCACGTGCATGAAAATCCTTCGTGCGCGCCCGCTGCCAAGGATGGCGTCAATGTGGCCGGTCTTTCCGCCGGGGGACATTATGATCCCACCCATGCTGGCAAGCATGAAGGGCCCGGCAAGCCTGGTCACAAGGGCGATCTGCCGCTTATAACCGCTGATGCGCAGCAAACTGTGAAGGCCAAGTTGCATGTGGCTGATCTGACCACAGCCGACATCAAGGGCCGCTCGCTCATGATCCATGCCGGCGGCGACAACTATTCCGACCAGCCGGCTCCTCTTGGCGGCGGCGGGGCGCGTATCGCCTGCGGTGTGATCAAGTAGGATTGTTTTTTTTGCGTTCACGCGGCAAAGAATTTATCTGCTCGCGTGGATAGATCATGCATTCCCTTGTGTGCCCCTTGCAGTTCTGACAAGGGAGCGTCATTATCGGCGCAAAAGATTACCAGCCACAGGGGAGAACCTCCGGCTGCCCTAACCGGCGCGGAGTTTGGGATTATTCTGCCCCGCTTGCTTGCCGCAGCGGGGCTTTTTTGTTGATGGGATAGTTCCGCAAGGAGCCTGCATTGGCGGAGAAAAATATGGCTGAACAAAACACGCGCCCGCAGCGGGTTCGCCTGCCGGATTTTGCGGGGCGGGCCGTGAGCCTGCCCGATGGCCCGGAAGCTTGGGCCTGCCGGGGAAGGGGCGATGCCGTGCTGCTGCTCGGCCTGGGGCCAAAAGCAGGCGCGGGTTTGTCGCAGGTTTTGCCCTTACTTGCTGATGCTCCCGCTGTATACTGGCTGGAATCCCCGCAAGTGGGCCATGCTCTGGAGGCGTGGAGGCGGGAGGCCGGAACTTTGCCATGCGAGCCGCTGCCCGCCCAGTGGCGCGCGGTCACCGCAGAGCAGGCTGTGGCTCTGGCCGGGCAGTGCCGCTGCTTCATTTACACGCCCGGTTTGCGCCTTGACCCTGAATTTTGGGGGCCGTTGCTGGGCAGGGTGGATGCGGCCCTCGCCCTTCTTGCATCTGCTGCGCGGACGAGTGAGCCTATGATGGCCAAGGGCAGGGGAGGCTTCCCTAAAATCGGGGCAGGCGCGCGCGGGCCAGTTTTGTTGCCGGGCAACGATGGGCAGTTGCTGCATCAGGAATTACGCAAGGCTCTTGCCGAATGCGGTTTCAGGCCGGTGGTGGATGCCCTGCCTCAGCCCTCATTTGGCATGGGGGGTGCGCAGGCTGCCTGTGAGGATGATTTTTTGCCCCGCTGGCGCGACCTCTTGCAAAAGGGGAAGCCTGCATTCTTACTCTCTGTGAACATGCGCGGGCTGGATGCTGACGGGCGCGTTTTTGAGCTTTGCCGGGCCCTTGGGATTCCCGTTGCCCTGTGGTTTGTGGATAATACCTGGCATGTTTTGTCTGGTGTACGGCTGCCCTGGTGGCGGGATGCCCATATTTTTGTGACGGACGCCGGCTTTGCGGACAGCCTCAGAGCATGTGGCGCAGGCCGGGTTTTTCATCTGCCTTTGGCTGTTGCGCCGCACATGTGGCGCGACATGCCGGAGTTTGCTCCGCCATCTATAAGCATGGAGCCGCCTCTCTTTGTGGGGCGTTCCGCCTTTCCTGAAAAAGAGCGTTTCTTTGCGGCGGCCAGTGTGCCGCAGGCTTTGGAGGCGGAGGCGGCGAGGCTGCTTGAGGCCAGCACCGGCCCGCAGGACGCGCCGCATTTTTTCTGGTGGCACGACAAACTGGGAGGCTCGCTGTGGCCTGGCTATGATGTGCGCCGTCCGGGCCTTGGGGCCGAGCGCTGCGCGCAGGCCAACAGGCGGCGCTGGCTTTTGGCCGCAGGGGCTGGCAAGGTTGGCGGGCTGCGCGTCATCGGCGATGACGGCTGGAGGCCTCTGTTGCCCGGCGCGGAAATACTGCCGCCAGTGGATTACTATACGGCACTGCCCGAAGTGTACGCGCGGGCCGAAGCCGTGCTGAATGTAACGAGCCTGCTGTTGCCGCAGAGCCTGAGCCAGCGCCATTTTGACGTCTGGGCCAGTGGCGGGTTGCTGCTCAGTGACGCCACATCTGGCCTTGAAATCTTCCCCGCAGAATTGACCGAACCCATGACATTGCGCGGCCCCGGCGACTTTATGGTCAGATGTGCATGGTTTCGGGCGCATCCGCAAGCCGCATATGATCTGCGGCGGGCATGGCGCGGACATCTGCGCGCGCAACACGGCTATAAGCAACGTATTCAACAGATTATTGAAACGTTTGCCTGACAGGCGGCAGGGACTGGATGCACAGCTGAACAGGAGAAAGGCTTGACAAGTCGTGCGGTTTTGCCTATTGCTCATTTCCTGCGTTAAGCTTTCCATTGTGGGGAAGTAGCTCAGCTGGGAGAGCATCGCCTTCGCAAGGCGGGGGTCGAGGGTTCAAATCCCTTCTTCTCCACCACAATATCAAGGGGTTACGGATAATACCGTGATCCCTTTTTTTATGCGCTGCATCTCCATAAAGGATGCTGGGCAGACCTTCTGGTTTTGGGATTGCACCGAGGCAGGTTTTGAGCGGAGCTTGTGTGCGCCAAAATACATTGGCAATTGGGCCGCAAGTTGGATAAAAAATATGCATTGCTCTCTTGGTCTGAAATGAAAAGGGCAGTGCATCAATATAATGCAGAAGAGGGACGTCATGGGCAATTCACTTTCATGCTTCAAGGCCTACGATATCCGGGGGCGAGTGCCGGGTGTTCTCAATGCGCCGCTGGCCCGCGCGCTGGGCAGGGCTGTTGTGGAAATACTGGGCGCAAAAAGCGTTGTGATTGGTCGTGATGCCCGGCTTTCCGGCCCCGAGCTGCGAGATGCGCTGGCCTTGGGCCTATGTGAAGCCGGGGCGCAGGTGACGGACATCGGCATGTGCGGCACGGAAGAAATCTATTATGCCGCCGCCAACCAGCCTTTTGAAGCTGGCGTCATGATTACGGGCAGTCACAATCCGGCGGACGAAAACGGCTTCAAGCTGGTGCGCGGCGGGGCCATACCCATCAGCGGCGATTCCGGCCTGTTTGCCCTGCGCGACCGGGTGGAAGCCATCCTTGCCGAGAGCGGCAATGCTGCCGAGTCCCTTGCTGTTGCGCCGCTGCACCATGCTTCGTACCGTGCCGACTATGTGGCCTGGCTGCTGGAATACAGCGGTGCAGCACAGCTTGCCCCGGTTGCTGGGCGCAAGCCCCTGAAGATCGTGGCTGATGCGGGTAACGGCTGCGCCGGACTGGTACTGAACGATCTGATGGCCTCGTTGCCCTTTGAATTTGTCTGCCGACAGATGCAGCCTGATGGAACTTTTCCCGATGGTGTGCCCAACCCCCTGCTGCCGGAGCGCCGGGCGGCCACAGCCGCTGCCGTGCGCGAATCTGGCGCGGACTTGGGCGTTGCCTGGGACGGCGATTTTGACCGCTGCTTTTTTTATGACGCGGACGGCAATTTTATTGAAGGTTACTACTGCATAGGCCTGCTGGCGCAGGAACTGCTGCGGCGTGTGCCTGGCGGCAAGGTTGTGCACGACACCAGAGTGTACTGGAACACCCGTGAGGTGGTGCAGATCGCAGGCGGGCAACCCGTAATGGGTAAAACCGGTCACGCCTTCATGAAGGAGCGCATGCGCGCCGAAGATGCCGTGTATGGCGGCGAGATGAGTGCGCATCACTATTTTCGCGATTTTGCCTATTGCGATTCGGGCATGCTGCCCTGGCTGCTGGTTGCCTCTCTGCTGCATCGCACTGGCAAATCCCTGGCAGAGCTTGTGGCAGAACGCATGGCGGCCTATCCGTGCAGCGGTGAAATCAACCGCCGTGTGCAGGATGCCCCCGCTCTCATGCGGCAGGTGAGGGATCGTTACGCGCCTTCGGCTCTGCACGAAGACAGCATGGACGGCGTTAATCTGGAATTCGCCGACTGGCGTTTCAATCTGCGCATGTCCAATACTGAACCCCTGCTGCGTCTGAATGTGGAGAGCAGGGGGAATCCCGCGCTGATGGAAGAAAAAACGGCTGAAATCCTCGCGTTTCTGGAAGAGCAGGGTGGGGCCGTACCTGCCTGAGCCATGCGAGTGGCTCTGCCGCTTGCGGATGGCGCAATGCCAGATAGGCACGGGCCGGGGCGCTTGTTCACGGGCGTTTGATGGCGTAGCATGGACTGGTTACCCTGCTGGCAACGCGTCAGATTGGTGTTCCAACATTGATGCAACGGTGAGGAAATTCATGCAGAATATTGCCCCTGTGATTCTGTGCGGTGGTAGTGGCACACGTCTGTGGCCTCTTTCTCGCGAGACGTACCCAAAGCAGTTTGTGGATCTGGGCGGCGGAAAAACGCTGTTCAAGGATACCGTGCTGCGGGCGCTCCACACGCCGGACAGCATGGAGCCTGTTATTGTGTGCAATGAGGCCCACCGCTTTTATGTGACCGCCGAACTGTACGAATGCGGCGTGCATGGCAAAATCCTGCTGGAACCCGCGCCACGCAACACTGCTCCCGCTATTGCGCTGGCCGCCTTTGCCCTAAGGGAAGACGGCGCAGACCCGCTCATGCTGGTATTGCCCTCTGACCATGCCATTGGCGATGAAGATACTTTTTTTGAAGGCGTAAAGCGCGCGGCAGCCCTGGCGGAACAGGGGCGTATTGTCACCTTTGGCATAGCCCCCACTGGTCCGGAAACAGGCTTTGGCTATATTGAGCAAGGCGAGGCCCTCGGAACTGACGGCTACCGGGTTGCCCGCTTTGTGGAAAAGCCCGATGCGGAGAAAGCCTCGGCCATGCTGTCCAAAGGCGGCTACTCGTGGAACAGCGGCATGTTTCTGCTGCGGGCTTCTGTGTATCTGAAAGAGCTGGAACGTTTTGCCCCCCAGATATACGCCGCCTGCAATGCCGCCTGGAAAGACCGTAAGGATGACCATGCCTTTTCCCGCCCGGACAGCGAGGCATTCCTTTCCTCCCCGTCTGATTCCATAGACTATGCGGTTATGGAGCAAACGGATCTGGCGGCTGTTGTGCCGCTGGGCGTCAGCTGGAGCGACCTTGGCTCGTGGGAAGCCTTTTATCAGATAGGGCAGCAGGACGACTCCGGCAACGTATGCTCCGGCGATGTCATGACCGAGGGGGCCGAAGACTGCTATTTTAACGCCAACCACAGACTGCTGACAGCTATAGGCGTGAGCGGGCTTGTGGTGGTGGAAACGCAGGATGCAGTGCTTGTTGCGCCGCGCGACCGTGTGCAGGACGTCAAAAAGATTGTTGGCCGCCTGCAAAGTGCGCAGAGGCCCGAGTGCAGGCAGCATCCCTTGGTCTACCGCCCCTGGGGCAGCTACGAAACCCTTGTCATGGACGGGCGGTTTCAGGTCAAGCGCATCATTGTGAACCCCGGTGCCGAGCTTTCTTTGCAGATGCACCACCACCGCGCCGAGCATTGGGTCGTGGTGAGCGGCACGGCAGAAGTGACCAATGGTGATCTGGTCAAGCTGTTTACGGAAAACCAGTCGACCTACATACCAGTCGGCACCATGCATCGCTTGAAAAATCCTGGGGTTATCCCCCTGGTGCTTATCGAAATCCAGTCCGGCTCCTATCTGGGTGAGGACGACATCGTGCGCTTTGCGGATGTGTACGGGCGGGAAGGGTAGCACAGCTGCCAGTGTGGCTGCCGCACAGCTGCTGTTTCGACCAGTGGACAATGGTAGCCTTGCAAGGTATTTAACCCGCCTCTTTGCTGACGGCAGGGAGTTTCTGCCCTCGTAGCTTCACCATTAAAAATACAATATACTGAAATTATGAAAAAAGCGCTTATAACCGGTATCACTGGACAGGATGGGGCTTACCTTGCGGAGTTTCTGTTGCAGAAGGGCTACGAAGTGCACGGCATCAAACGGCGCGCCTCGTTGTTCAACACCGACCGCATTGATCATCTGTATGAAGACCCCCATGCCAACCGGCGGCACTTTATTCTGCATTACGGCGACCTGAGCGACTCCAGCAACCTGGTGCGCCTGATGCAGGAAGTAAAGCCGGACGAAGTGTATAATCTGGCGGCGCAAAGCCATGTGCAGGTTTCGTTTGAGTCGCCCGAATACACGGCGGATGTGGATGCCCTTGGAACCTTGCGTCTGCTTGAGGCCATTCGCATTGCCGGGCTCACGGAGACCGCCCGTTTTTATCAGGCATCTACTTCTGAACTTTTCGGCCTGGTGCAGGAAGTGCCGCAAACGGAAAAAACACCGTTTTATCCCCGCTCCCCCTATGCCTGCGCCAAGCTTTACGCCTACTGGATCACGGTAAACTACCGCGAAGCTTACGGCATGTATGCCTGCAACGGTATTCTTTTCAACCACGAATCGCCCATCCGTGGTGAAACCTTCGTGACCCGCAAGATCACCCGCGCCATGTCGCGTATGGTGCTTGGCTTGCAGGATTGCCTGTACCTCGGCAACATGGACGCCAAACGCGATTGGGGCCACGCACGCGATTACGTTGAAATGCAGTGGCTTATGTTGCAGCAGGAAAAGCCTGATGATTTCGTGATCGCCACCGGGCGGCAGTTTTCCGTGCGCGATTTTGTCAATGCCGCAGCCGCAGAACTTGGCGTCTGCCTCAGCTGGCAGGGTTCGGGCGTGGAAGAAACCGGCACCGTCACAAGCGTTGACGTGAGCCGCCTGCAGCAGGTCGCCGGCAACCGTCAGGGGCTGGAATGCCATCTCAAACCCGGCAATGTTATTGTGCGTGTTGACCCGCGCTACTTCCGCCCCACAGAAGTGGAAACCTTGCTGGGCCAACCGGCCAAGGCCAAGGAAAAGCTGGGTTGGGAGCCGAAAACTTCCTTTGAAGACATGGTGGCCGAAATGGCGCGCGAAGACCTTGCCCTGAGCATGCGCGACGCCGTGTGCAAGGTGGCGGGCTTTAAAACCTTCAGCCATAACGAGTAGGCCATGCGCAAGGATGCTCTGGTTTATGTGGCGGGGCACAGGGGGCTTGTAGGCAGCGCCCTGTGCCGGGCCTTGACGAGTTCAGGCTATGAGCGGCAGGTCACCCGCACACATGCGGAGCTGGATTTGTGCGATCAGGCCGGAGTGCGGGCTTTTTTTGCCCAGCACAGGCCTGATGTGGTGATTCTGGCCGCTGCCAAGGTGGGGGGCATCCACGCCAATGCCACATACCCCGCAGAGTTCATTTACCAGAATCTGCAAATTCAGAACAACGTCATCGACAGCGCATACCGCAACGGCTGTAAAAAACTGTTGTTTCTCGGTTCGTCATGCATTTACCCCAAGCTGTGCCCGCAGCCCATCAAGGAAGAGTATCTGCTCACCGGGCCGCTGGAGCCAACCAACGATGCGTACGCTCTGGCTAAAATCTCGGGCATCAAGATGTGTCAGGCCTACCGCAAGCAGTATGGCTTTGACGCCATCAGCGCCATGCCTACCAATCTGTATGGCCCTGGAGACAACTATCATCCGGAAAACAGCCATGTGATCCCTGCGCTGATTCGCCGCATTCACGAAGCAAAGGAAGGCGGTGCCCCCAAGGTGACCATTTGGGGCACGGGTAAGGCTTTGCGTGAATTCCTGCATGTGGACGACATGGCGGAAGCTTGCGTGTTTCTGCTTGAGAACTATTCTGACTTTGAACACGTGAATGTGGGCTGTCAGCAGGAATGCACCATCATGGAAGTTGCCCGGCTTATTGCCAGGGTTGTGGGCTTTAACGGCGAAATCGATACTGATTCTGCCAAGCCGGACGGCACGCCCCGCAAGCTCATGGATTCGGGCAAACTTTTGGGCATGGGGTGGAAACCCCGCGTAGGGCTTGAAGATGGCCTGCGCGATGCGTACAGCGATTTTTTGCAAAACCAGCATAAGCGGGGTTATTAGCGTTTATGGCTCACGAGCTTGTCATTGAGGCTGGTCGCGCCGAGCGGCAATACTGGAAAGACCTGTGGCGTTATCGGGAGCTTTTTCTCATTTTGACATGGCGCGATGTGGCCGTACAGTACAAGCAGACGGTTGTGGGTGTGCTGTGGGCTGTACTGCGCCCGTTGCTGACCATGGCGGCCTTTACTTTTGTGTTTGCAAAGGTGGCAAAGTTGCCCTCCGAAGGCGTGGCTCCATATCCACTGATGGTTTTTGTGGCCATGCTGCCATGGCAGATGTTCGCCACTGCCATCAGTGCCATTGCAAACAGCCTTGTTGCCAACAGCAATCTTGTTTCCAAGGTCTATTTCCCCCGGATTATCGTGCCCGCTGCGACCATGGGCGTGGCTGTGGTGGACTTTGTCATTTCTTTTGTGCTGCTGGCATTGATGATGGTGTTCTATCAGTATGTGCCACCCGTACAAGTGCTGGCTGTTCTGCCCCTGACCTTGCTCGCCGCCCTTGTTGCCCTGGGCCCGGGGCTTATACTTTGCGCGCTTAACGTAACGTACCGCGATTTTCGCATCATTGTTCCCTTCATTACCCAGTTCGGCCTGTACCTGTCGCCCGTGGGCTTTTCGTCAGGCATTGTGCCGGAGAAGTGGCGTCTGCTCTACGAGTGCAACCCTATGGTCGGCGTTATTGACGGCTTCCGGTGGGCTGTGCTTGGCAGCATGGAATGCCCTGTTCGCGCGCTCTCCATCAGCGTGGGCTGCGCGATTGTACTGCTGTTTTGCGGTATCAAAATTTTTCGCAAGACTGAACGCACGTTTGCGGACGTTATATAGGACGAGTAGATGAAACCCATCATATCTGTTGAAGGGCTCGGCAAGAGCTATACCATCCGACACGAAGGGCAGACCCGCTACAAGTCTTTGCGTGAGGAGCTTTTCAAGCTACCCAAGCGCCTGCTCAGCAGGAGCGGGCAGAGTCAGGAAGAATTCTGGGCGCTCAAGGACGTGAATTTTGATATCATGCCGGGCGAGCGGGTGGGCATAATCGGGCGTAACGGAGCTGGTAAATCCACCTTGCTCAAGCTGCTTTCGCGTATCACGGAGCCTACGACCGGGCGCATCACTCTACGGGGACGTGTCGCCAGTCTGCTGGAAGTTGGTACGGGCTTTCATCCCGAGCTGACAGGCCGGGAGAATATTTTTCTCAATGGTGCTATTCTCGGTATGAGTCGGGCTGAAGTGCGCCGCAAGTTTGATGAAATCGTAGATTTTGCCGGGGTGGAAAAATTTCTTGATACCCCCGTGAAGCGCTATTCATCCGGCATGTATGTGCGCCTTGCCTTTGCTGTTGCGGCCCATCTGGAGCCTGAAATACTGATTGTGGATGAAGTGCTGGCCGTGGGTGATGCCGAGTTTCAGAAGAAATGCATAAAAAAAATGGAAAAAAGTAAGAGCAACGATGGACACACCGTTTTGCTTGTAAGTCATAATCTAGCTATTGTTGAAAATTTGTGCAGTTCAATTTTTGTTGTTGATAAGGGCATGGTGCGCGGATTTTCAGACAATAATGCCGCAATAAAAAATTATATTGGGCACAATGCGATTGATGTTGCACAAACAGAGTGTGAGCTTCAAGGTCATAAATTTAGATTTTACAGCACTGATGTTCATGGAAATCAAGTTGTAAAATTTAATGTTGGAGAAGACATCGTTTTTAAGTTTGATTTTGAAAAGAAAGACTTTTTGCTTTCTCAGATAAATTTTAACGTTGCAGTGTCATCAAATGAAAGCCGCATTCTTACCGTGAGTAGTCTCTTGATGTCAGGAAATGGTTTTGAAATCAAAAGTGGCGATCAATTACGTGCAACACTGGAAAAAAATCATCTCGCACCTGGCATATATATGGTTTCACTTGGAGCCTATGTAAATCGGGCTTTTTTAAAGAGCTGGGATGTACTGCTTTCAATCGAGATTCTTGAAACAGACTATTATAAAAGTGGCAAGATCCCGGATGTCGGAATGGGGTTGATTTATCCTGACTTTACGTGGAGCAAGCTGAATGTCAGTGGTGGCTAATGCTCGAAAGAGATTGAAAATTGGATTGCGAGCGTTACGGTTGTCTTCTCGCGCATGTCGATTTGTTGAAACGGCAATTGCGGAAGATGAAGTAATAGCCTTTTTGAAAACGCAAAATTATAACCTCCCAGAACTGCAAATAAAAAAAGATTATATTGGGTCGCAGTGCAAGAACGTTTGGCAGTTTTGGGGACAGGGGGTAGAGGCCGCACCTCAGATTGTCAAAGCGTGTGTCAACTCTGTTTCGACAAAGCTTGCGCACTTGGACCATGTAGTGCTTACCCGCGAAACTGTTAGGGAATATGTGGATATTCCTGAATATATATTGGAAAAGTATGAGAAAAAGATAATATCTGAAGCTCAGTTTTCAGATATTATTCGTCTGTTGTTGCTGAGTTCTTATGGTGGAACCTGGATAGATGCAACTGTTTTGTTGACGCAGCCCCCACCGGATATTTTTTTTGCTGCTCCCTTTTTTTGTTTTTCATCTCCGACAGAAAATCTGTTAGGGGGAAGCCGAATCTTAGGCTCTAGTTGGTTTTTACATGCAGCAAAAGAGCATCCACTTGTAGTAAGTGCCAAAAATATTATGCTTACGTATTGGGAAAAAAATAATGAGCTAGTTCATTATTACTTGCTACATCTAATTTTTTCATACCTTGTTGAGACTAACTGTTCTATGCGCAAGGAATGGGAAAAGATTCCTTTTTTTAGTAGTGTGCCACCCCATGTATTGCAGTTTGAACTTTCACGGCCATTTGATCCAAATAGATTCCGGGATATTCTTGGAATGTCCGCAGTGCATAAATTGACATACTATGGAATTAACGGCGATAGAGAAAGCGGTATGATGACATTTTATGATTATTTAACCACTAGGTTTGGAGAGGACGAACATGTTATTTAGCCGTTCCGTTGTCAAAGAAGTGCCGTTAAAAAAGATTCTCCTTGGGGGTGAAAATGACCTCCCTGGGTATAAGTATTCATTGATGACTGGAAATTTCGTGCGTCCTTCGACTCGTGTGGAAGAGGGGCCGCATGCGCTTTTGTTAAAGCAGTATGATGAAATTGGCGATAGTATATTCGACGATGAGATATTTAAAAAAACTGCCTATTACACTAATGCTAGAGATTGCATTGAACTTTTTGGAGAGTATTTTCCGAAAATTACCTCTGAAGACAAAATATTAAATTGCGCGCAACGCTTTGTAAAACTTTATAAAAATGAGTCAGTAGATGGATTTTTGTCTGAGGGGCACTCCAAGGATGGTGAAATTATAGAATTGGCGCCGATTCAAGACTCTGACTGTTATCAGCTTATACAAGGTAATCATAGGTGTGCATTTGCAGTCGCGTCTGGGGAAAGTCATATCAAGGCAAAAATTTCAAAGAAAAAAATTACAAGGACACCAGTTCAATTTCTTTTGGAGAATTTGCAGTGGGAAGATGGTGACCGCATTCTTTACCAGCCTTTGGCGTGCCCTGAACTTGAAAGTCGTTGGGTGCTGGCTCGTCGTTGTTCTGACCGTTTTGAGAAAATGGATTTTTTTTTAAAGAAGAACTGTTCTGATGCGAAGTCAGTTTTGGATCTCGGCTCCTACTATGGCTGGTTTGTTAACGAGTTTGGTAAAGCTGGATATGACGCGTTTGGTGTTGAAAAAGACAATACAGCGATTATGGTAGGTAATATATTTTTTGAAAAAACGCGAAATAAAATTTTTAAAAATGAAATTGTGCGTTTTTTGACAACTTGCGAACAATATGACGCCGTTTGTTGTTTAAGTATAATGCATCATTTTATTACAGGCCGCATTCCTGGTGTCGCAGAACACATGTTGCATCTTCTTGATAGTGCAACGAAGTCTGTTTTATTTTTTGAAATGGCAGATTCACATGAGCAGTGGTTTACTGAGAGCTTGGCTGGCTGGACGGTAGACTCGATTGAAGCTTGGGTGCTTAAAAATTCTACATTTGAACATGCCGTCCGGCTGGGCGCAGACAATGATGGTGTTGGAGCTTTTAAAGGAAATTTTGGGAGGACTTTAATAGCCTTCACTCGCTAGCCTTTAGGTATACAGAGCTCGATGATCAACCAGAAATTTCCCCCTTGCACGGCTTGTTTCGGCTGCATCTGAATAAGCTGTGCAGGGTTTGTCGGTGCTCTTATATTATTCATGTGTAAAGCAATGCTCTGTTATGAACTTGCTATCTACCTTTCTTCCTTTAACATGCTTGCACAATTTACATCTTTTAGTTGAATATATGATTAGCGACAGGGTTCGCCATGTGTATTTTTTGTGCAACTGTTGCTGTTTAGTTGATTGTTTGTGAAAATTAGGAGATTTTTGCATGGCTAAACTTAGCTTGAAAAATATTTTACCTGGTCCTATCAAGAGCTGGATAAAGTTAATACCGAAAACTCTTCTGTGCAGTATGTTTTTTTTGTTGAGTAAGTTGCCTCTTGGTTCTCTGTTTAGAAATGCTGGTGTATGGGCGCTCGAACGAAAATTTTTTCGGGTGGCGGAATTTATTGCAGTCGTTCTTTGCAAGCAGCAGCGGATGCAGGGGAGAGGGGCTTCACCTGATTTCTCGTGCTTTGGTAGCATTGATGTGGGTCAAATCAGGCTTTCAGTGATTATTCCGACATATAATCGCGCGGATATGCTTCCGGGCCTTTTTGAATCTCTTTGTCTACAGACTTTGAGCAATGATTATTTTGAAATTATTGTTGTGAACAATAATTGCTCTGACGAGACGGATTCTATTTGTGACAATTATAGAAGACGTTTTCGTTTTTTTCGAGTTGTTCATGAGCGGGATCAGTCGCTCTCTGCTGCTCGACATGCGGGCTGGAGAGCGGCGAGGGCCGAAGTTCTAGTTTTTTGTGATGACGATATTGAAGCTTTCCCCAGCTGGCTGGCCACCATTGATGCCGCTTTCTCAACTAATGTGAGACTCGGCTTGGTGAGCGGAAATAACATTGGTAAGTTTACCTCTCCGTTGCCAATCTGGTTTGATAAGTTGTGGAGCCAGGAGACTTCTGGAATAAAAATTAATGTATATTATTCGTTGCTTGAAGGTGTTGAGACGCCAACTTTCATTGCAAACCCTCAACTAGTCTTTGGCTGTAATTACAGTATTCGACGCAAGGCGCTTGAAGAACTTGAAGGATTTGAACCTGATTGCATGCCAAATGTGCTTTTTCAGGGTGGTGGTGAGACTGGACCGAGTTTGAGGCTTAAAGATAACTGGCTTTTTTTGCTTCACCCCGGTGCCTCAGTGTATCATAGAATGCCAAACAACAGGCTTACATTAGAGTATTTGAGCAAACGTTCAGTTTTCTTTGCGGCAACACAGTTATATGATGCTTTCAGAAATGGTATATTACCGCCAAAATATTTGTTTGAGGATAATTTGTTGTGCAAATTGGACATTGATTTACGCGCGAGTGTAGAACAATTAAGGATTAGCTATATTACGGCCCTGCTGAACTTTTCTGATTTTAGAATGTGGGTTACACGCAGAACATACTTTGATCATGAGATGCCTTCGCAAGGACTAATTTTGTGGGCAAACAAAACACTTTCAAATGTAAGCTGGCATGCACCAGTTGAAATTTTGCAGCGCTGATTTTGAGTTGCAGGTGCTGTTTGTCTTTGAATTTTGTGCTTGGTACGAAAATTTAATGTTTGGATAAACTGACTTCGGTCGCGCATTTCCTTGATAGTTTTCATGCCATTTGGAGGTTTTCTTGGCTAATTTTCTTCCTGTCTGCGAACCGCTTTTGGCAGGCAATGAGCTGGCCTACGTAACTGAGGCTGTTTCCACAGGCTGGATTTCCTCTGCTGGCAAATACGTTAAGGCCTTTGAAGAAGCCTTTGCCCAGTACTGCGGTGTTAAGCACGGTATCGCCGTGTGCAACGGCACGGTTGCCCTGCATCTGGCCCTTGTTGCTCTTGGAGTGGGCAAGGGCGATGAAGTTATCATTCCCGATTTTACTATGATGTCCTCCGCGCTCGCTGTTTGCTACACCGGGGCAATGCCGGTTTTTGTGGATGCCGATGCCGACACCTGGAATATTTCGCCAGCCGCCGTGGCCGCCAAAATCACCCCGCGCACCAAAGTTGTCATGCCTGTGCATATTTTTGGCAATCCCTGCGACATGACCGCTCTTGAAAGTATCTGTGCTGACAAAGACATTATCCTTATGGAAGATGCAGCCGAGGCCCACGGTGCTGCTTTTGGCGGCAAGCGGTCAGGTGCGCTTTCTCGTATTGCCGGGTTCAGCTTCTTTGCCAACAAAAATGTTACCACTGGCGAAGGCGGCATGGTTGTCACAGATGATGACGACCTCGCCCAGGCATGCCGTTACTACAAAAATCTTTGTTTCCCATTGGATGCGCCTCGCACCTACCTGCACGCAGATATTGGTTTTAATTACCGCATGAGTAACATTCACGCGGCAATCGGCCTTGCACAGACCGAAAGGGCTGATGAACTCAAGCAGATGCGTCAGGCCCACGGCCTGTTATACCGGGAACGTCTTTCTGAAATTTCAGGTATTTGCTTGCAACAGGATCAGCCCGGTGGCGAAAATGTATTCTGGATGAACGGTCTGGCCGTTGCGCCGGAGTATGGCCGCTCGCGCGATGAGCTGATTGGGCTCCTCAAGGAGCAGGGCATAGACACTCGCCTGTTCTTCAACGGCATGCATCGCCAACCCGCGCTGGGGAAATACGGTTGCGATTGCGGTGGTGCGTATCCTGTTTCTGATATGTTGGCTGATAATGGTTTTTATCTGCCAAGCGGCAGCGGCTTGTCAGATGATGACATCCATCGCGTGTGCGATGTTGTGGCCGCTTTCAGAAGATAATCCTGGAGATTAGCATGCCTGTGTTTGGCGATTACGCGCGTTATTACAATCTGCTGTATAAAGACAAAGACTATAGGCAGGAAACGGGCTTTGTGCTTGAGCGATTGAAAGCATGCGGCTGTAATCCGCGTACGCTGCTGGATATTGGCTGCGGCACTGGGCGGCACGCCCTTGAGGTTGCCAGGCAGGGTATTGCCGTAACTGGTGTAGACATGTCTCAAACCATGCTTGCCATGGGGCGCGAAGAACTGGAACGAGCCAATGAGTTACCTGCTCATGGCTTGACCTTGCCTTGCCTGCTGCCAGGGGATACACGAAACGTGCGACTTGGTAAGATATTCGATGCAGTTACAAGCCTTTTCCATGTCATGAGCTACCAGAATACGGAAGAGGATGCGCTTGCCGAGCTTGAGACGGCGATGCTGCATTTACAGCCAGGTGGTGTATTCCTTTTTGATTTTTGGTACGGCCCCGGCGTGCTGACGGATCCCCCCACAGAGCGCGACAAGGTTATGGAAAACGAAGAACTTCTTGTGCGCCGTCATGCCAAGCCTGTGCATCGTACCACAGATAATATCGTTGAGGTGCATTACACCATTGAACTGACTGATAAGATCACAGGCGCTCATAGCCTTTTGAAGGAAATGCATTCCATGCGTTATTGGTTCATGCCAGAATTGCGTTATCTTGCCAAAGTATGTGGCTTTAAAGTTGTGGGAGAGGGCGCGTGGATGCAGGCAGAAGAAGCATCGGTGGAAGCATGGAATGCCTGGATGGCATTAAAAAAATGAAAAAACGCATTGCTGTTGTCAGCCGTATGGAACGCGCCGGGGGAGGCAGTTTTCAGTATGGTGCATCCATTTTGGAGGCTGTGACCAAACTTTCGCAAACTGAATATGAAGTCTGCTTTTGGTATAACAGTAATTCACTTGATGATTTTGTAAAAAGATTATGCTGCCAGCATGCAAGGCCAAACTGGTTTTCTGTGCAGTTTTTTCGCGTGGTCAGGAAAATTGCAAATATTGCCAACAAGGTTTTAAAAAGCACGCGCATCGAAAACTGGGTAGAATATGATGCGCTTATCCGCGCTGTCCGATCCTGGAAGCCTGATGTCTGTATTTCATTGGAACAGACGTATAATCCGCTTTCAAAAAAGATGCGGGTAATCGGCCCTGTACACGATCTCATGCACCGCTATGAGACGCGGTTTCCCGAGATTTCGGCGCCTGCCGAATTTTCTGCGCGCGAACGGATGTTTGGCAGGCATGCAAAATATGCCGCTGCAGTCCTTGTGGATTCAGCCATCGGTAAGAAGCAGCTTATTGAATGTTACGGCGTTGCAGAAAGCAAGGTGCATATTTTGCCCTTTATTCCCAGTCCCCTTCTTACAGAGCCCGCAGACCGCCCGTCATCAATTGCAACCATAAATGCCCCTTTTATTTTTTATCCTGCGCAGTTCTGGCCACACAAAAATCATATGGCGATTATTCGGGCCATCGCAATGTTGCCAGAAGACCTGCCGCTCCACTGTGTTTTTGTGGGCACAACAGACAAGGAAGCCTTTGCGCCAGTGCGAGAAGCCATAGAAAAGGCGGGGCTCAGTGAGCGGGTACATATTCTCGGATACGTATCTGATGCAGATGTGGCCTGGTTTTACAAAAATGCATTCGCACTCGTAATGGCTACATTCTGTGGGCCTACAAATATACCTCCTCTTGAGGCCATGCAGTATGGATGCCCCGTAGTCGCTTCCGCAGTTTATGGAATGCCTGAACAGTGCGGGGATGCGGCCCTGTACATTGATCCTCGAAAGCCGGAGCAAATAGCTGAAGCCCTCTGCCGGATGGCAACGGAGCCAGGCCTGCGCGAGAGCTTGATAGAAAAGGGCTTTGCCCGGTCAGCTCAGTGGACAAAGGAAGATTTTCAGAAAAGATTTTTGGAAATTCTCCAGTCAGTAAGCTCTGCACCTTTTCAGGCATCGGAAAATTAACCGTCAGGCTGGTTGGCGCGGGTATGCCTGCGTGCGATCAGGTTATTGCCAAAGGCCGACCCGTAGAAAAGACCACCCGGTTGCTTGAGCCTGGCTGGGTTATAAGCGATCAGCCTCGGAACGCATCCGAACATAACCAACAGATATTCACAATGCCTCATAACTTACCTGCGATATACCTTGTTACGCCGTGCTACAACGCTGCTGCCACACTGGGGCGCACCCTGGAAAGCATCATTGGCCAACAGAAGATTGTCTTGCGTTACCATGTGCAGGATGCCGCCTCTACTGATGGCAGTCAGGATGTTCTTGCATCTTTTGCTGCCCGTATTGCAGCAGATCCAGCCCGTTATGGCCATATTGAGTTTACCTGGTCGTCTGAGCGGGATGCTGGCCTGTATGATGGTATTTCGCGGGCATTCGGTTGTATGGATATCCCTTCGGACGCTCTCATGGGCTGGCTTAATGCGGACGACACTCTGTGCGATGGCGCTCTGGCTCAGGTAGGCGCTGCCGCAACAGACCTGCCGCAGTGCGACTGGTTTTGCGGTGTGCCGCGAGTGATTGGCGAGACGGGTGAACTGCTGGCGCAGGGGCGTGCTGATTATGTTTATCCGCAGCAGCTTATTGCTGCTGGTACCTGCGATGGGCTGCACTGGCGCAATTTGCAGCAAGAGGGCTCATTCTGGCGCAAGAGGCTCTGGGATAAAGCGGGTGGTATTGATACAAGATTCCACCTGGCTGGAGACTGGGATTTGTGGCGGCGCATGGCGCAGCATAGTGCCTGTTTGCAATTGCCCTGCACCCTGGCCGCGTTTCATAAGCGTGATGGACAACTCAGTGCGGGGAACGCTTATCTGGATGAGCTTGATTCTTTTATTCCCCGCAGTGTTCGTCGGAAAGCCTTGCTGCGTTTTCTTGCTGTATTGAAAAAAGTCCCGGTCAACACGGTGCAACAGGTGAACGGTCACTGGATCGTGTCGCCAACTGTGATATCCCTCGGCTGGAAGGACTGGCTGGGCATGCTGCTTGCTGGTGCGGGATGCTATAAGCTTTTTCAGCTTTGCTGCCAGCTTAACACCTGCATCAAAAGATGCATGCGTGAGAGGTCAGCTGGGGTGTCAGAGCTATGAAGTTGTCCATAATTATCCCCGCTTTTAATGCTGAAAAGTATTTATCTGAGGCCTGCATCTCTCTTATCGGGCAAGGCCTGCAAGACTGGGAATGCATTATAGTTGACGATGGTTCATCTGACGGAACCGCTATGATCGCGCAGGAGTTTTGCTCTGCGGATTCACGGTTTCGCATGTTGCAGCAGGAAAATTTAGGGGTTTCGGCAGCACGCAACAAGGGGCTTGAGGCCGCTCGCGGGGCATATCTTGCATTTCTGGATGCTGACGACCTTTGGGAACCCGACACTGCGGCACTTTTTTGCGCTCTGCTGGATAGTAATCCCGACTGCCGTGTTACGTGGGGAGAAGCTGTCCGCTTTGATGCAGACTCAGGGGAAATCAAGCCTGTCGTATGGAAGAATTATGCCCCCTTGGGAAATCCGTGGTATGACATGCTCATATACCATTACATGCCCATCAGTGCCGTGTGCATACGAAAGCAGGATTTGCCGGACGAAGTACGTTTTCGCACTGATTTGACGCATGCTGAAGACAGAGATTTTTTGCTGAGATTGCTTAAAAATGCAGTTGCTATCCCGCTGAATAGAGTAGTGTTGCGCAGTCGTCAGCATGAGGCGTCTGTCAGCAAGAATGCAGATGCAGCGCTTGCGGGCGAAATGCGGGTGATGCGTGAGCATTTGGCTGATGTATCTTTGCCGCAGTATGTTCGGCGCAGGGCTGGCTCTGCCTTGGCCTTTCGTTGCGCTGTCATAACGGCATTTACCGGGCATCAGTATGGGCGCGCGCTGTTGTTTTATCTCAAGGCAGTAGTGCTTGACCCTCTGAATATCAATAACTATCTGTTACCGATACGCAAAATTTTAATGACAATGCGCTTGGCATTGCGGCAGATTTTTTGAGTCTGTTGAAGCCGAGTAGCAAATGCCAGACTGGATTTAGACGGGAGATTTTTTATGACTGATGCACAACAGCATAGTTGCGCATTTTATACGGTACATTCACGATGGCCCTGGATGCGGCAAACTGAAGATGGCCGAGGGGGCATGCCCGGCTGCCGCTTTTTGCTGAACCAGGAGGGCGCAGACACGCAATGGATTGTTGTTTTTGATGAACCTCCAGCACAGTCCACAACAAGAGTTCCCAAGGAACGCAGGGTGCTTTTCATTACAGAACCGCCCGAGGTGAAGCCCTACCCTGCGTCCTATTTGCGGCAATTTGGTGTGGTTATTTCTCCCTTTGCTATTCGAAATATTCCTCAGGAAACAGTTCTTCTGGAAAACCCTTGTCTTAACTGGCATTATGGCGTTGATGTTGATTCATGCTCCAGTGAGCTGGCGAATCTTGATGCATTCTGTTCTATGTCGATTCCTGTGAAGACCAGGATGCTCTCCTCCATCTGCTCAACTAAAACTTTTACCGCAGCTCAGCACAAGCGGATTGCCTTTGTGGAAAAGTTGCAGGCCAGGTTCGGGGAGCGTGTGGATTTGTTTGGCCGTGGCAGAAATCCCATCTGTGACAAAAAAACTGCCATTGCACCTTACAAATATCACCTTGTTCTCGAGAATAACTATACCGACAATTTTTGGACGGAAAAATTTTCGGATGCATTGCTGGGCTATGCGTATCCCATTTATCTTGGCGCACCCAATATTGCGGCAGCTTGCCCCCCCGGAGCTATGTTGATTCTGAACCCGGGTAATGATGAAGCCAATCTGGACGCCATAGAGCGATTGTTGCAAGAAGACCCTTGGGAACAGAGCCTTCCTGCTTTGAAGGCGTGCCGCCAGTGGGTGCTGGAAACGACTAATGTCTTTTCGCGCATGCAGCGGTTGATCTGTGAGTTAGGACAGCAAGTGATTGGAGTGCCGACATTAAGTAGCCCCGTTGCCCTGAAGCAATCCAGCCGCTTGCAGCGTGGTTTGTTAAAGCGACTGAGGCGCTGGGGCTTGTATGATCCTTATGGCTGCTGATTTGTTTAATCACCGTGAAATTGCTGATTTGTAGCGTGCGCAATTGGGAACGCACTACGATTATCAATAGTCAGTTTGGCAATCTATAGGCTCGTTGAGCGAATGCCCCTTGCTGGCATGAAATTTTCGCGTGCATAGATTGTAATTACGAGAACTTGGGGTTTTTATGGGATTGCGCAAAATAAATGTTTCCTGCTTTTTTTATTATTTCTTAGTCTTAGCCGTGATTATTCAGACTGGATACTATATTTTGAAGTATCCTTTCTTTTCTTTCAGTGATGAGCATGAAATGATCAGCTATTTTTTGGACGGTGTTTTTCCGTGGCGATATGCACCTGAATTGGGAAGAGTTTATTTCTTTTCACTAATAGAGTATTTTCCTGTTGTTTCATCGTCAGTTTCAATTCAATTTAAACTTTTTTTGATTTATTTAATTTGTGCTATAAAGTTTTTTTTGTTGTTATCAGTTTCTTTTTTGATTTTAAAAAGATTTGTTGGCGTGTTTTTTGCTTTTGTTAGTGTTATGATTATGTATGTCATTCTTTTAAAATACGGAATTACAACAACTATTATTTCTATCGTATATCCAGAATTTACACTCTCAATTGTATTCTTGGCTTTTTTTTATTTATATTTTAAGGCTGTTGATACGCAGAAAAAGAGATATTATCTGCTTTCTTTGTTGTGCTATGTGTTTTCGCTGTTTTGCAAAGAGCCTGCCTTTGTCGTTGGCCTGTGTTGTTCGGGGTTACTGCTCTTTATAAAGCCAATTGGTAAAAGAGAAAAGTACTTTTTATCCGCTTGTGGTATTCTCTCTGTAGCATATGTGGTATTTTATTTCTTTGGAATATATCCCAATATTGTTCATAGGTACGGAGCAAATTCCGAACTTTTTTCAGACTTTATAATTGCATACTGTAAAATAAATTTTATGTTCATTTTAGGGATTATTTTACTCCTTGCTAGATTGTCTGTTTTTATAATCCATAAGTCAAAATGTCACAGATATGATGTTTTTTTAGTCGCCGGAGTTTGTTATTCCGTTTCATTTATATTTCTTAAGATGCACTCAGGCTATTATTTTATTCCATCTGTAATTTTTATATCAATTGGAATGTCAACATATTGCTATAGTGTGATGCGAAAAAAGCGTTGTTTATCTCTTATTAAACGTGTTGAGTTGCCGCTGAGTTGTTTGATCTGCACAATGGTTCTTTTTACTCAGTATTACTACATGAATAATATTTCTGAGCAGTACACTCTTAAGAAAATTACAATGCCGTCTTTGGCGTTTGTAAAGGAATGTAAAGCAAAAGGTATTGTTGTTGAAAATGCATATCCTGCGGGTGAAAATGAGACTAACATTGATCCTTATGATGCCTGGACGTATCTGACCGTAAAACTGTTTTTCCGCTTCTATGAAAACTGGATCTCTCAGGTGAGAGCGGAGGATAGCCGGTCTGTTGCTGGTAAGTATCTGTATATATTTTTGCCAAATCATAAAAATAAGGAGCCGGAGCTGCCAGAGCTTGAACAATATGAAAATCTAGATCTTGTTTTCTTTGCAGCTCTTGTGAAAAAAACGGATATCCCTCTGGTTAAGGATGCCTACTGCAGATTTGCTGCCGATGTGACCCGTGCAGGGATCCGCCCCCACGATAGGGATGGTGTCTTGTCATCTGCCAAGAAAGCCGGCTGTTTTTAATTACTACGGTCAGTTGTGGAAGATAACATGCAGATGATGCAGGGACGATCATTGGGCACTGTTTTTTTGGGGATCTGCTGCGCCCTCTTTTGCGTAAAATTTGCGATATTGCCTATCGCAAGGGAGTGGGTACTCTGTTGGCAAATTGGACAACTCCCCTGACTGCTAGTAAGGAATTGGCGTAGCCCCCAGCGTTTAATTGATTCCCTCAGGCCGGAGCTTCAATGTCGTCATTATTGCCAAATCTTGCATATAATCCTTCCATCAATTTGCTCATCGCCACTTTAGGCCGTAAGGGAGAGCTTGACCGCCTGTTCACGTCACTTGGCGAGCAGACCTACAAAAAATTTCGTATTTTTCTGGCGGATCAGAATCCTTCTGGCTACCTGGACGATATGCTTGCCCGCCATTCCAGCTTGCCCATTACTCGTATTATGCTGCCCCCGCAGGGCGTTTCCGTAGCCCGCAATGCCTTGCTGGAACAAGCCGGGGCAGACATCATTGTTTTTCCCGATGACGATTGCTGGTATGCGCCAGACACACTTGAGCGCGTGTGCGAAACGTTTGCCGCCTATCCTTCTTGCGGAGCTTTGCTGGGAGTGTGGACATCCTCGCCGGATGTTTATGCATCCGGCTTGCCCGAGGGCCTTGTCAGCCGGGCGGGGCTGTTCCAGCTTGCAGGAACATGCGTGCAGTTTTACCGCAGAGAAGCCGTAACCGGTATCCGGTTTGATCCCGAGCTTGGGCCTGGAACCGGTTTACCCTACGGCTGCGGTGAAGATACCGACTACCTATTGTACGCGCATGCCCGCACAGAGGTGCGCCGGTATGCAAAAATTCGGGTGTTTCATCCTTCGCCAACAGAAAATCAGCCCTCGCCGCAAAAGGTGGCAAGCTATGCGGCCGGGCGCATGTATTTGCTGAAAAAACACGGTTTCTCAAAGCTGTTTATGCTGTTCAATGTTCTGTATCCACTCTGCGTGGCACCTCTGGACGCTCTGCGGCACGGGAAGGCGCAGGGCGCTTATCGGTTGCGTATGTTCGTTGAGCGTTTGCGCAACTGGCACTAGCCAGGGGGGAATCGCGGCAGCGTTCATACGTACGGGGAATATCCCCATAGCCCGCCTGTGCAGCGTTTGATTGCGGAAGGGATGTTGCTTATTTCTCTCTTTTCAATGCGCTGCCATTAGTGTAATTCTCTTTGTTGCATTGCCTTGGCTTGGCTGCACAACACAGAGCCGTTGAGTGTATGCAGGCTGTCATTTAATGGGCAGTCCGAATACTATTCGCTGCCGTCGAGGCCCATAGGGTCCGGGCCGTCTGAAATAATGGAATGGGGCTGAAAGGAGAGCATGCTGATTTTCATGTGTTTTTTGTTTTTTTCTTGAAAATCAGGTGATCACAGAGAGTTTTAAGGTGTTGCTGCTTAGTTGCCCATGCGGCATGTTGGCTGCCACTGCGATGCGGACTTTTTTACTTCACGCAAGATTGCGTCTGTGGTTCCGTTAAAAGGAATCCAGTAATATTGAGGACAATCAGATGGTTTCATTTGAAGACCTGTTGGCAAAGAAATCTTCCGTGGCTGTGGTTGGTCTGGGTTATGTGGGCTTGCCCTTGGCTGTTGCCCTTTCCCATCACTTTGATGTCATTGGCTTTGATATCAACGTGGCGCGGGTAGATGCTCTCAACAAGGGGCACGATGCCACCAATGAGGTTGACGATGCTTCCCTTGCCGCCAGCACGGCCCGTTTTACCAGCGATGCAACCGAGCTTGCCAAGGCGAGCGTGATCATCGTGGCTGTGCCTACCCCGGTAGACAGCCACCGACAGCCCGATCTTACGCCTGTGGTGGGTGCAAGCCGCACGGTTGGCCGCCATATGCCCAAGGGGTGCGTGGTGTGCTATGAGTCTACGGTATACCCTGGTGTTACCGAGGACGAATGCATCCCCCTGCTGGAAAAAGAATCCGGCATGTGCTTTCCTGCGGATTTTACCGTGGGGTATTCACCCGAGCGCATCAATCCCGGCGATAAGGTTCACCGGCTTGAAACCATCCGCAAGGTTGTTTCCGGCTCTGACGCCCCCACCGCAGACCTGCTGGTAAAGGTCTATGGCGCGGTGGTAACTGCGGGCATCCACAGGGCCTCATGCATCAAGGTGGCCGAGGCCGCCAAGGTTATTGAAAACACGCAGCGCGATATCAACATCGCCCTGATGAACGAACTGGCCCTTATTTTCAACCGCATGGGCATTGATACGCTGGAAGTGCTTGAAGCCGCAGGCAGCAAGTGGAACTTCCTGCCGTTTCGTCCGGGTCTTGTGGGTGGGCACTGCATTGGCGTGGATCCCTATTACCTGACCTACAAGGCCGAAGAAATCGGCTGCCACCCCGAGGTTATCCTTGCTGGCCGCCGCATCAACGACGGCATGGGCAAGTATGTGGCAGAAGTGTGCGTCAAGCGCCTCATCAATGCGGACAAACACGTCAAGGGCGCACGCGTGGGCCTGCTAGGCTTTACATTCAAGGAAAATGTGCCGGACATCCGCAATACCCGCGTGGTGGACATCATCGCAGAGTTGAAGGAATACGGCATCACGGCCCTGGTACATGATCCCGAAGCCGATGCTGCGGAAGCCCATCACGAATACGGGCAGACGCTGTTGCCCCTGAGCGATCTCAAAAATCTGGATGTTCTTATTCTGGCGGTATCGCACGAGAGCTTCCGCCAGCTTGATCATGCGGCCATACGCGCCATGTTTGCGGGCGATGCCGTTACACTTATGGATATCAAGGGGTTCTGGAACAAGCAGGAAATGCTTGCTGCCGGGTTTGATCTCTGGAGGCTGTAATTTGAGCGAGCGCATGCCCTGTCAGCTGGTTACTGGTGGTTCGGGCTTTATCGGGTCCTGCTACGTTCTTCAGGCCCGGCGGCAGGGTGTGCGTGTAGTCAACCTCGACAAACTGACCTACGCTGGCAATCCCGCCAATCTTGCAGCGCTGAAAGACGATCCGGATTACGTCTTTGTGCGCGGCGACATCGGCAATGCCGAGCTGATTGCCTGGCTGCTGGAAACCTTCCAGCCTGATGCCATCGTGAACTTTGCTGCGGAAAGCCACGTTGACCGTTCCATTGTTGACCCCGATGCTTTTGTGCGCACCAATGTGCTGGGTACGTCCACACTCTTGAGAGTGGCTACCCAGTGGTGGGGCGCACTGGATGCGGAGCGAGCCTCAGCCTTTCGCTTTCTGCACGTGTCCACCGACGAGGTCTATGGCGCGTTGCAACCTGGCGATCCGCCTTTTACAGAAGCGACCCCTTACAGCCCCAACAGCCCATATTCTGCGTCCAAGGCCGCCAGCGACCATATGGCGCGCGCTTTTCACGAAACCTACGGCCTCCCCGTGCTGCTCACCAATTGTTCCAACAATTACGGGCCACGCCAGTTCCCTGAAAAACTTATTCCCCTGATGATCTGCAATGCCCTCGATGGCAAGCCTTTGCCTGTCTACGGCAAGGGGGCCAACATTCGCGACTGGCTGCATGTAGAAGATCATTGCGCTGCCATAGCCCGCGTGCTTGAAGCGGGCAGGGTGGGGCGGTGTTACAACATCGGCGGGCATGCGGAAAAAACCAACCTTGAGGTTGTGCTGGCCCTGTGCGCCATCCTTGACCAGTTGGTTCCTTCGGCTCACGGGCCTTATGCCAATCAAATCGCGTATGTGGCCGACAGGCCCGGGCATGATTTTCGGTACGCCATAAACTGCAGCAGAATAGAAGCGGAGCTTGGCTGGAAGCCTACCCACAAGTTTGATTCCGGCCTGCGTGAAACCGTCCGCTGGTATCTTGAAAATATTGCGTGGGTTGAAAATGTCCGCAGCGGCGCTTACAGGGAATGGATTGCGGCCAATTACGCCCATCGCACTTGCGGCGGGGCCAACTGAAAGAAGGGTGCGATATGAGCGGCTGGAAAGGCATTATTCTTGCGGGAGGCTCTGGCTCGCGCCTGCATCCATTGACTCTGAGCGTGAGCAAGCAGCTCATGCCCATCTATGACAAACCCATGATCTACTACCCGCTGTCTATTCTGATGATGGCGGGCATTCGGGATATCTGCCTCATTTCCACGCCTGAGCACCTGCCCCTCTACAAGGCTTTGCTGCACGACGGCTCGCAACTGGGCTGCAATTTCAGCTATGTTGTGCAACCGCGTCCAGATGGGCTGGCCCAGGCTTTTTTGTTGGCGGAAGACCACATTGCGGGGCACAACACCTGCCTGATTCTGGGTGATAATGTTTTCTTCGGCCACGGTTTGCCGGCGCTTACACACGCTGCCATGGCCCGCGAATCCGGAGCGACCATTTTTGGCTACCATGTGCGCGACCCTGAGCGTTACGGCGTGGTGGAATTTGACGATCAGCGGCAGGTGGTCAGCATTGAAGAAAAGCCCGCTCATCCCAAATCCAATTTTGCGGTGACAGGCCTGTATTTTTATGACCAAAGGGTGCTGGATATCGCCCGCGCCGTACGCCCTTCGGCCCGGGGCGAACTGGAAATCACAGATGTGAACAACACCTATCTGCAACAGGGCGATCTGCATGTGGAGCTCATGGGGCGGGGCATCGCCTGGCTTGATACCGGTACGCATGATTCCCTCATGGATGCCGGAGCCTTTGTGCAGGCGGTGGAAAAACGCCAGGGGCTCAAGGTGGCCTGCCTGGAGGAAATAGCCTGGCGCAACGGCTACATTGATGCGGACGCCGTGCGCGCACTGGCAAAGCCCATGGCCAAGACTGGGTACGGGCAATATCTTCTTGAACTTGTGGATGCGGGGATTGGGCTGTGGAAGTAGTTCAGACGCCGATTACCGGGGTTCTGCTGATCAAACCCAAGGTATGGGGCGACCAGCGCGGCTATTTTGTGGAAACCTGGCAGCAGCAGCGCTATGAGGCGGCAGGCATTGATCTGCCTTTTGTGCAGGATAACCACTCCATGTCTGCCCGTGGTACTCTGCGCGGCCTGCATTATCAGAAAGCACGCCCTCAGGGCAAACTGGTCTATGTTTCGTTGGGCAGTGTTTTTGATGTGGCGGTGGATATTCGGCGAAATTCCCCAACCTTCGGCAAGTGGTTCGGTGTGGAACTTTCGCAGCAGAACCAGTGGCAGATGTGGGTGCAGCCCGGCCTTGCGCACGGCTTTGTGGTAACAAGCGAAATCGCCCATTTCCACTACAAGTGCACAGATTACTACTGTCCCGAGGACGAAGCGGCCATCCGTTGGAACGACCCGACCCTGGGCATTGTCTGGCCTGTGGACGAACCGCTGCTTTCCGCCAAGGATCAAGCTGCTCCGCTGTGGGCTGAGGCTATGCAGGCCGCCGCCTGCGGGACCGTTTGCAGCTGACTGTGGCATACCCCCATCAGCGTTTATCCACGTGGGCGCGTGCCTGCTGCATTTCATCAGGCGGGCATTTCAAGATAGGGGTCATTCTGGGCCAGATAGTTGCCCACATAATCCGCAATGCCCTGTTCCAGCGACGCAAAGCGCACAGGGCAGTTTTTCCCCTGCATCCAGCTCATATCCGCCTGGGTGAAGTTCTGGTATTTTCCGCGCAAGGCTTCTGGCATGTCCATATATTCAATGTGAGGCTCTTTGCCCAATGCGGCAAATATGGCACAGGCCAGGTCGTTCCAGCTCCGTGCCTTGCCCGTGCCCACATTGAGGATCCCGTTGGCTGACGGGTTTTCAAGCAGCCAGAACATCAACTCCACGCAATCCTTCACGTAGACAAAATCGCGCATCTGGCCGCCGTCGGCAAAATCCGGCGTGTTTGATCTGAAAAGCCGCAAACGCCCCGTAGCGCTGATTTCATGAAAGGCCTTGCAGGCCACGCTGCGCATGTCGCCCTTGTGGTATTCATTGGGGCCGTAGACGTTGAAAAACTTGAGGCTGACCACGCTCTCTGTAAGTTTGTTATCCAGCAGCCACAAATCGAAAAGCTGCTTGGAGTAGCCATACATGTTCAGGGGCTTGAGGCGGCGGGTCATTTCCGGCTTGTCTGAAAAACCCTGTGAGCCATCACCGTAGGTAGCGGCTGACCCGGCATTGATAAAGCGTGCTCCGTGTTCCAGAGCAAACCTACACAGCTCCACAGTATAGGCCGTATTGTTGGCCATCAGAAAGTCTGCGTCTTTTTCTGTGGTGGAAGAACAGGCCCCCATGTGCACGATTGCCTCTACCTTGCCGCCCAGCGTGTTGCCGCGCAGCATTTCCAGAAATTCAGACCGGTGCATATAGCGGGCGTATCGCCGGTTAACGAGATTCTTCCACTTTTCCGTTGAACCGAGGTTATCCACCACCAGTATGTCGGTTATGCCTGCCTGGTTCAGCCGCCAAAGCATGGCGCTGCCGATAAAACCTGCGCCACCAGTGATAATATACATACACACCTCGTTGATCCAGCATGTGGGCTCCTTGCGGGGCAAGGTGGGGAGCCAGCGTTTGCGCAATTGGGATCACCAATATACCCCTGGCGGGGCAGACGCGTCAAAGCGCGCTCCAGAGCTTGATCCGGGCAGGGCGATCATATGTGGTCGCGCATCTTTTTACCCGCGCAGCATCACTTTTTTCGCAAGAAATTTTTGGCTCTGGGCAATGGCAAGGGGAGAATATTGCAATGCTGCTGCTACTGCTATAAGAAATTACGTATAATTCCTGCAAGAGAACCAGCGAGGTAGACATGGTCAAATTTTTCCACACCGCATTCTGCTGTCTGCTTCTGCTGGTTCTTGCCTCTGCGAATCAGGCACTGTGCGCCACGGGTTCTTCCACGGCAGCCAGCGCCGCCCCCATCACCATTGTCTGCATGAAGGATAACGAGCCGCTGTCTTTTGTTTCAAAAGCAGGAGAACCTGTCGGCCTGATGATTGACCTGTGGCGCCTGTGGGGCGAAAAAGTAGGCAGGCCCGTGAAATTCATCATGGGCGACTGGCAGGATTCGCTTGATGCCTTGCAGTCGGGGCGAGCCGACATCCACTTCAGCATGTATATCACTCCCGAAAGGGCCCGCTGGGCAAAATTTGGCCCGGCCATTTCTCCCGGCATAGGGGGGCTGTTGCTTTCAACCTCTGCCGGGCAAAGAATTACAGACCCAAGCCAGTTGGGTGATGCAACCATTGTCGTGCTTGAAGGGTCGTTGCAGGAAGATTACATGCGGGAGCATTTCCCCAAGGTTCACTTGATGGTGGTGCGCAACGGAGCAGAAATGTTCATATCTGTGGCCAACGGGCTGGCAGATGGCATTTCGAGCAACTTTCCTTCCGCATACGGCACCATTGACCGGTTGGGGCTCAACAGTTCTTTTATGCCACAAGCTATCCCCCTTTTTACACGCAACCTTCACCCGGCTGTGCTGCGCAACAGGGATGATCTTGCCCGTTTGATGGACGAAGGGCTTTCGCGCATATCCCGCGCTGAAATGGTGACGCTTGAAGAACGCTGGGTTCGTAATCCGGCGCACCGTGTTTGGGGCGACATGCCGCGCTCCCTGCTGCTCACCCCGGCAGAGAGGGAATGGCTGGCAAGCCATCAGACCCTGCGGGTTGCCATGGAAGAAGACTGGCATCCCATCGAATTTATGGACAGCGAAGGCACCTACAACGGCATTGGCATGAACCTCATGCAGGTTGTGGGGCGTTACCTTAATGTTGCCATACAACCTGTTTCTTCCGACGTTCTGAAAGAAGCCGCTGGTCCCCGCCGTGCGGACGTGGAACCTTTTTTGGAAGGCACGCCGCCAGAGGGCGGCCCATGGCTGTTTACCAACCCTTTTTTACAGCTGCCGCTGGCCGTTGCTACGCTTGACTCCGAGCGTCTGGTAACCAGCCCCGGCGATCTGGCTGGCAAAAGTGTGGCAGTGCACGATCATGCGGGCCTTGCAGAGTATTTGCGCGTCCAGTTGCCGCGATCAAAAATCGTGGAGGTCTCCAGCCTGACAGAGGGGCTTTCAGTTGTGCAGGGCGGGCATGTGGACGCTATGGTGGGCATAGCGCTTTCTGTGGAATATGCGGTGGTGAACAAAAACCTTCGCGATCTGCGCGTGGGTCTGTTGCCGCAGTTGCAGTATTCCGCCCGTGTGGCCGTGCGCTCAGACTGGCCGCAGCTTGTGGAAATCATGAATAAAACTCTGGACAATATCCCTCATGAGCAGATGGCCGCGATTATGAAGCGCTGGGCCAATCTGCGGATTGAGCGCGCCATGAACTGGATGCTCGTCTTGCAGATCGGCGGGGTAGCGGTAGTGTTTCTGGGCAGCCTGCTTGCGGTTATTTTGATCTGGAACCGCAAGCTTGCGCAGGAGTCGGCAGAACGGCAAAAAGCTCTGGATGCTGCCAGAGCCAGCGCCTCGGCATTGTGGCAACGCAAACAGCAATTGCGCAGCATTGTGGATAACCTGCCAAGCCTCATGATGTTGAAGGATTCGCAAGCCCGCTACATCATGGCGAACAAGTTTTTTGAAACATTCACCGGCTATGCCGAATCCTACGTTGTGGGAAAAAACATAGCTGATCTGCTTTCTCCCGAACTTGCAGAACAGGGCATGCGATTGGACAAGCTGGTCATAGAAACCGGTAAAGTGCATAAATCTGAAGAAGTCCGGTATGATGCCGTAGGCGAACAACATATTCTGGATGTTGTGCGTGTTCCGCTGTTTGAGCCGGACGGTACCGTTTACGGCATGGTCTACATGGGGACAGATGTGACGGAGCGCCGGGCCGCAGAACAGGCCCTGCGCCGTGCGCAAATGGAAATGTCGCAGATATTCAATGCCGCCGGCAGCGCCATGCGGGTTATTGACCGCAACCTGATAGTCAAGGAAGTCAACGATACCTACGTAAACTGCTTTGGCTATTCGCGCGAAGAAATGGTCGGCCACTGGTGCGGCGAATACCCCAGTGGATCAGAATGTGGCTCTGATTGCGTGGGTAAGCGCATTCTCAGTGGCGAGCCTCGGGCGGCTATCCGTCAGCAGCGGCAAAAAAAAGACGGAACATGGGTGTTTTGCGATCTGGTTGCCACGCCATTTCTTTCGCCTGATGGCGGGCTTCTCGGCATTATTGAAGATTGCCGTGATATTACTGATCTTGTGGAAAGCCAGCAGGCGGCAGAACAGGCCAGCAAGGCCAAGAGCGAATTTCTTGCCAATATGAGCCATGAAATACGCACCCCCATGAATGCCGTTGTGGGGCTTACCCATTTGACCCTGCGCACGCCTCTCAATGCAACGCAGCGCAATTATTTGAAAAACATAGATAGTTCCGCAAAATCCCTTTTGCGGATCATTGACGACATCCTTGATTTCTCCAAGATTGAAGCTGGCCGCATGGACATGGAATATCTGGACTTTAACTTGGAAGAAGTCCTTCTTGGTCTCTCGAGTCTGGATACAACCAAATCTGGCGGCAAAAATATTGAGCTCCTGTTGCGTATCGACCGCGAAGTTCCCTTGTTTTTCAAGGGTGATCCTTTGCGGCTGGGGCAGGTACTGGTCAATCTTGTGGGCAATGCCATCAAATTTACCCCTGCTGGCGAGGTTGTGGTGCGTGTTGCGCTTGAGGAGCAAAAAGACCAGAAAGCGCAGCTGCGTTTTACCGTCACAGACACGGGCATTGGCATGGGGCAGGAGCAGCTGGACAAGCTGTTTCAGGAATTCACCCAGGGGGATTCATCCACAACGCGGCGTTTTGGCGGCACCGGCCTTGGCCTTTCCATCAGCAAGCGGATTGTGGAGATGATGGGCGGTGAAATAGGTGCAGAAAGTGAACTCGGCAAGGGCAGCACATTTTATTTTACCGTCAGTCTGGACATGCAGGAAAACCCCCAGCGCAAGTCTGTCCCGGCCATGAAGAATCTTTCCGAGCGCAGGGTTCTGGTGGTGGACGATTCCTTCTCAAGCCGCGAAATACTCCGGCAAGAGCTGGAAGATATGGGCCTGCGGTCGGGCACGGCTGACTGCGGCGATGCCGCGCTGGAAGAGCTGGTGCGCGCCGCCGAAAGCGGCGACCCCTATGATCTGGTGCTGATGGACTGGAAGATGCCCGGCAATAACGGCATTCAGGTTGTGCGGCTGCTGCGCGGCTGCCGTGAGCTGCCCTACATTCCTACCGTCATCATGGTTACGGCCTATGGTCGGGAAGAAATCATGGAAGAAGCTCAGGCCGAGGGCATCAGCCATTTCCTCATCAAGCCTGTCAGCCCTTCACTGCTGCAGCATGCCATTCTGGATGTTTTTGGGCAGCGGGTAGTTGAAGAAGATTCATCCGGCCTGCCGCAGGAGTTGCGCATCCCTGCCAAGTACAGAGGCCGCAGGGTGCTGCTGGCCGAAGATAACGAGGTCAATCAGCTGGTTGCCAGGGAGCTGCTGGAATCATCAGGCTTTGTTGTAGATATTGCCAGTTCCGGTCTTGAAGCGCTGCAAATGGCGGAAGATACAGATTACGCCATGGTGTTTATGGATATCCATATGCCTCAGATGGACGGCATCGAAGCTGCAAAACGGCTCCGTGCCCAGGCGCGCTATGCCCATACGCCGATCATTGCTCTCACCGCCGACAGCATGGTGGGCGACCGGGAAAAAAGCCTTGCTGCGGGGATGAACGACCATCTTGCAAAACCCATTGATCCCTACCGCCTGATTGAAGTGGCCGTACAGTGGCTGGAATGGCGGGCGGAGCAGATTGGTCAAGCGGGTGAGGCTGGCCGGGCCGGTCAGCCTGAATAAGCCAGGCAAGCTGGAAAGTTCTGTAAAAAGGTGCTGCGGTAGGCAAGCCGACCGCAGCACAAAAAGGTTTGATCTCGTAATCGTAATAGCTACATCAGCGGCAGCCGCTGCACTATCCAGACTGCCACAGGCGCCAGCGCCGCAGTAAGAATGCCTGCCAGAATCATGGCAAGGCCGCCCATTGCCCCCTGTTCCTGCCCTTCCTGCAAGGCAACGGCTGTTCCTTGAGCGTGCGAAATTGTGCCCATGGTCAGCCCCCGCGCAAAGGGATCCTTGATGCGTATGACATTCAGCCCCCACAATCCCAAAAGGGAGCCGAGCGTGCCGGTAGCCACCACAAAGGCCGCAGTCAGTGACGGAATGCCGCCATACATGGACGCCACCTCCACGGCAAAGGGGATGGAAACACCCTTGGGGAGAATGGAAATTACCACGTCTTCCGGCAGACCGCCCAGTTTGGCAATAACCCCGGCAGAGAGCATGGCTGCAAAGGCCCCCGCGCACACGCTTGCAAGAATGGGCAAGGCATTGCGCAACAACAGGTGGCGATAGCGGTACAAGGGCAGCGCAAGGCTGACCGTTGCCGGGCCAATAAGCAAGGTCATGACCTGCCGGGCAGGCTCATAGGTTTCATAGGGAACATCGCACAGCACGAGCACTGCAATGACTATGGCGGCGCTGCCTGCCACAATATTGATGAGCGGATGCTTGTAACGCATGTACAGGCTGCGCACCAGCGCATATGCCAGCACGGTGCCCGCTGTGCACAAAAAAATGTTTATGATCTGCATGGTGCTTCTTCCTCTTTCTTTTCAGGCGTAGCGCGGCGCAGGGCCCGGGCCATAAAGCCCACAATCACCAGCGGCAGGGCTGTACTGCCCACAATGGCAGCCGCAAGCACCCATCCGTAATCATAAAAAACGCTCCCCCATTGCATCAGCCCTACGGCAATGGGCACAAAAAAGAACACGAGATGTTTCAGCAGAAATTCTGCCGCCATGCTGATGTGGCTTTCTTTTACAATGCCGGTAAGCAGCAGAAAAAACAGTACGATTATGCCCAGCACGTTGCCGGGGATGGGGATGCCTGTCAGCCGTGTGAGCTGATCGCATCCCCAGAATATGGCCGTCAGAATTGCGGTCTGCCAAAGCAGTTTCCATGTCGCGCGCATACGGTATTCCTGATGTTCGAGGTTTCTGCCGCCTCCCGCTGCCGTAGGCAGAAATTTGGCAAGTGAGGGTTTTTCCTGCCAACGACAGCGGGCGGCTTGCGACATACGTTATGAGATGATAGTCATCATAGCAAATGAATAAAAATGAAAGAAACAGTCATAAATGGTGAATAAATGGAAGTCTCAGACCTGCGCACATTCATGGCCGTCATGGAAACCGGCAGTATAAGCCACGCCGCCAAGGCTTTGCACCGGGTGCCCTCGGGCGTTACGGCCCGCATTATGCTGCTGGAAGAAGAACTGGGCATCCAGCTGTTTTTGCGGGAAAAAAAGCGCTTGCTGCCCACTGCGAGGGGGCAGACGCTTTACACCTATGCCCGCCGGATAACCGCATTGATGGATGAAGCCGAGCTGTGCGTAAAAGGGATGGAGCCGGGCGGCAGGTTGCGCATCGGCGCACTGGAAAGTGCGGCTGCGGCGCGTTTGCCCGAAGTTCTGGCCCGCCTGCATGCGGAATACCCCGGCATCGAGCTTGAGCTTGTGATCGGCACCAGCAGTTCCCTGTACGGGGATATTCTGGAAAACAGGCTGGATGCGGTATTTGTGGTTGATGCGCCCAGTGATGAGCGGCTGGAAAGGATGGAGGCCTTTACTGAGCGTTTGGTGCTGATTGCCACGAGGGAGCATCCGCCCATCCATACGCCGGACGACATAGGGCGCAAGGCCGTGCTGGCTTTTCAGGGCGGGTGCGCCTACCGGAACAGGCTGGTGAACTGGTTTCGGGCCTACGGGTGGGAACCGCAGCATATCGTTGAGCTGGCTTCGTACCACGCCATCGTGGGGGGCGTTATCGCGGGCATGGGGGTCGGGGTGGTTCCGGCATCGGTTCTTGAGCTGTGCCGCACCAACGGCATGCTTTCCGTGCATGCGCTCGAACACCCCCTGTGCGATGCCGTAACCGAGCTTGTGTGGCGTAAGGGCATGGCTTCGGCCAATGTGGCGGCTGTCTGCCGCTGCCTCACAAACTGTGAGCAAAAAACGGCTGCCATTCCCGCAGGATAGCTGACGCGGGTATCCCTCTTTTGCCGCGGGGGCTGCGCACCGGCAGCAAGGCCGAATTAGCCCGTGAGCATTGCCTCAAAAAAGTCTGTGGAACGGCCAGTGCCTGCTGCCCGCCAGGCCAGTCTGGACTGGCCCAAACCGGACGTGTCTGCCTGGGCCGGTTCGGGCTTATGCCACTGGTGAGGTTTCAAAAAAGGTATACGTGTCCTTGCCCTTCTGCTTGGCGTGGTACAGGGCCGCATCTGCACTTGCGTACAGCTCGCTGAATTTTTTGCCATGCAGGGGAAAGAGCGCCACGCCCATGCTTGCGGCAAGGTGGTGCTGCCCCTCGCCTCCGTAAGTGGTATGGCGGATGCGATTGCAGAGTTCTTCAAGCTTTATGGTCAAGGTTTCACTGTTTTGCTGACATGTAAGAACAATAAATTCATCACCGCCGATGCGGCCCACCAGATCACCGGGTGCAAAGGCCGCCCGCAGGCTCTGGGCAAACTCCTGAATGATCCTGTCGCCCGCAACATGGCCCAGCGAGTCGTTGAGTTCCTTGAAGTTGTCTATATCAAGCATAATCATGGCAAGGGCGCCAGCATCGCACTGATGTTCTGCCAGGTGTCTGTCAATAAGGGCTTCTGTGGTCATTTTGTTGTACAGACCCGTCAAGCCGTCTTTTTGGGCCATATCCTGAAGGCTGAGTTCCTGCCTTTTGTCGTGGTCAATGTTCTGGCGGCAAATGACAATGTGGATGGAATCATTCTCTGCCCAGCGCAAAATATAGCCGGTTTCCCTGAACCAGATGTATTGGCCGTTGCTCTGCATGCACTGAAAATCGCAACTCAGCTTGTTACGCTGCTCCTGCAGAGCTGTGCGTATGGATTCAGGGCTGAAGGTTTTCAGGTACAGGCTCACGTGCTCGGGCAGGATATGCTTTGCCACAATGGTTTGCAGCATGGTGCTGTATGATGTGTTTGGCTTGAGGCCCAACTGCTGCATAAACTTTTTTGTGCCCTCGCCGCAGGCAACATCATTGGTTATGTCAAACTCAACAATGCTGTCATAAATGTGCGATGTGGCATTTTGAAGTATGGCGTGATACTTCAGTTCTTCAGCAATCGTGAGAGAAATTATCTTGTTTTTGTATCTGCGTATTATTGCTGTTACAATGAAAATGACAATGAGCATTGTAAATCCAACAATAATAGCGCCAGTGTAGTATTTTGTTCTGATCTGCCTGATTATTTCAGAAGTGTTTTTGTCTGTAATGAGGAAGAGATCAGGGGCCGGAAGGTAGCGCGTGACGGCATAGCCATCTGTGCCATGGCCGGAATACCATGAGTCTGAAATTTCTGTGCTGTTCTTTTTCAGGGTATTTTTTACTGCGGCAAAGGTCTGTGCGGAATAAATATCTTCGGTAGGCTTGCCCTGCGCGGATGAAGATATCTGGATGGCTCCATCGGCGTTCACAAGATAGGATTTAACCGCAAATTGCTGCTCATACTTGATAAGCATGGCCTGGATGGAGGTTACAGTAAAGCCAACGCCCACAATGCCCACGGTTTCGTTATTCTTGTTTTTAACAGCGCAGTTTACAAATACTGTAATGGTGTCGTGCGCTGCCTTGTCGTTATCAATATTGAGTGAAAATTCCTGATTGCTTGCAACAAATTCCCGTACCCATTTGTTCTCAGGATTAGAATGGTCAACAATGCGGTCAACACCAGAAAAATTGTAGTAACGGTCTGTCTGCATGGAGACAAGAAAGACAGAATCGTAATTGTATTTTTTTCTGTAGGCAGCAAGGTATTCCCTGATATTCAGCGTATATGCCTGGTTTTTCAAGTTTTCCCTTTCCTGCGAGAGAAAATTTATCAAAAAACTGTCGTGCGCCATTGTCAGCGAAATATGTATGGATTGGGCAAAAATGGCGTCAATCTGATACATCATGCCTTCGGAGGCCAGGCGCGTCACGCTTTCCGCTTCTTTCTTCAGAGTGTCCACATTGGAACGGTAGCCTATTACAGACGTGACAGAAAAGCCGATAACAATGATCAGGCAGATTATGAAATTGGTGCGGAAGGCGTAGTTCTTGTGCATGGAGCGTCCTGAAGCGTGAGGGCAGACATGTCTGCAACGTGTGATAAGACGGGATCCGGATATGCCGAAAGTGAATGCGCCGATGCTGGCCGGGTAAGGCCTTTGCCCTGTACGGGCAAGTCCCCCCTGCAACTCGGAATGCCGTTTTGTATATCGTATTGCAGAAAAGAAGCCAAGGCGTCTACTTGGAAATATGCCGATGGGCACAAGAAAAACCGCCACGACACAGCAGCCGTGGCGGTACTTTTATAGTGTGTTCACGGAGCCTGCCCTGCGGCCAGCGCACCGTGAGCCGGACAGGGTGGTGCTTAGCCCAGATTCACGTTGGACTTAAGGTAGAATTCGTCCTCGCGCGCCCAGTAGCGCAGGCCGGGATGGTCGCGGAACTGCTCAAGCGCAATATTTTGCGACATGGCATCGGGGCCTTTGAAACGTATTTTGACCTGACGCATGCCATCGTTTGAAGCTGACGACAATACAGAAATAATGCTCATGCCCTGCGCCTTGAGCCTGTCGAGCAGTTCGCGCAGGGTGCCGGGCAGATAGGGAACCACAAAGCCCACCTCAACGCCGGGTTGCTCTGCGCCGCTTATGTCGAGCAAGGCCTTGAACACATCCCAGCCAGTGATGATGCCCACCAGTTTTTCCTCGTCGTTCACCACGGGCAGGCAGGCAACGTGCCTGTCGATCATCCTTTTGGCAGCCTGCTCAATGGTGCTTTTATACGTGATGGTGACAGGGTCGACCACCATGACATCCCTGACCTTGGTTTCGCTCATGATTTCCAGAAGCTCAATAATTTCAAGCCCCGTGGACTTGTTGGGAGCAAAACTGCGGACATCGGAGGACGAGATAAGCCCAACCACGACATTGTTGGAGTCAACCACAGGGAGTCGGTTTATCTTGTGTTCCTTGAACAGCTTCCGGCTCTGGAGCAGGGTTGCGGTCGGCGGAATGGATATTACCTTGGATTGCATCCAGTCGAGTACCAGCATGGCATCCTCCCTGAGGGTAGTGCGAGGGTCACCCCTCCCGTCTGGTGGAAATGGAATGGGCGGCTTATGCCAGCCCATTCCATGAGGGAAGCGTTGTTATTTGGAACAGCCGCATCCACAGCCCTGCAATTTGTTACGTATAAATTCAGGCAAAATACCGCGCACAGACTCCATGGTCACCATGCGGCGCATGATGCCCAGTTGATCCTGAAGCGGCAGTTGCTTGGGGCAGACGTTGTCGCAGGCCAGCAGCCCCATGCAGCCGAATACGCCGCTGTCGTCACCGATCAGTTCGTAATAATCGGCTGGGGTGCGGTTGTCGCGCGGGTCAATGTAAAAGCGCGCCATGCGGTTGATGGCCGTTGCGCCAATAAAGTCCTCGCGCATGCGGGCCGTGCCGCAGGCCGCCACGCAGCAGCCGCATTCGATGCAGCGGTCAAGCTCGAATATCTGGGTGGCCACTTCGTTGTCCATGCGCTCTTCCTGCGCCTTGGGGTCAAACTCTTTTGTGGTGTGTATCCACGATTCGATTTTGGCTCCCACATTGCGAAACCACGTGCCAGTATCCACTGAAAGGTCGCCCAAAAGCTTGAAGACCGGCAGGGGATGCAGGGTAATGTGGCTTGGCAGGTCCCGTGTCTGCGTATGGCAGGCAAGGCCGGGCCGCCCGTTGATGACCATGCCGCACGAACCGCAGATGCCGGCGCGGCAGCAAAAGTCGAACTGCAACGAAGCGTCCTGCGTTTCGCGGATCATGTTCAGCGCGATAAACAGCGTCATGCTGTTGTGCTCTTCAAGCTGGAATGTCTGCATATGGGGGTGCGAGAGCGGATCCAGCGGATTGTAACGGAATATTTCAAACGTCAGATTGCGTCCCATATGGCTCTCCTTACCCCTGCTGTGCGTACGGCACGATTTTTTCCGGGCTGATATCGGCGGTTATGATCTTGCCTCCGCCGTATCCACGGTCGCCGGGGGGCAGAATGTAGAACGGCGTTGCCGGTTCGTACTTGAGGGTGGGCAGGGTGTCGCCTTCCTTCCAGTAGGCCAGGGTGCGGTTGAGCCATTCCTTGTCATTGCGTTCGGGGTAATCCTCGCGGGCGTGCGCGCCTCGGCTTTCTGTGCGCATCAGCGCGCCGTAAGCCGTGCACAGGGCCAGCTTGAGCATGCCCGGTACGCGCAGGGCCATGGAAAGCTCGGCATTGGGGCCGGGGATGTTGCCGCTGGCAAGCCGCATGTTTTTGGTGCGCTCCAGCAGTTCCTGCAATTTGGCAACGCCTGCTTCCAGATCCTTGCCGTTACGGAAAATACCCACGTGCTCCATCATGATGTCCTGCATGGCGTTGCGCAGGGTGTAGCAGTCGTCGCCAGTGCCGCGCATCAGGGCAGAGATGCGTTCCTTGACCTTGGTGGCGGCGTCCTTCATGGCCTGTGTCGAAAACACGGTTTCGTAACCCTTGAGGAATTCCACCAGTTTTGCACCCACAATGCGCCCGGAAACGATGGTCTCGGCCAGCGAGTTGCCGCCCAGGCGGTTGAAGCCGTGCATGTCCCAGCAGGCTGCTTCGCCGGCGGAGAAAAGCCCTTCAAGGCCGTAGGCGTGGCCGTCTTTGTTGATGCGCACGCCGCCCATGCTGTAGTGGTGGGTGGGCCGCACGGGAATAAGCTGATGGATGGGGTTCACACCCAGGAAGTGCGTTGAGATGTCGTACACTTCGCGCAGGTTGGTGGTGATGTGCTTTTCGCCCAGATGGCGGATATCCAGCCACAAGTGTTCGCCATAGGGGCTTTGTACGCCAAGGCCCTTGCGCATGTGCTCGGTCATGCGGCGCGACACCACGTCTCGGGAGGCCAGCTCGGCCTTTTCCGGCTCATAATCGGGCATAAAGCGGTATTCGTTCACGTCCAGTAGGGTGCCGCCGTCGCCGCGGCAGCCTTCTGTGACCAGAATGTCCGTGGGCACGGTGCCTGTGGGGTGGAACTGCACGGCTTCCATATTGCCCAGGGGCACAACGCCCGTTTCGAGCGCCGTGATCTGGCCGCCGCCGTCGCAGATGATGGCATTGGTGGTGGCCCGGTAAATGCGGCCATACCCGCCCGTGGCGATAAGGGTAGCCTTGGCGAAATAGCCCACCAGCTCGCCGGTGCGCAGGTCGCGGGCAACACAGCCCATGCAGCGCTGTCCATCATGAATCAGGGCCTCGGCCTGCATGCGGTCATGCACGTCAACGCCCAGTTGCAGCAGTCGGTTATCAAGGGTGAACAGCACGGCGTGGCCTGTGCCGTCAGAGGTGTAACAGGTGCGCCATTTGGCCGTTCCGCCAAAGGCGCGGGAGTGGATCAGCCCCTCGTTTTCCTTTTTTTCCGTTGCCTGAAAGGGCTTGCCGCCTTTGTAGTAGGTGTGCTCGCCCGGAACAACGCGGCTCCAGGGCACGCCCATCCAGGCCATTTCGCGCATGGCGATGGGGCCTGTCTCGGCAAACAGGCGGGCCACTTCCTGGTCGCAGCCCCAGTCGGAACCCTTGACCGTATCGTTAAAGTGCACCTCGGGGCAGTCGCCCTCGCCCATGATGGAGTTGCCCAGCGCCGCCTGCATGCCGCCCATGGCGGCTGAGGAGTGCGACCGCTTGGGCGGCACCAGTGAAAGACAGATAACGCTGAAACCCGCCTGAGCCGCTTCCACGGCAACGCGTTCCCCGGCCAGGCCGGCGCCTATGCAAAGAACATCGCTTTCAAAAACTCGCATACGCACCCCCTATCCCAAGAACCACACGCGGGTCAGAGCCGCCGCGCCGAGCAGAAGATAACAGCCCATGACAATCCAGGTCCACTTGCGCCACGCCGGACGCGTGGCCTTGACGCACACGCCGAACTTGACGGCCAGGCGGTACACGCCAATGCCCGTATGCAGAATGACGCAAGGCAGAAAGAACACGTAGAAGGCCAGCCAGCCCGAGTGCAGGCGCTTGGCGCTGCCCGCCACATTGATGGGCAGGTCGGTCATGACGCTGTACACATGGTAGAACGCGCCAGCCAGAATAATGATGGCCGTAAAGACCTGCACCAGCCACAGCCACGTATCCAGCTCCTTGAGGCCCTTGCTGTGCTGCACAAACACGCCAAGTTCATTGGCGCGGAAGGGCATTTTGCGGGCCGCAATGTAAAAATGGAACAGGATCAGCAGCATGATGACGGGCGCCGCCACCTGCGCGAGCATGGTTACTTCAAGCAACCATGCAATGCCGTTGGTCAGTGCGGGGCTAAGGACGACCGTCCCTTCCAGCACGAGATGCACGCACACAAAAAGCGCCAGCACCGCGCCAGAAGCCGCTTGCCAGAAATCAAGGCGGGTTCGGTCATCGACAGGGGATCTGCTCAAGGCCATACCAACTCCTTCATAAAGATATCAGGCATTATAAAACGGCGCGGCAGCCCGCGCCACGTTGCAGCACTCGGCATGCACAGGGGCGGCCGCAGGTCAGGATCGTCTGTACGGGGCCTGCCCTGTCTCGTAGTAGTTGTCGCCCGTGCTATCAATGACCACAATGGCGGGGAAATCCTCCACTTCCATGGCGGCCACGGCTTCCGGGCCAAGGTCTTCGTAGGCCAGCACCGTGTATTTTTTGATGCTGCGGGCGATCAGCGCGCCTGCCCCGCCCACTGCGGCAAGATACGGCACGCCATGCTTTTTCATGGCTTCCACCACTTCGGGCTTGCGGTAGCCCTTGCCAATCATGCCTTTCAGGCCTTGATCAAGCAGGCGGGGGGTGTAGGCATCCATGCGTCCCGAGGTGGTTGGCCCGGCAGCGCCGATCACTTCGCCGGGTTTGGCCGGGCTTGGCCCCACGTAATAGACCACTGCGCCCTTCAGATCCACGGGCAGGGGTTCGCTCCTGTCCAGAGTCTCTACAAGACGTTTGTGGGCCGCATCGCGCGCGGCAAGAATAGTGCCCGAAATAAGCACGCGATCGCCTGCGCGCAGTGAGCGCGCGGTGGCTTCGTCAAAAGGAGCGCGTATTTTTTTCATCTGGTTTTCCGACATGGGGGCCTCCTACAGCGTAACTTCGGCGTGGCGCGCCGCGTGGCAGTTGATGTTCACGGCCACAGGCAGGGAGGCAATGTGGGTGGGCGCCCATTCCACATGCACTTTCAGCGCCGTAGTCAGCCCGCCAAGGCCCTGAGGGCCGATGCCGGTCTTGTTGATAAGCTCGAGCAGCTCTTCTTCAAAGGCCGCATAGCGCGGATCATGGTTGCGGCTTTCAAGGTCGCGGGCGGCGGCGCGCTTTGCGCAGATGGCGGCCATTTCCATGGTGCCGCCAAGGCCGACGCCCACCACCATGGGCGGACAGGAATTGGGCCCTGCTGCCAGCACGGCGTCCAGCACCACCTTGCGCACGCCTTCAATGCCGTCGGCAGGCACGAGCATTTTGACGACGCTCTTGTTTTCAGAGCCTGCCCCCTTGGGGGCCAAGCGCAGGCGCAGCGAATCACCGGGCACAAGGCGGGTGTGGATGACGGCTGGGGTGTTGTCGCGCGTATTTTTGCGTTCAAACAACGGCTCCGCCACACAGGATTTGCGCAGGTACCCGTCCACATAGCCCCGGCGCACGCCCTCATTGACGGCGTCTTCAAACGCGCCGCCCACAATGCGCACATCCTGCCCCACATCGGCAAAAACCACGGCAAGGCCGGTGTCCTGACAAATGGGGATGCCGTCGCTGGCTGCGATGGACGCATTTTCCAGCAGTTGCTCAAGAATGTTTTTACCTACGGGCGAGGGTTCCGCTTCATGCGCCCTGCGCATGCCGTCCACCATATCCTGCGGCAGGCGGCAACAGGCGCGCACCGCAAGGTCTGCAACAGCGCGCGCTATGTCCTCAACACTGATTTCCTTCATGTCTTCCTCTTTGTCTGTACGACTACTGCAGGCCTATCAATGGAAAGGCCAGATCAGCGGGATAAGCAGCCAGCACATAATGAGCGAAATCAACTGCAAAGGCCAGCCAGCCTTGACATAATCCATGAAGCTGTACCTGCCGGGGCCAAGCACGATGGTGTTGGGCGGGGTGGCAATGGGCGTCAGGAAGCAGCACGAGGCCGACATGGCAATGCCCATGGCAATGGGCAAGGGCGAAATGCCGCTGGCAAGGGCAATGGGCAGGGCCAGCGGGGCCATAAGGGCCGCCGTGGCGGTATTGGACATGAAGTTGGTGATGGCGGCGGTGAGGGCGCAGCACACAAACATGAGCATCCACGGATCATTGACCGTGCTCACCACGGCGTTGGCCACAATGGCGGCTGCACCGGACTTGTCCATGGCGGCCGACATGGAAAGCATGCCCGCAAACAGAAAAATTGTTGTCCAGTCAACGCTGCGGAAGGCCTCGCGCATGGTCATGCAGCCTGTTATGACCATAAGGCAGGCGCCCAAAACGGCGGCGGTGGTCAGGGGCATGAGTTCGCTGGCCATCATGGCGACCACGAAGGCAAAAATCAGCACGGAGTGCCACATCTTGTGTTCGCGGCGGATCTTGGCGTCAACTTCAATGTCGTCTTCGCTGTCGTCATGCAGCTTTTCCGGCAAAAATTTGTGGCCGATAACTGCATAATAAAGCAAGCCAACGACCAGCAGGGGCATGCCGATAAGGCCGAATTCAAAAAAGCCGAAGGGGCTTTGCCCGGTCTGGGCCAGCATGGAGTTGATAATGCCGTTGGGGGGCGTGCCCACAAGCGTGACTGTTCCGCCCAGTGATGAGGCAAAGGCAACGGGCATAAGCACCTTGCCGGGCGCGAGCTTGGCCTTGATGCACATGCCAAGCACCATGGGCACGGCCACAACTGTGGTGCCGGTGTTGGACAGCACGGTGGAGAGCAGGCCGATGGCCGCCATGGTGTACACGATGAGCTTGACGGGATTGCCCTTGGACAATTTGACGGCAAGACCGCCCACCTTGTCTGCAAATCCGGTTATAAACGTGGCTTCGCCCACAATGAACATGGCCATGAAGAGAATAACGGTGGGGTCGCCAAAGTAGCCAAAGGCAACCTTGGACGAAACCACATTGGTGAGCGACAGGGCCACCGGTACAAGCAGGGCCGTGATGGGCAGGGGGACAATTTCCGTAAAAAACATCACCGCAGCAACCAGCAGGATGCCCAGGGTGATGTATGCCTTGGTGGGGTCTTCAGGGAGTTTGATGCCAAGGGTGGAGGCGGCAAAGGCTTCGTGCCCGGCGAGAAGTGCAAGCACAAGCGCAAGCAGCATCAGCATCCACGGTGATGATTTTTTCATCAGCTAACCTCCTGCAGCATAAAATTTACGGTTCCCTGCACTCTCTTTGAGCAACGCGGTAGGCAATGGCAGGGAAAACAAATGGATATCTTCAACAATGCCAGATATGAAAAATCGTGGCAACAATATTATGCTGAATGATTGATCAATCTTCATAATTTATTCAGCGTATGCAGTATGAAAGGGATGAAAATTTTTTATGTCCAATAGTATGTAATAAAAATCACAAATATGCATATTATGCGGTCTGAATATTCATCAAACAAAAATATTGTAGTAAAATGATCTTCATTAGTTGCCATATTGTATAAAATTTATATTGCCATTTTAAAAGAAGGTATGCCTTTTTGTACAAGGCGCATAAGCAGCGCGAATGAACATGTATATGGTCCCAAAGATAAAGCGCAAATGAGCGGATAAAACTTTATTAGCTTTGTCGCGATGTTGGATGCTGCAATCCTCTGCATGCAAAGCGTGTGAGGGATTATGCCAGAGCGTATCCGGAGGCTTGGGCCCGGTGGGCCATAAGCCTGGATGCGTTGTTGCATGAAATGTGGGCACGTAAAACGAAAAGACGGGCAATAAAAAGGCTGTCCGAAAATATTTTCGGACAGCCTTGATCACTGATGTCTGTCTGTCACTGCGGGGTTGAGGTTGCCCCACAGGTTGGCAGGTGTTGCAGAAATCCCCGTACAACACCTCAAACAGTGCTCTGTTCTAGCGGATAAAGTTGGTGGGGTCCCACGGTTCAGGGGTTGGGGTTTCTACGCCAGCGGCCTTGCCAGCGGCAATGCACTTGAGCAGCCATGCCATGTTGTCGCCAAGGGTGCGCATGATTTGCAAGCCTTCCTTGTCCTGCATCACCTGCTCCGGCGTATTGCCGTGCACGGCGTTCCAGTACTGGGAAGAAACCACGGGCATGCGCGCAATGGTAAAGTACTTGTTCAGCCGGTCAAAGGAAGCGCTGGCCCCGCCACGGCGGCAGCTCACCACAGCGGCGGCGGGCTTGAAGGCATAGTTGGTGGACTTGCCATAGAACATGCGGTCAAGAAAGGAGCACACGCCGCCGTTGGGGCCGGCGTAGTACACGGGCGAACCCACAACAAAGCCGTCTGCCTCGCGCAGCAGGTCAATGGCCTCGTTAACGTGGTCGGCATTGAACACGCAATGCCCGGTATCCTTGCACTTGCCGCAGGCAATACAGCATTGGATGGGCTTTGTGCCCAACTGGAGCATCTGCGTTTCAACGCCGTTTTTTTCCAGCTGCGCCGCAACCGTGGACAGGGCGGTAAAGGTACAGCCCTTGGGATGCGGGCTGCCGTTGAGCATGAGTACCTTCATGAAAATCTCCTTCCGGGTGCAAGATGCCAGCCCTCGCTGCAAGCGGAGCGGCGAGGCCAGTGAACCCGCATGATTTTGTTGGTAAAGCCAGCCAGATTTGACGCTTGGGGAGCGTCAGGCCAGCAGATGCCGGACTGCGCAGGCTCGGCGAATGTGCTTGTAAGCCTGTGCGTAATTTCGTCCATGATTTCTTGACCTGCCAACAGTACGCAATGCCTTTCACGTGCGCAAGCCACGCGGGAACCTGCCGCCATTGGCCCTTGTGGGCATGGCGTATTTGCTGACTCTGCACCAGCCTTTGCTCCTGAAGAAGTGACATCTGCAAGGCAAAATCAGCCAGTGATACCCTTTGCGGCCAGCCGCAGGGCGTCCGGCGAGAGATTTTTCAGAAAGGTCAGAAAGTCCGGCACATTGTTTGCGCGGCAGGCCATGTAGCACAGGGTATATTCCCTGTGCGTGAGCAGGGAGTGGAAGATGGGCCAGCGTTTGTCCGCGTTGGCAAAGGGCAGGCGCAGCGCATTCCCCACCGCCGGATGGATGGGCAGCCAGAAATCTTCAAGAGGGTGAACATATGCCCCGCGTGTGGAGGGGGGCAGAGCGCCAAGGTTCAACAGGCGCAGCAGGCTGTTGGCCATGTGGAACAGCAGTTCGCGGCCTGGGTGGTTGACCGTGATGAACATCTGTCCGTCACGCCAGCGCTCGCGCAGCAGTGGTGCGCAACGTATGGGGGCATCGGCCTCCTTGGCCTCCTCACGCGCAAGCGATTCCTCAGCCTGCGCGTTGAGCGCATCTGCATCGCCCAGCAGCGAGGCTGCGCCGCGCAGATAGAGGGTCAGCGCTTCTTGCGGCGAGACTTTTTGCAGCAGCGTCTCCAGCAGACTGTCGGCAAAGTTGATGCGTTCATCACGGGACCAGAAGGGCCAGTAACCCTTGAAAAACAGGTTGGGAATCTCGATGGTCTGGCAGTGCTGCGGCAGGCGCGGCAGCATCTGTTCTGTGGAAAGGTCGCCCCACTTGGGCGCAAGGCGCTGATAGAGAAAAAGCTCGCAGCGTTCAATATCGCTGTCTGCAATACTTTGCCGCGTATAGTTCACATACTGGCGGATAGTAAACCGGCTGGCAAAGGCCGGGGTGTTTTCCAGCAGGGGCCGCAGGGCATCGCCCTGGCAGTTGGCGTGCAGAAGACACAGAGCCTTGGTCATGCTGGTTTCGTCTGTCTTGGGTGTGAGGGAGCCGGATTAGCAGGGGTGGATGTCCGTCCCGTGCGCGGCCCTGAATCAGTCGTCCACTTCCATGTAGGTGGCGCTTTGCGCGGCTTTTTCAGACACTGTGACGCTGTAAAGCCGCACTTGCCGGGCCTGAGGATCGTCATGTGTTGCCAGCAGTTCTGCCATGCCCCGCCAGATGTGCCGGGCAAGGTTTTCTGACGAAGGGTTCATGACGTCAAAGGGCGGCGTCTCGTTGAGCAGGCGGTGGTCGAGCGCGTCAAGCACGGTTTTGAGGCCGCTCTTAAGCGTTTTGAAATCAAGCAGCATTTCAGTGTCCGGGGTCAGCCGCTGCCCCTGCACGGTCAGTTCCACCGCAAAATTGTGCCCGTGCATGCGTTCGCACTTGCCCTCGTAATGCCGCAAGGCATGACCAGCAGAAAAATCATCCCGCACGGTCAGCCGCCAGAAAGCGCCCTTTGTCATGACAGTATCCAGTAGACCACGAAGGCCGAAATAATGACAACAATGATCGCCAGCATGATGCGGGCGTTCTGGTTCCATTCAAAGCCTGGATGTGGATCATCCAGATCAGGGTCGCCAGTGGAGGGCGGCGTGAAGAGGCTTTGCATCCAGGAAAAGAAAGACATGAATTTCCAGTTTGTTACGGGTTATTGATCGTGCTTGCCCTTAAGCATAACAATTGCGCCGGATAAGTCAAAATGCGCGTCAGGGCCGTGGTTTCAGGCAGGCCGCATCCCCCCGTGCAGTTGACGAAGCCGCGCAGCCCTGAAACACTTTGGGCATGAAGTGGCGCACCGTACAGATAACCACCGCATCGGGGCAGGCAAACGCTGTTGCTCCGGAGATCATTGCGGCCAGCCGGGCAACGGATATTCCGGCTTTTTACGCGCCCTGGTTTATCAACAGGCTGCGCGCCGGATACGCCCGCTGGATCAATCCCTTCAACGGGCGGCCCCAGTTTGTGTCCTTTGCCAACACGCGGGCTGTTGTGTTCTGGAGCAAAAATCCGCAGCCTTTGTTGCCCTTGCTGCCGGAGTTGGAGGCGCGGGACCTTGCCTGGTACCTGGAATTTACGCTCAACGACTATGAGGCTGAAGGCTGGGAACCCAATTTGCCGCCGATTGCCCAACGCATCGACACCTTCCGCCGTTTTGCGGACGCCGCAGGGCCGGAACGGGTGGTGTGGCGCTTTGACCCCCTGATGCTGGCCGGGCAACTGGCGCAAAATCCTGACGGTTGCCATGTGTTGCTGGACAAAATGGCCCGCATCGGCAGGGCCCTGAAAGGCTGTACACGCAAGCTGGTGTTCAGCTTTGCCGACATTGCAGACTACCGCAAGGTGCGGGAAAATCTGCGCCGGGCGGGCCTTGCCTGGCGTGATTTTGCGCAGGCGGAGATGCAGACCGTGGCCGCAGGGGTGGCCGCTCTTGCTGCGGAAATGGGGGCGGAACCCTGCACCTGCGGCGAAAGGGGCGACCTCTCGGCATGGGGCATCAGCCATAACCGTTGCACCGACCCGGAACTTATCCTCAAGCTCACCAACAGGCACCCGGACATGCTGCGCCTTTTTGGCATTGCGCCGCAGCGGCAACTGGGCCTGCCTCTGGAAATGCCCTCTGGCGCGAACCTTGCCAGCACGCCGCATGAGTATCCGCGCGACCCCGGCCAGCGTGCCGTGTGCCTGTGCGTACCATGCAAGGATGTGGGCCAGTACGATACCTGCCCCCACGGCTGCGTGTATTGCTACGCCAATACCTCGCCCGCCGTGGCGGCCCGGAATTTCCGGCGGCATGACCCGGAGGGGGAGAGCATTTTTGCAGAACCGGAGCGGCCCGCCTGACATCCTGCCCGACATTGGGCCTGATTCATCTGCCGGATTTTGCGCGGGCACAGAGCCTGAGCAGGCGACTAAAAGAATTTGCTGCGGGCGCTGTCAATGCGTTCACGCAGTGGTGCATCCACAAAAAACAGCTCGCACGCAAGAGCCAGTTCCTGCGCCCGGTGCATAAAATACGCGGCAGCAGCAATGGAATGCTCACTGACCGCGCCAGCATTTACTTCCAGAAAATTGAAGGACAACTGTACCTTCACGGCCCCGAGGCCGCGGCAGATCTGAAAAAATTGCTCCACGTCGGCGATCTTGTTGTTTTCTTCAAAAATTATGTACTTGATATCAATTTGTTCTGGCGTGACTGCCGCAGCAAAATACTTTTCCATCGAAGCCATCACGTCATTCCACCAGTCGCCGCCCTTTACACGAGCGTAGGCTGCGGCATTGCCCGAATCAAGACTGATGTTGATTCTGCCGCCGCCGCTGGAAAGCAGTTCGTCAATCCAGGCAGAATGCCGCAGCGCATTGGTATGCACGTACTGAAAGTAGCCGTGCTCGCGCAGCCAGCGCCCTGTGGCTTCAAAATCGGGCAACAGGGTGGATTCTCCCCCGCCCCAGCTTATGGCGCAGTTTTTTTCCAGCGCGCCCTGCTCATGCAGGCTTTGTATGGCAGGAAGAATGGCAATGGGGCGCGGGTGCTGCCCCGGCTTCCACAGATCGCAGTAAACGCAGCGGCAGTTGCAGATGTGCCTGTGGTGATTCAGGGAAAGAACGGCAAATCGCAGCTCGGGCACACAGACGGAATGCGAAAGGGGAACAAGATCAGGGCAGCCTGCGCATACCTGGGGATTCTGTTTCTGTATTTCCTGGGCAACATTGGCGATATGGCGGATATATGCCTCCATATCCACCGCGCCGCCTGCAAAAGAAAAACTCGGCACCGTGATACTGTGCGTATTGCAGCAGGGCTGCAAGGCCCTTTCTTCAAACACAAGTTCCCGAACAAGCTTGGAGCAGAATAACACGCGGCCTCCTTCCGGAACATGGTGCCCGTGGCGTCGATCATCCCGTGCGATAGCTATGGAGCGGCATTGTCCGCGGAAACAAAATGCACCGTAACCAGCAAGACCTCAGCGCGGCCTGTGGTGCGCAGGGGCGGCCCCCATGTGCCTGTGCCTGCGCTGACGATAGAGTGGAAGTCGCCCTTTGTCAGCAGCCCAAGCGGGTTTTCGTATCGCAGCTCCGTCACAAAGTTAAAGGGCCAGAGCTGCCCGTTGTGCGTGTGCCCTGACAGCATGAGCGCAGCGCCTGCATTGCGGGCTTCGTCAAGGGCGGCTGGCTGGTGATCCATAACCACGAGGGGCAGGCTGCGGTACTGCTCGGGCAGGTCGGTCAGAATCTCCTCCATGCTGCCCCGCTGGATGCCCGTAAAACCGGGCTTGCTCAGATCGTCCCTGCCAGCGAGCACAAAACTGTTGTCCACCACGGCCCACTGGTCGCGCAGCACATGCATGCCCACAGCGCGCAGAAAATCCAGACTTTTGTCGATGGAGCCAGAGATATATTCGTGGTTGCCCGGCACAGCCCAATGCCCAAGGCGCGGCTGGGCCACGGCCAGGGCCGCGGCGGTGGCTTCCGCATCCAGCTTTATATGGTCGTCAATGATGTCGCCAATATAGAGGATTGCGTCCGGTTGCTCCGGGGCCAGCAGCTCTACGGCTCTGCCCAGCCGCCCTGCGGTGAGGAGGCGGCCCAGATGCATGTCGGTAATAACGCCCAGTTTGAGTGGCTTGTCGGCGTATGCAGCCGGTACAGGCCCTTGCGTGCGCACCGTGATGTCGTAGTGCCGCAGTGCGGGAAAGGCCGCGTTGAACCAGCTGCCCACCCCCAGCAGCAGGGGCAGACCCATGACCAGCAGCACAGCGCCCCAGCGCGGTGCTGCTGGCGGCAGCGCGCCAAACAAACGTGCGCCAAGGCCCCAGATGTCTGCAAGCAGCACAAGCGCAAAGGTATAGAAGGCCACGCCCATCCAGAATGCCCCGGCCCGCAGCAGCCACACGTGGGCAAGGGTATCGCCATGCCCCTTGTAGAGCAGGGGAAAGGCCGCGCCCAGAGCGAGCACAAGGATGCAGAGCGCGATGCGCAGCCAGCCTGTGCCGGAAAGCGCGCGCCACAGCCACCAGGATATCCAGCCGTTGATAATGGCCAGGCCGATGCCTGTTACCAGGAAAAATCGGAACATATGGTTTTATGAAGCCCAGGCGGCAAGAGCTTTATCCAGATCCGGCCCGGGGCGTACTTTCAGAGTGTTGTCGAGGTGCAGAATGCACACGTGCCCATCAAGAAAAATCTGGGCATGCGCTTCCACCGGGCCGGGGAATTTTTCCAGAAGGTTGCGCAGGGCCAGCATGTCTTCGCGCCCAAGGCGGTGCTGCGGTATCTGCACGCATATGGGGGTGTCGCTCTGGCCGCATGCTTCGGCCAGCGAGCGGGCGGTCTGGCCCAGCAGCTTGATTTCGCGCGGGCCTTCGTCTGCTTCTTCATCCATATCGCCGTTGTCGCCGTTGTCTGCCTGGCTGTCGAGCCGCGCGACCAGGCAGATGGGTTGCTCTGAGCGTAAAAGGTCGCGGCATTCGGCGTAAGGGCGCGGAAAAAACGTCACTTCGGCGTGGCCGGTGAGGTCTTCAATCCCCACAAAGGCCATGCGCTCGCCCTTGGATTTTGTCAGTACTTCCTTCACGCTGACCACCAGTGCCGCGCAGCGGATTTCCGCACCGGGGAACAGTTCGCGCGCGTCTTCCAGCGTGGTGAGCCCCAGGCGGCGGATCTCGCGCGAAAATGGTTGCAGCGGGTGGCTGGTCAAAAAGAAGCCCAGGGCTTCCTTTTCTGCCCGCAGTTTGTCGTCGTCTGCCATTTCGGGCAGCGAGGCTTCGGGGCAGTCAAGGCCTATGCCGGGTTGGGGCGCGCTTTCCACCACCGGAGCCATGGAGAGCAGCGAAACCTGATTGGACGTTTTGTCCTTGGCCTTTTTTTGCGCGCGGGCAACCACAATTTCAATGGCCGCCAGCATGGCGGCGCGGGGTACGCCAAAGCAGTCGCAGGCACCGCCCTTGACGAGCGATTCAAGCACGCGCTTGGTGACCTTGCGCAGGTTTACCCGGCAGCACATGTCGAACAGCGAGGCAAATTCGCCGCCTTCGGCTCTGGCTTCCACAATTTCACGTATGGCTTCATCGCCCACGTTCTTGATGCCGCCAAGGCCAAAGACCACCTGACCACCGTGGGCCGTAAATTCGCGCTGGCTCTGGTTTACCGAGGCCTGCACCACATTGATGTCCATGTCCTTGCAGCACGAGACATACTTGAGCAGCTTGTCCTGATTGCCCATTTCAGAGGTGAGCAGGGCGGCCATGAACTCGACCTTGTAGTGAACCTTGAGAAAGGCCGTGTAGTACGAAATAAGGGCGTAGGCAGCGGAGTGCGACTTGTTGAAGCCGTATTCGGCGAACTTTTCCATCAAGTCGAAAATTTCGTTGGCCTTGTCCTTGTCGATGTTGTTCTTTTCCGCGCCGGTAACAAAGTTGACGCGTTCCTTGGCCATGGCCTCGGCTTTCTTTTTGCCCATGGCGCGGCGCAGCAGGTCGGCCCCGCCAAGCGTATAGCTGGCGATGATCTGGGCGATCTGCATGACCTGTTCCTGATAGACGATAACGCCGTAGGTATCGCGCAGGCATTCTGTAAGCGACTGGTGCGGATACACAACGGGCACCTGCCCGTGCTTGCGCTTGATGAATTCGTCCACCATGCCCGAACCGAGCGGGCCGGGGCGGTAGAGGGCCAGCATGGCGATGACGTCTTCAAAGCACGAGGGCTTGAGCATGCGCAGATACTGCCGCATGCCCGAACTTTCCACCTGAAACACGCCGTCCGTGTCGCCACGGGCGTAAAGTTCGTAGGTTTCTGTATCCGTAAGCGGCAGATTGTCGAGATCCGGCGGTTCATGGCCCTGAAGGGTGATGTTGTCCAGAGTGTCCTGAATCAGGGTCATGGTTTTCAGGCCAAGAAAGTCGAACTTCACAAGCCCGGCTTTTTCCGTCATGGGGCCGTCAAACTGGGTCACAAGTTCGCCGCGTTTGCCCTGATAGAGGGGGAGGTATTCCTCCATGGGCTTGTCTGAGACCACAAGCCCGGCGGCATGGGTGGAGGCGTGGCGGGCCAGGCCTTCAAGGCGGCGGGCCGTGTCCAGCAGGTGTTTGACCTTGGGGTCGGAGTGGTAAATGTTTTCCAGCTCCGGCTCTGCCTCCAGCGCCTTCTTGATGGTCATCTTGAGGTCGGCGGGCACTAGTTTGGCGATGCGGTCAGTTTCCGCAAAGCTCATGCCCAGGGCGCGGCCCACGTCGCGCACAACGCCCTTGGCCTTCATGGTGCCGAAGGTGGTGATCTGCGCCACCGAGCCTTCGCCGTAGGTTTCCACCATGTGCTTGATGACCTCGACGCGGCGGCGTTCGCAAAAGTCCACGTCGATATCGGGCAGGGAGACGCGTTCGTTGTTCAGAAAGCGTTCAAACAGCAGATTGTAGGGGATGGGGTCAAGGTTGGTGATGCGCAAAGCCCACGCCACCAGCGAACCGGCGGCGGAACCGCGCCCCGGCCCCACGGGAACATTGTGGTTTTTTGCCCAGTTGATGAATTCCTGCACGATGAGGAAGTAACCGGGAAAACCCATTTCAAGGATAACGCGCAGTTCGTACTGCAAGCGGTCGCGGTAGAGCTGTGCGTCAAGTGTTTCCCTGTCCGGGTGTTTTTCCAGCCGTTTTTCCAGCCCTTCTTCTGCCAGCCTGCGGAATTCGGAATCAAGGCTGGCCCCTTCCGGCAGGTTGTAGACAGGGAAATAATGGTGGCCAAAGTCCAGCTCCACATTGCACTGTTCGGCAATGCGCATGGTGTTGGCCAGGGCTTCGGGCACGTGGGCAAAGGGCTTTTCCATCTCTTCGATGGATTTGTAGTACAGCTCATGGGTGCCAAAGCGCATGCGCTTGGGGTCGTCCATGGTGGTCTGCGTCTGAATGCAGAGCAGCACTTCGTGGGCTTCGGCATCGTCAGCGGTGAGATAATGGCAGTCGTTGGTGGCAACCAGCGGCACGCCCGTGGTTTCCGCCAGTTCCAGCAGGGCGTTGTTGGCCTTGGTCTGCTCGGGCAGGCCGTTGGACTGCAACTCAAGATAAAATCGGTCGGGGTAGATATCGGCGTATTCCCGCGTGAGGCTCAGGGCCTTGTCCATGTCGTCCGCAAGAATGGCGCGGGGGATTTCGCCCGCAATGCAGGCCGAAAGGCAGACAAGCCCTTCGGAATACTTGCGCAACAGAGGTTTATCCACGCGGGGCTTGTAATAAAAACCCTCAAGGTAGCCCTGCGTGACCAGCTTGACCAGATTGTGGTAGCCCGTGCTGTTCTGGGCCAGTAAGATCAGGTGGTTGCGGCGGCGCGCCAGGGGCGAATCCGTGCTTTTATCCTTGTGGTCGTGGCAGACGTAAACCTCGCAGCCAAAGATGGGTTTGACGCCGTAATCCTTGCAGCCCTGATAAAAATAGGCCGCGCCAAAGAGGTTGCCGTGGTCGGTGATGGCGCAGGCAGGCATGCCGAAATCCTTGGCGCGGGCGCACAGATCCTTGATGCGGATGGCGCCGTCAAGCAGGCTGTATTCGGTATGGCAATGAAGATGGACAAAATCTGACATGAAAACTCCAGAAGCGGAAAAGGCGGGCGTTACCGGCGCAAATGCCTGACAGGCGAGCGCCTGCACAGGGTGCGGCAGCGCCAGAGCAGCTTATAGCACAGGCCGGGTGGACCTTCAAGGCAGGGCCATGCGGCCAGAAATGCGGGCCTGGCTGCGCTGGGTCGCGAGGGGCCGCGCGGGGAGGTTCAAGACCTCAGGCGCGTTGTAAATGCAGCAGGGCCGCAGCACCGGCAAAAATGGGGCGGCGCTCGTGCACCAGCGCATTGCATTGGTGCACAAGCCCCTGAATGCCGCCCCTTTGAATAAAACTTGCTTGAGGTGCCCCTTCTGCCGCTGCTGTTTTGCGTGCTTTTGTCAGTGCCATGAGGCCGCGCGCCGCCAGCGTTGCGGGCAGCTCGAGGTTGCGTTCCGCCAGCTTGAAATCAGCCACCAGGACCAGTTGGGCGCTCTCAAGCGCGAGCCGCAGCAGGGCCTCTGCCTGTGCCGCAGGCAGATAAAACAGTGCAAACGCCATGCGCACATATGTCAGGGGCGCATGGCTGGCGCTTCGCAATGTCTGCACGTCAGGATTGAGCGGGGCGTGCGCGCAGGCATCCGGCCACGGCACCCGCCGCGCCAGCGCCGCCTGCGGAAAAAGTGCAGGGCAGGCAGGCAAAGTATCCAGGCTGGCTGCGGCAGGGGCTGACTCGGGGGCTGGCGTCACTGCGCGTTCTCCAGAATATGCAGCAGATAGTCGCGGGCTTCGGCCTGTGGAACCGTGTCCGGCATGCCGCGCAGCAAGTTTTGCGCATGCCCGTCCTCAAGAAATTTGCGGCGGCTCGAAGCAAAGTGCAGATCAAAAAACCATGTTCCCAGCAGCAGACGAAAATCATTGACGCAACGCAGGTCGGCATAGGCCGCCACGCGGTTTTCGCGCACAGCCTTGAGAATCGCCTCGCTGGCGATGGTGGGGTCGTCCGGCTGTTGCAGCACCACTGTGGGATTATACGGGGCCGGGCCGCTCAGGTGCTCGTCCATGACCCGCAGAATGTCCAGCTTGTCCGAATCGCGCACCACATTGGTGACCAGAGCGATATCCGCCGGCGTCCCATTGGGCAGGGCAAAACGGTTGTGCATGCCCACAGCCGCCATGACCAGCTTGCGCATTTGCGGTGTCTCGCCGACAAGGCGGCGCTCGGCCTTGAGAATCCGCACGCCCATCTGCCCGTGATTGCACGATTCCCTGTCTCTGAACGTGTGGTAGCGCAAATACTGCTCAAAGCGGGCCACGTCATGATACAGCGCTGCCAGCAGGCAGGCCCGCGCAGTCTGCGGGTCAAAGCCTTCGCCTTCCACGGTATGCCGGGCATTTTCGAGCACTTCAAGGGAGTGCCGAAGTTTGAGATCCATGGGCGAGGCATCGCCCTGTTCCAGTGCCCTTTTGGCGGCGGCATATGAAGTAAACCACGCCAGATGCAAGGATATGTCGGCAGATATTGCGGCAGTGCAGTTCATGGAAAATCAAATACGCTCTGCTCGTGCGCAATGCAAATGGCCTGGCCGGGGCAAGGTCGCTGTGGGGTTATTCCCCCGGAGGGGCGGGCGAGAGCAGCTTTTCCGGCACCTCGCCGGGGCCGGGAATGACCAGTGTTTCCGGATTCATGCTGTACCATGCAAACCACATGGAATACGCGCCGTAAAACTGCGGCATGGACGCGCCCTTCATGTTGCCGTCAAGCGCCACGCCCGTGGCAGGATCCCACAGGCTGCGCGTGGTCAGATCAAGGAGCTTGCCGTTCTGGGCTACGAACAGGAATGGCTCCGCCCATATCTGGCGGTTAAAAATACGCACTACCTCAAGGCCCCTGTCATAGACGGCCAGCAGGGCATTGGGCCCCACAAAAAAATTCACGGCCCCTTTTTTGCGCACATAGCCTATGTCGATAGCCAACAGGTATCCCTCGTACTCAATGCACAGCATGGGCGTTTTACGGGCAAAGCGTTTGTCCATGCGCTCCACGGGATAAATGAGCCTGTCGTTATCGTAATAGGTTCCCTTGCGCAGGTAGTTGCCGTAGGGGTCGCGCCCGTAGGGCTTGTTGCCGTTAGGCTTGGCAAGTACCACGGCATGCGGGAAGGTGCGCTTTGCCGCGCCCCAGGTTGTCCAGTATACGGGCACCATGGGGAGTCCCCGGCCCAGCAGGGGGCCGTCAAAGGCCATGCCTGTTTCCTGCAGCCAGAGACTGCCGGAATTGCGGTCAATCAGAACACTGTTGCCGTCGTAGAGGCGGCCTTCCGTGTCAAAAATCAGATTCAGGCCCCCCATGGAAGAATCGTAGGCCATGAAGGTGCCGGTGGTGGGGCAGTAGGTGATGGCATAGGCCTTGTCGTCCACGATTTCGTTGACAATCTGATGCCAGACCATGATACGCTGCGGGTAAACGCGCGCGCCCCCTTGCAACATGGCGATAAAGACCACTTCATCATCGCTGAGGCTCAGGTTTGCATCCTGAATGCGGTCATAGCGCGGGCGGTACAGGGAGGGGATGGAGCCGTATTTGACGCCTGTTTCAATCAGTTTGCCGTTGATGGCGGCAAGCTCCTGCAAACTGCGCGGCCTGGCCTGAGCGTCATCGGCATTCCAGAGGGCGGCCAGCGTGAACAGCGTGAGGGCCGCCGTGATCAGGCGCAGCGCCCGCCATGTGGGCAGGCAGGCTGGAAGCCGTGCAGGGCAAGGGCCTGGGATTGTCACTGCGTCCCGCCTTTGCTGGAGTGCGCGGGCAGGTAGTCGCTGAAAACATAATCTCGCAGGGCCTGGGGCCACGGACGCGGAGACTTGCCAAGAAAGGCGGCCAGCTTGCTGTTGTCCAGCACGGAAAACACGGGGCGGCGCGCTTTTTGAGGCCATTCCGCCGAATCAATGGGCACAACCCGGCACGGGGCACCGGCCAGAGAAACAGCCTCGCAAGCCAGATCACACCAGCTTGCCTGCCCGCCGTTCACCGCATGCCAGATGCCTGTGGCCCTTTTTTCGGCCAGGGCGATGCTCCAGTGCGCCAGATCAAGCGTGTAGGTGGGGGAGCCTGTCTGGTCATGCACCACGTTGATGGAGTCGCGGCGTTGGCAGGCGGCAAGGATGGTATCCACAAAATTTTTGCGGCCGGGGCCAAAAAGCCATGCCGTACGTATGACGCACGAGCGCTCCGGCAGTGTTTCCAGAACGGCCCTTTCGCCTTCAAGCTTGGTGCTGGCGTATACGGATGCCGGTTGCGGTGTATCCGTTTCTTTCCACGCGGTTTCTCCCGCGCCGGAAAAAATGAAGTCCGTGCTGAACTGCACAAGAAATCCGGTCCCCAGCGCCTTGAGGCAGCGCGCAATGGAGGCGGGCAAGGCACGGTTGACCTGGCAGGCTTCGTCCTTGTGGTCTTCGGCGTCATCAACGCCTGTCCAGGCCACAGTGTTGAACACCACATCCGCCTGCGCCTCTGCAATGGCAGTTTGCAGAAACGCCATGTCCAGCAGATTGCCGTTTTCGCGGCCCAGTGTTGCAACTTCCCACTCGCGTGCTTTAAGCACTCGCGTCAGGGCCTGGCCCAGAAGGCCAGTTGCCCCCCCAAGTACCAGAGCTTTTGCCATGCGACCCCCAAGGTTTGCCCACCAACGCAGTGCTGGCGGTATCCATGCCATTCTCCGGCACATTATCCCCGCATTGATGCCGGGGTCAATACAATACAGACAGGTCAACATCAATTTCATACGAAGCCGCTTGGGCATTGCCAGCCGTATGCGGCCTCCTTGCTTCAAGGGCGCAAGTGACGTACAAAAAAGCCCCATGAGACACGCTATTCTTCTGGTCGCCTTTGGCGCAAGCAGCCCGCAGGGGCAGAACGCCCTCAAGGGCTTTGACGCCCTTGTGCGCCAGCGTTATCCCGGTATTCCGGTACGCTGGGCCTATACTTCGCTGCTCTTGCGCGAGCGCATGGCGCAGGCCCGCCAGAAGAGTGATTCCGTTTTTAAAGCAGTATGCCGTCTTGGGCTTGAGCGGTTCGAGGCAGTGGCGGTGCAGCCCTTGCAGACCATACCCGGTCAGGAGCATGGTGATGTGCGCGCTACGGTTGAAGAGGCCGCCGAGCACGAGCATCTGCTCTGCCGGGTTGGCGCGCCCCTGCTGGCCACCGCGGACGATGTGCGCGCGACGGCGCGGGCGCTGGTGCGGCATCTGCCCGCCGAGCGCAGCGCGGATGAAGACGTGGTTTTTATGGGGCACGGCGCGGAACACGAGGCGGTTGCCCGCTATGTGGATCTGGCCAGCGCAGTGCACGAGCTTGACAGCCGCGTGCATGTGGGGGCCATGAACGGCGCTGTGACGCTTGAAAGTATTTTGCCCAATCTCGCTTCACGCCGGGTATGGCTTATGCCGCTTTTGTCGGTGGTGGGCCGTCATGCTCTGGAGGACATGGCGGGCGAGAACGGGCACAGTTGGCGCAGTCGCATTGAGGCCCAAGGGCACCAATGCCTGCCCGTGCTCATGGGGACGGCGGAATACGCCGATGTGGCTGAAATATGGCTGCGGCATCTTGAGGATGCCGTGCAATCCCTTGCTGCTGGCTGGGAGAAGAGGTGACGTATGCGCGGATTTTTGGCGGCTATACTGGTTTCAGGTTTGTTGTTGGGGGGATGCGGCGCTATGGGAACGGGTGATACCGGCCCCAAAGAAAAAGTGAACCTTGCGGCTGGCGTGCAAAACGCCAAGGCCAATGTCTTTAACCCCTACTTGCGTACTTCCTTGCCCAACCTGCGTACAAACGATGCAGAGAGCCAGGCCATGCTGCAAAAAATGGGCGGGCGCGCTACGTCCATTGAAGGTGAAGCTGCTTATCGGCCACAGTGGAAAAACGAGATATACCCGGTATTTTTTGGCGAACCCAAGGCTCCTCACGAAGTTCTGGTGCTGCTTGATTTTGCCTCGCCGCAGAGCGAGAAGGTCTGGCATGCCGTGGCTGAAGCCAGCCGCTCGGTTTCGCCCCAGCAGTGTAAGGTGGCGGTTTTCGCCAACAGCAAGGAATACTACGGAACTGACCTCATGGGCATGGGTATCTGGATTTCTTACTCCCGCCCCGGCCAGGGCATGGCCTACATGACCTACGCGCTCTCGCGCTGGAACGAGATCAAGGCTGCCCAAAAGAAAAAAGGACACGTTGTGGCCTTTAACAACGAATACGACGCCACAGCGGAATCCACTGACTTCCCCATCCACTACAGCTACATGAGCAAGCTGCGGCCCCCGGTGAACGCTGCCGAGGAGCTGGCCGTGGGCAAATACTGCTACAATGCGGGCAATGTGAACCTGTATCAGGCCCAGCAGATTGCCCAGTATTATGGCATTAAAACCTTGCCCGCAGTGATTGTTGACGGCAATGTGCTGTCGTCCGTTTCTGCCAGCAGTATTCTGAAGGCAATGGAATAGCCGCCTGACACACACATTCAGACCGCCTCTGGCCTTCTGAAACTGCACGTATAATGCCGCAAAGCCCGCTTGAAAGAGCGGGCTTTGTTTTTGCCATTCACGGACGGCAAAATCCGTTGCAGGGGCAGGAATCGGAATGGAGTGGAATGAAGGGGCCGCAGGCAGTCATATGGCAGGCACTGGGTGCAGCCCTTTTTCTGGCAATACCATTTACCGGCAGGGCAGACTATAAGCTGCAAGATTATTGGGGCAGCGGCAAATTTTTTGTCTGTACTAAATGACTGGGCAAGAGGGCTTGCTGGCGCGTCAATACGCCCAATGCGACCCGCTCGCGTGGCGGCGAGGCGCAGGGAGCGGCTACAGCAGGTTGTGGTCGAGGCGGTAGATCATTTCAATGGGATTGAGCAGCACAATGCGCCTGCCTGCGCCCACAATAAGCCCCGCATTGCGAAACTGCTGCAAGGTGGCGCTGACCGTGGGCTGGGTGGAGCCGACCATGGAGGCCAGTTGCTCCTGCGGAATGCTCAGCGGGATTTCGCAGGGCTTGTTCCAGCCCTCGGTGGTGCGCAGGGTTTCGTAGGCCAGAGAAATGAGCAGGCTTGCCAGCCGGTTGGCAACGTCGCTGTTCTGGCGGCGCACCAGATCGCCCATCTGGCGCAGTCTGCGCCCAAGCAGGGTGATGACGCTGCGCGCCAGCGGATAATGCTCCTGGAGCATGCTTTCAAAATCCTGCCGATTGATGGCGTACAGCACGGATGCGCTGGCCGTCTGCGCGCTGGCCTTGCGCGGGGAATTGTTCAGCACTTCTGAAATGCCGAATATTTCGCCCTTCATGCGCAGCGAGAAGGTCATTTCCTTACCTGCGCGGTCCATGCAGAAAATACGTATCAGACCGGATTCTATATAAAAACAGGAGTCTCCCGCGTCACCCTCAAGAAAGACCATCTCATTCTTGGACAGCTCAAGGCGCTGGGCGTTTTTCAAAAAGGCGCTCTTGGCCTCGTCGATGCCCTTGAAAAAGTCTTCCTTTTCCAGATGCCAGAATGTGTCCATGAGTGCCCTTCCCTGCGTGATGCGCCAGCGTCCCGCCGTGCAGGAACGGCAGGACGCTGGCGGCTATTTTCAATACTACTCTGCGCTATCAGGCCTTGTCCAGCCTGTTCACATAGCGGTAGGTCTGTTCCTGCCCGTTGATATCGCGGCATTTCCAGATAATGAAGTTGGAGCCCATGATGGGGCGCAGCGTGGCCTTGAAGTAGCCCAACTGGTAGGGCATCTTGATTTCAAGCGCGCCTGCGGGGCAGGCCTTGATGCAGGACATGCAGTCCCAGCAGTCGCGGGCGGCCCGCAAGTAAGCCTTGCCCGTGGCGGGGTTCAGAGCCATGAGATCGCCGGGGCAGATTTCTTCGCAATGGGTTTCTTCGCGCCCGTTACAGCCGTTGCATTTGTGCGTGTCGATTTTCGGCGGCATTGTCTTTCTCCTGACTTAGGGCTTGTACCTGTCGCCGGGCAGCAACTGCTCGTAGGGACGGGTAAAGGTTGTCATTTCCCCTGTGGCGGGATCGCGGCGCGACTCCACAAAGCAGTCAAAGTTTTCATCGTCGCGCTGGGGGTAGTCCGAGCGGGTCTGCCAGCCAGCCCAGCGGGTTTCCTTTCGGGCCTTGAGGTGGTGCACCACGGCTTCGGCCACGTCCACGCGGTCCATGGTTTCGTTGGCCTGCATGAGGTCGTGCAGATCCTTGGCGCGCAGGTGCTTGAACTGGCTTTGCAGAATCTTGATGTGCCGCAGGGCGTAATCAAGCTGCTGCTCGTTGACGCGGTAAAACTGGCTAGAACCGCCAGCGTATTCATCCATGAGCCTTTGCAGGCGTTCCTTCATTTCCAGCGGGCTTACGCCTTCTTCTTCGCGCGTGAGCAGGGGAGCGTACACGCGTTCCTTTTCCTGCGCGATCTGGGCGGCATCAAGCTCCGGCGCATCGGCAACGGCCATGTAGGCCAGAGCGCCGCGCGCGGCCAGTTTGCCCTCGGCGCAGCAGCCGCCCACAAACTTGTTGGGGTTGCCGCCAGCGGTTTCGCCCGCTGCAAACAGGCCGGGCAGGGTTGTCATGCGTTCCATGTCCACCCAGTAGCCGCCGCCGGTGTGCCCGCCCATGATGTAGGGATCGGAACCGAAGATTTCGATGGGTTCCTTGGACGGATCCTGCCCACGGCTGGCAAGGAAGAGCACGAAGGAAGGACGCTCGTTGAGGTAGTCTTCCATCATGGCCTTGGTTTTTTCCGGGGTCATGTTGGTGGTGTCGCAGAAGCAGGGGCCGCGACCGTTCAGCCATTCTTCCATGGGCGCGTTGGCGCGGATGTAGCGCGGGGCCGCATCGCCGCCAAGGCTTTCGTAGCGGCTCATGACGCGCTCGCCCAGGGAGTTGATGATGGGCGCGCCGTAACCCACGGAGATGGTATCCACCGGGCCGCAAAAATCCTTGGTGCGTGTGGCGACCCAGCGCTGCTCAAGGCTGCTGAGTTCCGCGCCCTGACGCAGACCCATGGCGTAGCCGGAACCAACGCAGTAGGGGCACATCCAGATTTGCGAGCCGCTGTCGGTGGAGTCGGCGGTGTAGGACTTGTAAAGCGTGCCCGCGCCGCCGGTGCTCACCACTGTGGCCCGTGCGCGGAACACGTAGAACTTGCCGTCGCGCACGCCAAAGCCCGTGGCCCCTGTGCAGCGGCCATTGTGCACCAGCAGAGCCGTCGCCGCCACGCGGTTGTAGACATCAGCGCCGGTTTCAAGGGCTTTTTCGGCCATGATGGGCTTGAGCTGCTCGCCGTGGATGGAAATGTCCCACTTGCCGCGGTAGCGGATGTTGCCCTGCTCATCCCTGAGAATGGGCAGGCCCCAGCGCTCCAGGTCTTCAACGCATTCGTTGAGTTCCTGAGCGTTGGAAAGGGCCAGATCTTCGCGCAGGGGGCCGCCGCCAACCTGCGAGCGGCTCCAGCGCACGAGGTCTTCGGGCGTCTTGTCTGCCGGAATATAGGTGTTGATGGCGTCCATACCGGCAGAACACGCGCCGGAGCGCATGATGTCTGCCTTTTCCACAATAACGATCTTGGCTGCGGGGTTGAGACGCGCTGTTTCCGTTGCCACAAAGCAGCCGGCATTGCCGCCGCCGATGATCAGCAGGTCGGCGGTTACCTCGACGGTTTCAATGTCGTTCAGGCTGGTTGGCCGAAAATCGACCGCATGCGTTGTTTTTATGCGTGCCATAATGTCCTCTCGGGCAAAGGGTTGGGGCGATTAAAAAGGCCAGGCTGCGGTGGGGTTCCACACGGGCATGCCGAGCAGCGCGTACCATGGGGCCATAACGCAGACGCCGTAGGCGATGGCGATGAGCACGGCCACGGAACCCACCTTGGCGTAGTCAGAGGTAGAGAAAGTTTCTGTGCTGTGCGCGATGACAGCGGCGGTGATCTGGGTGGGCAGCAGGTAGGCGAAGGTATCGGTATCGCACACCAGCAGGGTAAAGGCCACGGGGTGCAGCCCAAGCTTGGGCGCCATGGCAAATACCACCGGGGCAAGCATGGCCACGGCAGCCACGTTGGAGAGCATGCCAAGGCGGATAATATGCGTGCCCACCATCATGGTCAGCACGGTCTGCCACCAGTTCATGCCCACAACCATGCTGTGGATGTGGTCGGCAAGCCACTGCGCCACGCCAGCCTGAGTCATGGCGGTGGTCATGGTCATAGCGCCGCCCAGCAGCAAGAATGTGCCCCAGATGGTCTTTTGCTGCACGGCCTTCCAGGAGCAGGGCATCATGCCGGGGGCAAACAGCACCATCATGCCAACGAGGCCGATAACGCCCAGGGGCTGGCGGTGCAGTTCATAAATAAAGCTGCCCTTGCCCGTCACAAACATGAATCCGACCAGCAGAAAAATGCCCAGCAGGGTTTTTTCTGCGGTGCTCATGGGGCCAAGTTCTTTGTAGTTTTTTTCGATGGTGGCGGAGCCGCCCGCAATGGAGACGCAGTTGGTCTTGAAGTAGTAGCGCGTCCACCAGTTGGTCAGCACAAACATGCCCAGATACGGAAACTGCAGGAGCATCCAGTTGAGGAAGTTGATGTTGGTGAAGCCGTTCTTTTCAAAAATACCCACCAAGATCATGTTGGGCAGATGGGCAGTCATGATGAACATGCCGCAGATCATGGAGCCGTAAACCAGAGACTGGATGACAAGGGCCTTTTTGGCGGCGCGTTCTTCGGGCGTGTCACCCAGCAGATTGCAGATGCCCTGCACCACGGGCAGCAGGGTGGCGGCGCGGGCGTTGGCCGCAGGCACCAGAAAGCCCAGAACAATGTTCACGAAGAACATGCCCCAGATAACCCGGCATACGGACGAAGCCTTGAAGCGGGCCAGAATGCCCAGAGCGATGCGACGGTCAAGGCCAATGAGCTGCATGACCGCTGCCACCATGAAGGCAAACAGACACAGCCAGATAACGTGGTCGGTGAATCCGGCAAAAATGATCGCCATGGGCGGCTTGCCGTTGTTCCAGGGCAGAGCCTGGGTGATCAGCAGCATGGTGGGAATGGAAATACCGGTCACGCCTGCGGGCATGGCCTCGCTGACCCACATGATGCTCGCCCACACCACAATACCCAGAACGGCCATGCCGTTGTGCGTCAGCCCGTCAAATGGGGGAATCACATTCCACAGCAGAAAAAACGCAACCCATGCCAGGGCAAAGCCCGTGAAAGCGCGCAGGGGATTTTTGCCCCTATTACGAATATTTTCACAAAGATAGCCCAAAAAAGACCGCCCTGCGGCGGAAGGAACCTGTGTCATATACCTACCCCACGATAAAAGAATGTCAGTACGCGCGTGGGCACTGACACTAGGTTAGTTTGTTCTTCCATTCCATGTGCTGGATGATAATTCGGAGAAAAATATTTTGGCTTGCCTGTAGGCTTTGCGGCAATTTTAAAGGCTGAAAAGTCATCTGGCGGCTACAACAACTTACTGAATTACTATGTAAATACCGCAAAAAATAGAGCAGCCCGCACCCAGTGCCCCGGCTGCTCCATGCCTATTTTTTTTTTGCCTTGCGGCAAAAATTTTTTTCAGGTGAAAATACCCGCCGCGCAAAATTACAGTTTGAAAAACTCCAGGGCCGGGGCCTTGGCGATCATGCCCGCATCTGCCAGCATTTGATAAAAAAGGCTCAAGCCGCGTTGTTCTTCCTTGCCCAGGGTGTAAACAAGGCCCTTGCTGTAGTAGAAGGCCAGCTCCTCGCGTGAGAGGGGGCAGCCGTGGGCCGTGAGGTCGAGGATCACGTCCATATGCTCAAGACCCCAGTCGCGGCCCTGCCGCAGCAGCGCGCCGGGGTCGCTGGTAAAGAGCTTTGCCTCGGCGGCGGCGCGGCTGACAACCCAGAGGCCGAAAATAAAGGGCAGGCCCGTCCAGTCGCGCCACGCCTCAGCCAGGTCGAGGCGGTGGGGATACTCGGGGTGGTTGCGCAGGCGCAGGGCTTCATCGCCAATGGCCAGAAAGGCCACGGGCGGGTTTTTGCCGCGCAGGGCCGGGGTCACCTGGCCTGTGGTGAAGGTGACGTTGAGTTTGAACCTGTCGCGCATGATGAGGCGCAGCAGGGCCACCGAGGTATGCGTTTCGCCGCTGATGAGGATTTCCTGCCCTTCAAGCTGGTCAAAGGGCACGCGCGAGAGCAGCAGCACGCTCATGACCGGGCCGTGAGAGCCGATGGAGAGGTCTTCCACAAGCTGGTAGCGCTCCGGGCGGCTGGCGTATTCAAAACACGAGCAGGATGAAACGTGCAGTTCGCCGCGCGCCATCATGGTGTTGAGCAGGGCTGGCGGGCCGGAAACAAGCTCGTAATCGTGGGGCAGAATGCCGGCTTCCAGCGGGTGATAGATGGGCAGTACGTTGAGATAGCCAATGCGGCCCATGCGCAGTACGGGGGGAGTTTTCTTTTGCTCGGTCATGGGGCGGAGTACCTTTTGCCAGGGGCAAAGCCGATGGGCGGAATTTGAATATGCGGCCAAAACGCGTTTCCGGGGGCGAACCCCCGGAAACGTGGAATTTACAGTGCGTCGGAAGCCTTACACTTCAGGCTGGGGAACCACGGGCGTGTAGTCCATGGTGCGCTGCACAGGGGTAAAGCCCGCCGTGCGGATGACCTTGTGGATGTCGCTGCGGTTCATGTGGAAGGAAACCCCGGCTGCGGCCACCACGTTTTCTTCAATCATCAGCGAGCCGAAGTCGTTGGCGCCGTAGAACAGGGCCAGTTGGGCCACCTGCGGCCCCATGGTCACCCACGAGGCCTGAATGTTGGCGATGTTGTCCAGCACCAGACGCGAGACTGCCAGCAGGCGCAGGTAGGCGGGCGCGGGCAGCGGGTCAACGTCAATGCGCGTGTGCGCTGGCTGGAATGTCCACGGAATAAAGGCTGTGAAGCCGTGGGTGCGGTCCTGCACCTCGCGCACGGCAAAGAGGTGATCCAGCCTGTGGGCGGGTTCTTCCTCATGGCCGAACATCATGGTGGCGGTGGTGCGCAGGCCCAGCTTGTGGGCTTCTTCCATGACGCCGAGCCACTGCTCGGCCGTGCATTTGTTGGGCGAAACCTGGGCGCGCACGCCCGTGTGCAGAATCTCCGCGCCGCCGCCGGGCAGGGAATGCAGGCCTGCCTCTTTCAGACGGCGCAGCACTTCCGTTACGGAAAGACCGAACTTCTCCGCCCAGAAGAAAATCTCCGGCGGCGAAAAGGCGTGGATGTGCAGTTGCGGCCATGTGGCCCGCATCCAGTGCAGCAGGTCTTCGTACCATTCCAGGGGCAGGTCGGGGTGGTGCCCGCCCTGGAGCAGCACCTGGGTGCCGCCGAGGGCAAGGGTCTCCTCGATTTTCTGCGCCATTTCCTCCCGGCTGATGACATAGCCGCCGTCCTGATCGGGCGCGCGGAAAAAGGCGCAGAAGCGGCAGGCGCACACGCACACGTTGGAATAGTTGATGTTGCGGTCGCCCACGTAGGTGACAATGGGTTCCGGGTGCAGACGCAGACGCATGGCATGGGCCAGTTGGGCAAGCGTGTGGAGGCTGGCCTTGTAGTACAGGGCTTCGGCGGCGGCGCGGTCAAGGCGCTGGCCGCTGGCGGCAAGGGCTGCGGCCTGGCGCACGTCTTCAAATTCTGCGCCCTGTTCGTCAAAGGGGCTGTGCGCGGGGAAAAACGTACTCACTGGCGCGCCTCCGTGGATTCGTCGTTCAGGGTATTGAAGGTGGCGTTGCGCCGCACCGGGGTAAAGCCCGATTCGCGGATAAGGTGCTCAAGTTCCTCAATGGTCATGCCCTGAGCGGACTGCGCGCCCGCCATGTGACCGATGCGCTCTTCAATGATGGTGCCGTCCAGATCGTCCGCGCCGTACCACAGGGCCACGGGGGCCAGCTTGGGGGCCATCATGATCCAGTAGGCCTTGAGGTGGGGGATGTTGTCGAGCATGAGGCGTGAAACAGCCACAGTGCGCAATTGATCCAGCCCGCGCTGGGGGCCGACCTTGTCTTCCGGCAGCTTGAGGCGGCTGTGATCCGTAAGGAAGGGCAGGGGAATAAAACAGGTAAAGCCGCCGCTCTTGTCCTGCTGCTCGCGCAGGCGGCAGAGGTGGTCGATGCGGTGTTCGTATGATTCAATATGCCCAAACAGCATGGTGCAGTTGGTGGCAATACCGAGGCTGTGAGCCTCGCCCTGAATGCGCAGCCATGCCTTGGCATCGGCCTTGTGCGGGCAGATCTGCGGGCGCAGATCTTCATCAAAAATTTCTGCGCCGCCGCCGGGCATCATCACAAGGCCCGCGTTCTGCAAGCGCTTGAGCACCTCAAGGGTGCTGATGCCTTCAAGGCGCGCAAAATGTTCAATTTCTACGGCGGTAAAGGCCTTGACCGGCAGGTTGGGGTTGAAGGCCCGCACCGCGCGGATCATGTCTTCAAACCATGCAAGGGGGCGCGTGGGGTGGCAGCCGCCCACAATGTGCAGCTCGTCCAGATGCAGGGGGGTCGCGTCTGCGGCGCGCAGGCGGGCCAGCACGTCATCGAGGCTCATGGCAAAGGCGCCCGGCTCGTCCTCCCTGTCGCGGCGGAAGGCGCAAAAGGTGCAGCCGTTGACGCACACATTGGTATAGTTGATCTGCCGGTTGACCACATAAAAGGCCTTGTGGCCGTGCAGGCGGCAGCGCACGTGCAGCGCAAGAGCGCCTACTGCGGTAATATCGGGGCAGTTGAACAGTGTCAGCCCGTCTTCGGGCGAAAGCCGCTCCCCGGAGAGCATCTTTTCGCGGATAGACGAAAGGCCCAGTGCGGCGTAGTATGTTGCGTCTAGCATATCTGAATCCTGTGCATGGATTGGGGGCAAAATGCCGCTCGCAGATTAAGCCCCGCCGCCGCACACTGTCAACGTGAGGAAAAAATGTCTGCCTTGCCGCCGCCAAATCTGTCATTCGGTCTTTCGCCCTGCCCCAACGATACCTATATTTTTCATGCCATGCTGCACGGGCTGGTGCCTGTTCCCGCGCCTATCACCCCGCATATGGCCGATGTGGAAGAACTGAACAATCTTGCCCGGCAAAAGGCGCTGGACGTCACCAAGATGTCGCTTGGCGCAACCACAGAGATCATGCAGGATTATGCCCTGCTGTCTTCGGGCGCGGCGCTTGGCTGGGGCTGCGGCCCCCTTGTGGTGGCGCGCAAAAACCTCAAGCCCGAAGACTGGCGCAATGCCACCGTGGCGGTGCCCGGCCTGCTGACTACGGCCAACCTGCTGCTGACCCTGCACGGGGGTTTTCAGGGGCCGCGCAAGGAAATGCTGTTCAGCGACGTTATGTCTGCCGTGAGCAATGGCGAGGCTGATCTTGGCCTGATCATCCACGAGGGGCGCTTTACCTACGCGCGTCAGGGGCTTGTAAAACTGCTTGATCTCGGGCAGTGGTGGGAGGCGGAGTTTTCTCTGCCGCTGCCGCTGGGTGCCATTGCCGTGCGGCGCGACCTGCCCATACCCCTTGCCCGGCGCGTGCAGAATACCATTACTGCCAGCCTGGCTTACGCCAACGCGCACCCCGATGATTCGCGCGAATTTATCCGTTCGCATGCGCAGGAAATGGAAGAAAGCGTCACCAGCGCCCACATCAAGACCTTTGTAACGGATTTCAGCCTTGATCTCGGCCCGGCGGGCCGTGCAGCTATTGAAGCTCTTGTGGGGCGTGCCGCAGATATCATGGGCAAAACGCTGCCTTCTGAAGGCTTGTTTTTGCGTTAGCGATCAGGGTAAATCCAGCCCCGAACCCTTTTGCCTCCCGGTTTCGCGTGTTGCGGCGCGGACGAAACAAGTTTTACCCCGGTTTTCCGGGCTGCACTGGCGTTGGCTCTGCCCGCGTCATGGATCACCTGCGAGAGACGTATGTTTGAAAAATACTTTTCATTTTCCGAGGCCCGCCGGTTTTATTCGGTGGGTCTGCCCATCTTCATAGCCCAGCTTTCACAGACGGGCATGACCTTTGCCGACACGGCCTTCGCCGGGCAGTACAGCGCCGAACACATGGCGGCTGTTGCCGTGGGCGGCAGCGTGTGGATGCCTGCGGCCCTGCTCGGCATCGGCTGCCTATTGGCGCTTTCGCCCTTGAGCGCGCAGCTTGTTGGCTCCGGGCGGGCTGACCGTGCGGCGCACCTGCTGCGTCAGGGCTTGTGGCTCACTCTGGGAATGAGCATTGTGCTCATGACCTTTTTTTATGTGGTTTCGCTCCACATGGACGCTTTTGGCCTTGAGCCGGAGCTGGCGCGGATTTCCGGCGGATTTTTGCGAGCCATGCTCTGGGGGCTGCCGGGATTTCTGTTTTTTGTGAACCAGCGCAGCTTTCTTGAAGGATTTGCCCGCACGCGTCCGGCCATGATTATCGGTCTGTTGGGCCTCATAGTGAACGTGCCCTGCAACTACATATTCATCTACGGCAAGTTCGGTTTTCCGGAGCTTGGCGGCGTGGGCTGCGGCGTGGCCTCTGCCATCAGCTTCTGGTTTATGGGCCTGTGCATGCTGTATTATCTGCGCCGCGACCCGCAGTATAAATGCTTGGGGCCGCTGTTTGCACCCCTGTTCCGCGGCGGCAGCCCTTGCGGGCCGCGCTTTGACGGCGCTCTGATCTTGCGCGTGTTCCGTATTGGCTTTCCCGGAGCGCTGGCCCTGTTTTTCGAAGTTTCGCTCTTTGCCCTCAGCGCTATTTTGCTCGCTCCTTTGGGGACGGTCATGGTGGCTGGGCATCAGATTGCCCTCAACTTTGGGGCGCTGGCCTTTATGGTGCCGCTTTCCATCAGCATGACTGCCACAATTCGCGTTGGGCGCTGTCTCGGGGCGCAGCAGGTTGAGCGCGCCAAGGTAATTGCCCGCACGGCCCTGACCCTGAGCGTTGTTTTTGCACTGTTCATTGCCAGCTTTACGGTGCTGTTCCGCCACGGCATTGTTGCCATCTACACCGAAGACACGGCTGTGGCAGCTCTGGCAATGCACCTGCTGCTCTATCAGGCCGCCTACCAGATTGTGGATGGCTTGCAGGTGACGGGCATAGGCATTCTGCGCGGGCACAACGATACGCGTGTTATTTCGGTGATATGCTTTACGGCCTACTGGATCATTGGGCTGCCGCTGGGCTTTGCGCTGGCGCGTACAGACCTTCTGGTTCCGGCTTTGGGCGCTACCGGGTTCTGGATTGCCTACATCGTGGCTCTGGGATTCGGGGCGGCATGTTACCTTTGGCGCGTGCGCTATCTTCATGCGCTTGCGCCAGAAGACATGCTCCAGCGCGTGAAGCGTTAGAACGGCAGCATCGCATTATCCCACGCGTCAGAACGTTTTTTTCTGCTGACGTGACTGGTACGAGCGTAAAAAGAGGCGCAGACGGGCAAAGCCCGCCTGCGCCTCTTCAATACTGGCTACGTGGTGGAGAAATACCGTCAGGCCGTTAGCTGCTATTTGCGGAAGGCCTGCTTCCAGGTAAATTTTACTATGGACATCATGTCCGTGAGGCTGCTCTTGCCGCCAATCAGGCTCCCGGCGCTCTTGCCTCGCGCAAGCGGGTCAAGCAGCGGCGGAATGGGAGTATTGCCTGAAATGGCAGGCTGCGCATCCTGCGTGGTGCGGGTGTTCTGCGGTGACTGGGCTGCGCCCTCATGCTCGCCCCACAAGGATATGACTGGCGAGGAGGCACCCTGCCCGGCGCGCAGATTGCCTGATCTGGCGGCAGAACCCTGCTGGGATGGCGTGCCCGGTCCGTCCTCATCGGCAAGGGCAATGCCAACTTGCCCGCGTTGCCGTGCGCCAGCCTGGGGGGCTGTGCCTGTGGTCTGAGCCTGATTGGTCTGCACATTGCCCATTTGCGCCTGGCCCACCTGCATCAGGGGGTCATTTGCCCATTCTGCGGGCGCGCCTTCTGCGTCCCCGCGCTCTCTGGCGGCCTGTCGGCCTGCCCGCCACTGACGTTCTGCCGCGTCTTCAAGCTTTTTGGCCTCGGCCTCACGGGCCAGGGTTTCAAGCGTGGTGCGGATTTCTGCGGTCAAGGCTTCGGCGTCAGCGCCAAGGGCCTGTTCGAGGCAGGCTTCCATGCTTTTCAGCATGTCGTCCGGGGTATCTGTTGCAAGGCAAATCTGCGCCATGCGCTCACTGATCTGCTCTCTGGGGGTGATTTCGTACCCCTGAGCCAAAATTCCTGCTGCAAAATCAAAATTGCCCTGGCGTATCTGCTGCAAAGCTTCGGATAAAAACGGGCTGCGCGCTGTAGGATCTTCCTGAAGCATACGGCCATAAACCGCGCGGGCGCGGTTCCACTGCCGCGCGCGCACAAAGGTGGCAGCCGCCAGCGAAAGATAGTGGCGGTAGCGGGCCATGTCGCCCTTGCCCTTCCACGCGGCGGCCATGCCCAGCTCCGCCTTGCCCTGAATAAGCGCGCCCCGCATGGCCCGTTGGAAGGCGTTGATGGCGCTGTTCCATTTGCGTTGCTCAAGGCATTGCATGCCCACGCGAAAATAGTCTTCGGGCTGGCGGATGGGCTTGAGCAGGATGCCGTAGGTGGCCACGGCTTCATCAAAGGCTTTGGTGTCGGCAAGGTGGGCGGCTTTTTCCAGATCTTCAAGCGAAGAACGCGAGTTGGCCAAAAAATCAAGATGGGCCTTGAGCTGGCTGAAGGAGTAAGGCCTCGATATGAGGGCGCTTGCGCCGCAGCCGAGGGTGCGGAGCTGCTCCACCTCGCTGTCGTGAGGCAGAATCAGCAGAATGGGCATGTCGAGCAGCAGGGGGTGCAGGCGCAAGATGGCGCAGAACTGTTCGCCGTCCATATCAGAAAGGCGCTGCGAGCAGATGACCACGTCGGGCTTGAAAGAAGGGGGAAATTCGTCAAGGCCAGCCAGCATGCGGGCTGCCGCCACGCCAGAGGTCAGACCCTCAATGCGGTCAACCCCGACTTCGCGCAGTGCGCGTCTGTCCAGAGCGGCCATTGATTCGCTTTCACTGAGAAGAAGAACATGGATCTGCCGTGGGCGGGTCATGCTTGTCCTTGTCGGAATAACCAGTTGAAAAGCTGCCGGCAGGAAGGGCCAGCAGTGGCTCCCGTAAATGCACTATACCCGCTGGAGCGGGCTTGCGCAAGAAAACAGGGCCGTGAAATTTGATGAATGCCTGTCGCGAATGAGTGTAAGTATTATGCCTCAATAAAAAAACACCTTGTCGCTGGTCGTGGCGGCAAGGTGTTCATGTGTCTGATCTGTCAGAACCAGCCTAATTGGCAAAGGGTATTATGCGCGCACGTTGCTGTGCCTCCTCGCTGCCGCAGAATTCCGGCGGGCAGGAGAGAACCGCGTGGCAGTAGGGGCAGTGCAGCGTCCCATCTGCCCGTTCAAGGCGGATAAGCCCGCCCTCGTTTTCGTAGCAGCGCGGGCAGAAGGGCCCAAGATTTATATCCTTGGCCTTGAGCCAGTAGAGGCCGTTGCGGCGGAACAGGTTGCTGGCAAGCTCAACAACTTCTTCAAGGGTCTTCAGGCGGGTCTGCAACAGGTTGAGTTCATCGTGCAGGGCTATGCTGCGCGATTGCACTTCCATGAGCAGGCGGCGGGCCTGTTCGACATGCCCGGAGGCAAAAAGGTCGTTGATTTCTTTGAATAGTCGATAGTGCAGCATGGTTCGCTTCCCCATTGCTGCTAATAATCGGAGCAAAACGCTATATCTTTAGGGATGGAAAATCGGCCATTGGCGCGGTCTGAAAAATTTTATCCATGATTTTAGCATGTTGGTGGGGCATTTTTTATTTAGAATATTTTTAGAGTTCTGGAAAAACCCTGAATTTGCCAGGCGCAGGCTTGGCTGCACACGCTCCGGCATGCCCGTAAGAACTGCCATATCGCCTCTGAAAAGCGTTACCTGTGCGAAAAATGGGGAAAACAGAAGATTCCCAAACCCACGGCACATCCGTGCAATGCGGGCGTGGTAAAGATAAAGAGAATTGTTGCGGCTGGTTACATCTTTCGGCGTGAAATCGGATCAAGAGAACGCAGCATTTCGCGATATCGGGTTTCTTCATCCGCAGAGAGAGAGGGGGGCAGCTCGCCGTGGCGCAACAGGGCGCCGCCCAGCATATCGGCTTCTTTTTGGGCGCCGACGCGGCGCACCATGTCGGTGGCGGCATCAGGAATCGGTGTGGTGACTTCCACTGCAGTGCTTTGTTCCGCCCTTTGCTGCTCCTCGGCAGAAAGGCGCAGCACTTCCTCTTCCACAAGAATGGGTGCCCCTGCGCGCATGGCCAGGGCGATGGCGTCCGAGGGGCGGCAGTCCACGCGCGTTCTGCCCTCCGGGCCGGAGAGCACAAGCACCGCGTAGAAGGTGCCTTCGCGCAGGTCGTTGATCTCCACGCGCCGCAGCTCGGCCTTGAAGGCTTTGAGCGTCATGAGAAAGAGGTCGTGCGTGAGCGGACGGGGCAGGCTTTCGTTGTTGAGTACAAGAGAAATGGCCATGGCCTCCATGGCTCCCACCCAGACGGGCAGCACGGCATCGCCGCTGGCTTCGCGCAACACCACGATGGGCGTTTTGCTCTGCGGGTCGATGGTGAGGCCGAAAACGCGCATTTCTACCATGGTTCCCCCAATCTTTGGGCCATGAGGCTGTGCTTCTTGGCCTCTGTGATGCTCACCCGCACCATGCGGCCCGTGTGATCCACTTGCGGCGGCAGCTCCACATGCACGGGCGCGCCGTATGGGTCGCGGCCTTGCCAGCTTGGCTCCGGTCCCTGGCCTTCCTTGGGGCTGCGGTTTTCGATCAGCAGGGTGGTTTCGCCGCCCACCCGCTGCTGCAACCAGCGCGCGCCAAGTTCATCCTGAAGGGCCTGGAGGCGCAACAGCCTGTCCTGGGCAACGTCGGCGGGGATTTTGTCGGGGAACAGCGAGGCCCGCGTTCCTGGCCTGTCTGAGTAACAAAAGGAGAAGCTGGACATGAAGTTGCTGGCGCGCATCATCTGCAGCGTGTCCTGAAAATCCTGCTCGCTTTCGCCGGGAAAGCCCACAATAAGATCCGTGGAGAGGGCCAGATCGGGCCGGGCTGCGCGCAGGCGCTCCACCAGATCAAGAAAGGCGGCGCTGTCGTAGCGGCGCTTCATGCGGGCCAGCACCGCGTCCGAACCTGCCTGCATGGGCAGGTGCAGGCGGGGGCAGAGCTGGGGCAGATCCGCAAAGGCGGCCACATCTTCCGGCCCCATATCCTTGGGATGCGGGGTAACGTAGCGCAGGCGCTCAAGGCCCGGCAGGGCGGCAACCTTGCGCAGCAGGGCGGCAAAGCTTGTGCCGTCGCCGCTTTTGTCCTGCCCGAAGGCGTTGACGTTCTGCCCAAGCAGGGTGATTTCCCGCGCGCCGTTGTCGATCAGCGCCTTGCATTCGTCAAGAATAGCCGTGCTGCTGCGCGATTTCTGGCGGCCTCGGGTGAAGGGCACAATGCAGTAGGCGCAGAAATTGTCGCAACCCTGCATGATATTGGCATAGGCCACGGAACCGCTGACCACGCCAGGTTCGGTTGTGCCCTCGCGCTCCACATACTGGCTTGTAAAATCGAGCAGGGAGAGGCGCTGGGCGGGATTTTCCAGCAGGCGCTCGATGGCCTGCGGGGCATTGCCTATGCCGTCGCTGCCCGCCACAAGGCGCACCTGGCTTTCTTTTTCAAAGATGCTTTCGCCAAGCTGCTGGGCCACGCATCCAGCCACGCACACCAGCACGGCGGGGTTGCCGCCCGAAACCTGACGGATGCGGCCAAGCGTGCTCATAACCTTTTGCTCCGGCTTTTCACGCACGGAACAGGTATTGACCACCACCACCTGCGCGTCTTCAAGCGGCGCTTCAAAAAAACCGCGAGCGCCGAGCGCACGCCCCAGCCAGTGGGAGTCGTGCACGTTCATCTGACAGCCAAAAGTGATGATATGGTAGGTCTTTTCAATCATGATCTTGTATTACTGCTCAATGTCCAGGTCTGCATCGTACATGCCATGCGCGCCTTCTTCTTCAAGGGCGGCCACGCGGTCTTCAAGCCAGTCAAGCACGGCGCGGGCCGTGTGGTAGTTGAGCAGCACGCGGCTGTGGATGCAGCGGTTCACTTCGCGCGCGTCCATTTCGCCGGGGGTCATTTCGTGGCCGATGGAGCCGTCGGGGGCCACAAGCTGCTCAGAGAAAGCGGGCAGGGCATCGCTTTCGTGATAAAAATTCATCTCGATCTCGCCCTGCGGGTTTATGCCGCCCCAAACGCCGTGGGCTGTTTGCAGTCTTGCGTTTTCATCCATCTGATATTTATAGCGGATCTTTCCGGGGTGGTCACTGGGCTTGTTCATGCGGCATCCTTGTGGTGTGTGGTATCAGAAGCCTGGCCGCTGGCTGAGGCTCCGTTTGCAACGACATCAGCTGTGCGGCAATTGCATATGATAAAAAAGAGGCCCTGCCAAGTAAAGGCAACATGCTCTCCACGCTGCGGGCGGCATTGCTTTGTATGGATCATGCCCGGTCTGCCCGCTGCAAAAAATTTGGAGCGAAAGAATCAAATGACCGTAAAAGGCAGCGCCAGCCCCGCTCTGCGGCTCATGCAACAGCCTTGCTGCGGCAAACATGCTCTTGACGATGTGCCTTGCATGGATAGAATATCTGCTGCGGCTCATAAGCACGGTCAGGCGCGGCAGCGCGCGGGCTAATCAGGCAATGAGCATCCAAGGAGAACAAGTGAGCGAGGCAAGCAGCAAACCGTATGAAATCCGGCGGCATGAAATGCAGCCCTACTTTGATCTGGAAGCCTTCATGTCCATGAGCAAGGAAACGCGCCTTGGCGGTGCGATCCTTGAACGTCTTGTGGGCCTGTGGGGCGAATGGCTGCCGCAACTGAACGTCTGTGAGATTGCGGCTGGCAAAATTTCGTATCTGGCTGTCTGGCTGCCGGAAGAAGTGGAAAATTTTGTGGATGAAGCCTGGGGCAAATCAGCCTCTGACGGCTTTATGATCAACAACCTTGCCCAGTTTATGTGCATGGCTGCCGTGCAGGAGGCCCTGCCGCAGGTGGAAGACGCCGGTTGCGCGCCTTCGCCGCGCCCCACGGAAACGCTGCGCGAGGCGCTGGCCTCGTTGGGCATTGAATACCGCGAGGCGTTCGGCACCCTTACGCGCCGTTATGCCGTGGTGACGCACTATCCCTTTAAGGGCGGCTGCGAGATTTGCCATCTTCAGGCCCAGTGTCCCAAGGGGCAGGGTCAGGCTGAAAGCCCGAGCATTCTTTTGCCGGGGCATGAGGCCGGTTCGGGCGATAACTAAGTGCTGGAACGGGCGGCTGTTTCTGAAAATGCCGTTTCTGCTCCCGGCTGCGCGCCGCAAAGCGCGATCAACAGCCACGCGGGGTGCAAAATGCTTTTCGGCAACAGCCGCTAACGGCCTTCCATCACCAGGGTGCGGGCTACTCCGGCAGGAGTGCGCACCACAAGTTCCACAGTGCGGGCATTGCGGGCAACCGATTCAACGAGGCAGGTTTCCGTGGCGTCCTTGTCATAGTTGCGCACATCCACCGTGTCGCCCTTGGACGGAACACGGTCGGGGATGACCTCGACAAGGTCGGCGGAATCGGCATCAAAGCCGTCCCAGGCCAGCGCGGGTATGGTCATGCAAAGGCAGCCCAGCAGGGCGGCTCCGAATAGCAGGTGTTTCATGCAAGCATGTGTAAATCCATTTGCCCCTCTTGGCAACTGTGCCGCCCCCGGTGAAGAACTCGCGCCGCTGGCGCATCCCGCCCCCCTGTGTGATGGGCATGGCCGTGTGGTGCGGTATCTGCGCCTTTCTGTCACTGACCGCTGCAATCTGCGCTGCGCCTATTGCCGCAGCGAGATAAACCAGAAGTTCATTCCGCACCCCAAGGTGCTGCGCTATGAAGAAATGGCGCGCCTTGTGGGCATGATGGCCGCACTGGGCGTTTCCAAGGTGCGGCTTACCGGGGGCGAACCCTTTGCCCGCAAGGGCTGCGACGAACTGCTGCATCTGCTGCATACGCGTTACCCTTCCCTTGATCTGCGCCTGACCACCAACGGCACCCTGCTTGAGCCGCACATTCCGCTGCTGCGCTCTGTGGGCGTGAGCGCCGTCAATCTTTCTCTCGACAGTTTTGACCGCGAAACTTTTGCCAGGGTGACCGGGCGCGACCTGCTGCCCGCTGTTCTCGCCTCGCTGGACGGGCTGCTGCAGGCGGGCATTCGCGTGAAAATCAACGCTGTCGCCATGCGCGGCGTCAATGACGGGCAGATGGACGATTTTGTTCATGCCGTGCGCACCATGCCCGTTGATCTGCGCTTTATCGAATTTATGCCCATGGGCAGCGGCACCCTCTGGGGGCCGGAAACGTTCTGGTCTGCCGCTGACATCCGGGCCGAAGCCGAGCGCCGTGTGCGTCTTGATCCCGTGCAGGACAGCAGCGCGGAGGCTGGCCCGGCCAAGATGTTTGCCGTGCAGGGGGGCAAGGGCCGCATGGGCTTTATCACCGCGGTATCCTGCCATTTCTGCGGCACGTGCAACCGTCTGCGGCTTACCAGCGACGGCAACCTGCGCACCTGCCTGTTTGACGACAGGGAATACCATTTGCGGGGGCTTCTGCGTAATCCGCGCTTTGATGACGGGCATCTGGCCCGCGTGGTGCGTCTTGCCTGTGCCGGAAAGCCCATCGGGGCCGATCTGCTCAAGGCCCGCAAAAAAGGCTCCGCCGTGGCTGACAAACAGATGGTGGGCATTGGCGGTTAATTGCCACTCAGATGTTGCAGCCGTGAGACCTGTGTTCCCTTGGCGTTGCGCCTTTTGCACGTTGAAATGCGGCACCGCAGCGGGAAGTTTCAAGGCGGCAGCGCCGTACACGGCAAGCGCCATTTGAAACCCTTCGCCTTTCAGTCTATGCTCTGGCGGTAGCAACCTTTACTTCTCGCAAGGAATCCATGATCGCCTATCTTGAAGGCCGCCTGGCCGAAATATGGGGCAATGCCTGCCTGATCGTCACCGAAGGGGGCGTGGGGTACGAAGTGGCCCTGCCCGCCCACACCCTTGCCAGCCTGCCCGGCAGGGGGGAACACTTGGCGTTGTACACCAGCCTTGCCGTGCGTGAAGACGCGCTGGAACTCTTTGGTTTTGCCACCTTTGAAGAACGCCAGACCTTTGAAGTGCTGGTTTCCATCTCCAAGGTGGGCGCGCGCACGGCCCTTGGCATCCTTTCCATTTTTCGGCCCGACGACCTGCGCCGGGTCGTGTTTGAGGATGACGTGCTGGCCCTTACCCGCGTTTCGGGTATCGGCAAGAAAACCGCCGAACATGTGTTTCTTGAGCTGAAATACAAGCTCAAGGTCGAGGACGCCCCGCAGGCGGCGGCGCTGACCACCGGGTCGCGCCCCGGTTCCGTGTTCCGCGACGTGCTGGACGGCCTGGGCAATCTTGGCTACGAGCCGGACGAATGCGCGCCCCTGGTTAAAAAACTGCTGCACGAAGAGCCTGATCTGGATGTGACCGGCGCGCTGCGCGCCACCCTCAAGGCCCTTGCCAAGGGGAAGGTCTGATGACCGATCTTGCGAACCCGTGCGTTGCGGAGTGCGGCACGGGCGTTGACGAAAGCGTACGCCCGCACAGCCTTGACGACTTTATCGGGCAGGATGAACTGCGCGCCAATCTGCGCGTGTACCTTGGTGCGGCGCGCGAGCGCGGCAAGGCGCTGGACCACACGCTTTTTTACGGCAATCCCGGGCTTGGCAAAACCACGCTTGCGCAGATCATGGCCTCCGAGCTGGGGGTCAACCTTGTCTGCACCTCCGGGCCGGTGCTTGAGCGCAGCGGCGACCTTGCCGCCATCCTCACCAATCTGAACAGGCACGACATCCTTTTTGTGGACGAAATCCACCGCATGCCCATTGCCGTGGAAGAAGTGCTGTATCCCGCCATGGAAGATTTCAAGCTCGATCTGGTCATCGGGCAGGGGCCTGCGGCGCGCACGGTCAAGATTGACCTTGAGCCCTTCACCCTTGTGGGGGCGACCACGCGCATGGGCTTGATCTCTTCGCCCCTGCGTGACCGATTCGGCATTGTGGCGCGGCTGGAATATTACAGCCCGGACGACCTTGCCCGCGTGGTGCAGCGCACGGCGCGCATCCTGGGCGTGGAGGTCTCCACTGACGGCGCGGCGGAAATTGGCCGCCGTTCGCGCGGCACGCCCCGCATTGCCAACCGCCTGTTGCGCCGTGTGCGCGATTTTGCCCTTGTGCATGGTGACGGGCTGGTGACGGGCGAGCAGGCTTCGGCGGCGCTCAAGCGCATGGACGTGGACGAGCTGGGGCTGGATCAGATGGACCGCAAGCTGCTGGAAGTGCTCATTAAACACTATGACGGCGGCCCTGTGGGCATCAAAACCCTGGCCGTTGCCTGCTCGGAAGAAGTGCGAACCATTGAAGATATTTACGAGCCCTATCTTATCCAGTGCGGTTTTTTAAAGCGTACGCCGCGTGGCCGCATGGCAACAGCTTTGGCCTACAGGCACTTGAAAATGCTGCTTTCTTAGGTGTATGCTCTGCCCGGCCAATCGTACGCACCGCTCAGAACGCAAGGACGGAGAAAGCATGCTCTTGCAAGTAATTGAAGGAAAATTCAGCGTCTGCAAGGTGGAAAACCTGCGCGCCGTTAATTTTCATGTGCCGTGGCTGTTTGTGGGCAAAACTGATGCGGAAATTTCGGTGGTCTGCCTGACTGCGGATGTTCCCCACGCCACACTGGCGCGGGAGGACGGCTGGCGAGCACTGCGGGTAGCGGGGCAGATGGATTTTGGCCTCACCGGTGTGATGGCGGGTTTGTCCACCGTGCTGGCGCAGGCGGGCATCAGCATTTTTGCCGTGTCCACCTTTGATACGGACTATATATTGATGAAGGCGGAAAAGCTTGCCCCGGCCATTGAAGCGCTGGAGGCGGGCGGTTACATCGTGGAGCGCGCTGCCGTGTAAAAGATCGGTCGGCGCAAGCAGGATGTCGGATTCCGTTTTTGAGAAGATTTGCCCCCAGCGGCGCAGAAGCGCAGCACGGAACAGGGCAGGGCAGAATATAAAAATTGGGGGAAGGGGCGTGGTGGCCTCTTCCCCCGATTTGCTTGCTATACGTCTATCTTGCCAGCGCGGGCCGCATTGAGCACAGCCATGAGGGCCACGCCCACATCGGCAAACACGGCTTCCCACAAGCCGGAGAGGCCCACGATGCCCAGCGCCATGAACAATCCCTTAATGCCCAGGGCCATAACAATATTCTGCCACACAATGGTGCGTGTGCGGCGCGCTATGCGCAGCAGCTCGGGCAGGCGGGCGGGGTTGTCGTCCAGAATGACCACGTCTGCGGTTTCAATGGCGGCTTCCGCGCCAAGGCCGCCCATGGCCACGCCCACGCCTGCCGTTGCCAGCACCGGGGCATCGTTGATGCCGTCACCCACAAAGATGGTGTTCTTCACCGGGCCAAGGGCTTCGAGCGCTCCGGCCTTGTCTTCGGGCAGCAGGTCTGCGCGCAGGGTGTCCAGCTTCAGGCGTTGCGCCACGGGACGGGCCTGTTCTTCCCTGTCGCCCGTGAGCATGGCGATATTCTGAATGCCAAGACGGCGCAGTTCCTGAATAGCCTCCGGCGACTGCGGCTTGATGCGGTCTGCCACCACCAGCGCGCCCAGCAGCTTGCCGCCTTTGGCGACCTGCACCACGCTGCCAGGCATGTTAACATCCATGGGCGCAATGCCACGGCTTGCGAGCAGGGCGGCGTTGCCGGCCAGAAGTTCATGGCCGTCAGCAGCGGCAGCCACGCCCATGCCGGGGATTTCTTCCATGCCAGTGAGTGATGCATCATCAACCGTAATGCCTTCCTGTTGGGCTGCGCGCATGACAGAGCGGGCAATGGGGTGGTTGGAGCGGCTCTCCGCCAGCGCGGCGGCGGTCAGCAGATCATTTTGGGCAACACCTGCGGCGGGCAGCACTGCGTTTACTTCAAACACGCCTTCGGTAAGGGTGCCGGTCTTGTCCAGCGCGGCCACGCGGATATCGCGCAGGTTGTCGAGCACTGCGCCGCCCTTGATGAGGATGCCCCGGCGCGAAGCCGCGCCAATGCCGCCAAAGTAGCCCAGCGGAATGGAAATGAGCAGGGCGCATGGGCAGGAAATGACCAGCAGCACAAGAGCGCGGTAAATCCATTGAGAGAACGGGCCAAGCCCGAACAGGGGGGGCAGCACCGCCACCAGAAAAGCAATGCCCGTCACAGCGGGTGTGTACCAGCGGGCCATGCGGGTGATGAAGCGTTCCGTAGGGGCCTTGCGGGCCACGGCGTTTTCGACCATCTCCAGAATGCGGGCAATGGAGGATTCGGCAAAGGCCGTTGTCACTTCAACGCGCAGGGCCGCGTTCAGATTGATGGTGCCCGCGAGCACCTTGCTGCCGGTGGCAATGCGCTGGGGTACGGATTCGCCCGTAAGCGGGGAGGTGTCCACCTGCGAATCGCCTTCAAGAACAGTGCCGTCCAGCGGGATTTTTTCGCCCGGGCGCACAAGAATGTGACTGCCGGGGCCAAGGGCTTCGGGTTCCACATCGCGGGTAGCGCCGTTGTCCAGCATCTCGTGAGCAATGCTTGGCCGCGCTGCCAGCAGGGCCTTGACCGAACGGCGCGAACGCCCGGCGGCGCGTTCCTGCACAAATTCACCCACGCAGTAAAACAGCATGACGCCCACGGCTTCGGGCAACTGCCCAAGGGCAATGGCCGCGATGGTTGCACCGCCCATCAGTGTAAATTCGTTGAAAAAGTCCTTCTTCAGGATGCTTTGCGCCCCGATGCGCAGCACATCGAAGCCGCACAATACATATGGAAGGGCGTAGAAGATGCCAATGACCAACCAGTTGGGCATGAACTCGGCAAGGCGTTCATCCGCGACCATACCAATGGCGAAAAGCAAGGCCGATATGGCCATGATGGCGATTTCGCGCTTTTCATGGTCGTGCCCGTGTTCATGGTCGTGGTTGTGATCCTGGCAGCAGGCGCAGCCGTGATTGCGTTCGTCTGCCTCCGGCTGAGGGGCAGCCGGGGCGCATGCGGCGCAGCATGATTTTATGGGCAATGGGCTAAGTTTGGTGGATTCCATTCAGATCTCCTGACGTTATGCGGGTGTGCCTGCGCTTTGCGCGGCATCGTCTTCTGTGTCGTCGGCCTGGTCGGCAGGTACGGGAATATGCTTCTGCTTGAAGAACTCATGGATGCTGGTGTTGTGCGAAATGCCCGGCAATGCGGCTTCGTCCTGTGCGATTTGGGGGCAGTCTGCAAGCTCGCGAATAGTCAGCGCAAGCGCATCACGCACGCAGTCGGTGGGGGCTTGCGGCAGGCGGTAGTAAACCCAGCGGCCATTCTTGATGCTCTCGATCAAGCGCGCCTGTCGCAGGATAAACAGATGCTTGGAGGTGGTAGACGCCGCGAGCCCAAGGAGCGTTGTTATCTCGCAAACGCACAAAGGGCGCAGGCGCAGGGCCATGAGGATGCGCAGGCGGTTTTCGTCGCCAAGTGCGCGGATAGCGGAAATGTAGCTGAGCATATGTACTCCGGTGAACGCGATGGAGGTGGATGTCCTTTTCATTTCGTTGTGTGGCGAAATATAAGAAGCGGGGCAGTCGAAGTCAAGCATATTTCGCCAAATGACGAAATGTTGGTTGGTGCATCTATATATAAGGGCAGCAAGTGCGTGGCTCGCTTAGGCAGATTTGGGGGTACTCTCGCTGCAACCGTGCAGAGGTTGGCTTGTCGTCATTGGGGTGCCGAGTAGTGAGCATTGCTGGAGGATGAAAACTGACAGTGAGTAGGTGGGGCGCGGAGCTTGGGGGGTGCGGGGAACGCGCCGGAAATTAGCCCTGGCCGGGGTTTTGCCTGAATATCTGTGAAAAAATGGTTTTTATGTTGACATGAGGTGGGTGTTTGCTTAAGGTGCATTTCTCGCGTCACGGGATCGACACATTGGGTCAAGGCGAATTTCGCCAAGATGCAAATAAGTGGTTGACTTGTGGGACGAGGGGGAGCATAAACGCTCCTCGCGATTGAAGAAAACGACTTGGCTTCACGGTGAAACGAAAGTTTCACGAAACGGAAAAAAGTTGTTGACTTCGAAAGCAAAGGGGAGCATAAACGCTCCTCGCGATTGAAGAAAACGACTTGCTTCACAGTGAAACGAAAGTTTCACGAAATGAAAAAAAGTTGTTGACTTCGAAAGCGAAGGGGAGCATAAACGCTCCTCGCGATTGAAGAAAAACGACTGGCTTCACGGTGAAACGAAAGTTTCACGAAATGAAAAAAAGTTGTTGACTTCGAAAGCAAAGGGGAGCATAAACGCTCCTCGCGCCTTGAGAAAAACGACTGACGGTCGCCGCGAAAAACTTTCGCGAAACGGAAAAAAGTTGTTGACTCGGGGAACGAAAGAGGGCATAAACGCTCCTCGCGCCAAGCGGCAACGAGCCGGGCTGGCGGGCCGAAGAGGCCAAGTGGTTCATTGACAAGTGAATAGCGAGTGGGAAGAA
>JAEZYD010000032.1 GCA_023419375.1 Pseudomonadota bacterium
GCACAAACCTGAACCTGTCCCTGCCGTAGAACATCGGGTGCCTCCTCGCGCCTTGGCGCTACAGCTTGATCCAGGGGGAGAGCCCGTCGGGCGCATCCGGGTCCGCGCCGGTGAGGAACGACTTGTGATAGCTGATCAGCTGGCACACCGCGATGGCCGGGATGCCCCTGGCGGGCGGCAGCAGCGCCTCGCCAAAGCTGACGCAGACCACGCCGGGCAGCTCCAGCGGCAGGTCGCTGTAGACGACGACCGTCGCGCCCTTCTTCTGCGCGTCGCGCACCAGCGCCAGCTCCAGCTCGTTGTCGCTTGCCGACAGCACCGCGACCACCAGCGTTTCCGGGCCCACCAGCACCATCGGGCCGTGGCGCACGTCCAGCAGGTGGTAGTAGTTGCTCGGAAGCTGGCAGATCTCCTTGAACGCCAGCGCGCCTTCTTCGCAGAGCCCGCCCAGCTCGGCGTCGCCCAGCACCACCGCGTGGGTCCAGGGCAGCCGGGCCACTTCCTCAAGCGCAGGCTCGACGCGCCGCATGTACTCGGGCCCTCCCTCAACCACCTTTTTCAGGTCGCGCAGGAGCGCCCCGTCGCCCGCCAGCTTCGCGGTCATGTAGGCGCAGAAGAAGAACAGGCAGGATACGGTGCGGGTCTGGCATACGCTCTCGTCGAACGCCCAGGGCATCTCCAGCGCCAGATCGCTCTGCCCGGACAGCGTGGGGCTTTCCGTACAGCTCACGCCCAGCACCCGGAAGCGGATGCCCGCGGCGCGCATCGCGCCGATGGAGCGCACCACTTCGCTGGTCTCGCCCGAGCGGGACAGCGCCACCAGCACGCAATCCTCCAGCGCCGGGCGGTAGGTGTCCGTGTGCAAAAGCAGGTCGCCCGCCGCGATGGCGATCGCGGGACGCCTCAGCCTCAGCTGCGCTATCAGCGCCGCGGAGCAGGCGACGGCATAACTTGAACCGCTCCCGATGAACGCCAGCGGGGCCGATGCGATCAGGGCGGAAATGTTTTCGATCCGCTCGTCCACCAGCCGCCGGGTTTGATCAAGCGCTTCATATTGGGTATGGATTTCGCGAAATATATAATTCATATACATGGCTCCTCGCACAATCTGTCCGCTGTATTTCAAGAGGAGTATACCATGCATGCGTGAACTGCGCCAGCATTTTGACCAATATTTCTCGAATTGAATGAATTTGATCGTTTTCCTCGCGCGATATTGACGCTTTCCTTGTGATCTGTTAGAATGGACCAAAACAACAAATGAGGTGGGCGTCCATGTCCGGCGATCCCTCGGCCAAATACGCCGAGCTGATACGGTATCTGAACCAGCGCGGAAGCGCGAAGGTTTCGGATTTCTCAAGGGATCTTTTTTTGAGCGAGTCCACGGTGCGGCGGGCGCTGGGCGCGCTGGAGGCGCAGGGCAAGCTGAAGCGGTATCACGGCGGCGCTTCGCTGCCCGATCCGGCGGCGCATTCGCCGATCCGGCAGCGCCAGGTGAGCCACCTGAAGGAGAAGGATGCAATCGGTCGGCTGGCGTCCACCTTCGTCAAGGAGGGCATGACGCTGCTGCTCATGGGCGGTACGACGGTGAACGCGATCTGCCCGTATCTGAAGGGGATGCGGCTGACGGTGATCACCAGTTCGCTTCCGGTGATGAACGAGCTGGCGTGGGAGGAACAGATGACCGTCATCCTGCTGGGGGGCGTATTGAACCCGGCGGAGATGGAGGTCCGGGGCGGGCTGACGCACCAGGCGCTGGAGCGGCTCCGCGCCGACCTGATGCTGACGGGCACCACCGGGCTGCACCCGATCCACGGGCTGATGACCGACGATCCCAACGGCGTGGAGACGTATCAGGCCTGCATGCGCATCTCCGACGAGGTGATCGTGCTGGCCGACCACACCAAGTGCGAGCAGTACGAGGGCACAACCGTCCTGTGCCCGCTGAGCGAAATCAACTGCCTGATTACCGACGGCGGGCTCAGCGAGTCGACGCGGGTCTACTATGAAAAACACATCCCGCGGCTGTGCATCGCGCAAGGATAGGCGCGTAATATCGCCGCAAGAAGAACCGGAAAAAGGGCGCCGCAGGCGTGAAGCCCGCATGCGTCCATTCTGCAATCGCATCATATTCAAACGGCGCCGCTTTGCCGCCGGGCGCAGCCCGGCCGACGAAGGCGCGCGATCCGTATCGCATCTTCTCCCCCACGGCCCTGAGCGGATTGGTAATTGTTAACCGCGGGGATTCCTTAGCGAATAAGCTCATATTCATCCATTTTAAGTTATTGCAGAGTTCTTGTTCGATGTGCTACAATTTCGACGGTGCCGTTATCAATGCAGTACAGCACAAAGGCCGCGTCGGGGCGGCAGCGGAGCCGCAAACGCAGGAGGTTCTTTTGACTGAGTTTGAAGAACTGGCGCTCAAAAAGATCACCAAGGATTACTTGGTGGATTGCGTATACAGTCATATTAACATACTGTCGGGAAGGTACGGGATCAGCAACGCGGAGATCAGCAAGCACGTCGGATGGGACCCTGCCGGATTCAACCAGAAATACAACCGGAGCAACGACCTGAGGATCACCACATTCATAAAAATCTACGTCGCGCTGACAGAGCTTGTCGCCGAGAAGGAACGGGAGATGGGCATGGAC
>JAEZYD010000036.1 GCA_023419375.1 Pseudomonadota bacterium
CGACGCGGGCGTCGTAGAGCATCACCGGCACGATGGGGTGGGTGCTCTCCGGCACGTCGAAGCCCTCGGCTTTCAGCTGCGCGCGGAACCAGGCGGTGTTTTCCATCAGGCGAGCCCTCGCCTCGCCGCCGGCCTCCAGCATGTCCAGCACCTTCAGCGTCGCGGCGCACACCGCGGGCGCGAGGGTGTTGGAGAAGAGGTAGGGCCTCGACTTCTGCCGCAGGAGCTTCACGATTTCGGCCGAAGCCGCCGTGTACCCGCCCGACGCGCCGCCCATGGCCTTTCCGAAGGTGCCGGTCAAAATGTCCACCCGGCCCATGACGCCGCAGTGCTCCGGCGTTCCCTTGCCGTTCTCGCCCATGAAGCCCACCGCGTGGCTGTCGTCCACCATCACCAGCGCGTCGTACTTTTCGGCGAGGTCGCAGACGCCGCGCAGGTTCGCAACGAAGCCGTCCATCGAGAACACGCCGTCGGTTGCGACAATGCGGATGCGCGCGGAGGCGGCCGCTTTCAGCTTCTCCTCCAGGTCTTCCATGTCGTTATTTTTGTATCTGAGCCGCTGCGCCTTGCAAAGCCGCACCCCGTCGATGATGGACGCGTGGTTGAGCTCATCGGAGATCACCGCGTCCTCCCCGCCCAGCAGCGTCTCGAAGAGCCCGCCGTTGGCGTCAAAGCAGGAGGAGTAGAGGATCGCGTCCTCCATACCCAGAAACGCCGCGAGCCGCGATTCCAGTTCCTTGTGGATCTCCTGCGTGCCGCAGATGAACCGCACGGAGGAGAGGCCGAAGCCCCACCGGTCGTAGCTGGCCTTTGCGGCTTCGATGATCTCCGGGTCGCTGGAAAGCCCAAGGTAGTTGTTGGCGCACAGATTCAGAAGGCCCCGCGCCTTCGTGGTATCGATCCGCGCGCGCTGCGGCGTTACGATCACCCGCTCGCCCTTTAAAGTGCCCGCGGCTTCGATGTCATTGAGCGCCTTTTGGAAGTGCCCGATCGCGGTTTTCATGCGTTCGCCTCCCAGTTCAGGATCACCTTGCCGCTCTTGCCGGTGTTCATCGCGGCGAAGCCCTGTTCGAAATCGGTGTAGTGAAAGCGGTGGGTGATCAGCGGCCTCAGGTCCAGCCCGCTCTCCACCATCGCGGCCATCTTGTACCAGGTCTCGTACATCTTGCGGCCGTAGATGCCCTGAAGCGTCAGGCCCTTGAAGATCACCTGGTTCCAGTCGATCCGGGCGTCCTTCGAGAAGATGCCCAGCAGCGCGACCTTGCCGCCGTTTCGCATGTGGTCGAGCAATTGGTGCAGCGCCGCGTCGCTGCCGCTCATCTCCAGCGCAACGTCGAACCCCTCCACCATGTGGTGGGAACGCATGACCTCGCCCAAATCGTTCTCGCCCACGTTGATGGCGAAGAGGCCGAGCTTCCGCGCGAGGTCCAGACGGTATTCGTTCACGTCGGTGATGATCACCTGCCGCGCGCCGTTCTTTTTGCAGATGGCCGCCGCCATGATGCCGATGGGCCCCGCGCCGGTCACCAATACGTCCTCGCCCACCACGTCGAACTCCAGCGCCGTGTGGGTGGCGTTGCCGTAGGCGTCGAAGAAGGCCACCACGTCCTCCGGCAGGCCTTCGTCCAGGGGCACCACGTTCTTTGCCGGAAGGCAGAGGAACTGCGCGAACGCGCCGTTCTGGTTGACGCCCACGCCCATCGTATACTTGCACCACTGCGCGTTGCCGCCCCGGCAGTTGCGGCAGTGGCCGCAGGTGATGTGGCCCTCGCCGCTGACGCGCTGGCCGACCTTCAGGCCCTCGACCCCTTCGCCGAGTTCTTCGATCACGCCCACGTACTCGTGCCCGATGGTGAGCGGCGGGACGATGTTCTTCTGGCTCCATTCGTCCCAATTGTAGATGTGCAGGTCGGTGCCGCAGATGGCGGTCTTGCGGATGCGGATCAGCACCTCGCCATACCCGACCTTCGGAATGGGCACCTTTGTAAGCTCAAGCCCCTTGCCCGGCCGCGCCTTGACCAGCGCGTCCATCGTACCGTGCATGCGTGTAACCCTCCTTGTCTCCCCGCATCGGAGCCGACGCCAACCCTTTCCCCAGAGGGAAACCACCTTCCCCGCGAAACCGCCGGGGCGGCGGGAAGGCCTTCGGGGATATGGCATCGATCCACCCACAAGTATAACACGCGCGGCCCGGCGCGTCCATCGAAAGTTGGCGTCTTCGCTGCCCCGCGCCTGCCGGGAATTGACATCCGGCGCTTCCGGCGGTAAGATGGGGGAAGGGGGAGATGGGAAACCTTGATCGTCAGCGCCAGCCGCAGAACCGACATCCCGGCGCACTACGCCGACTGGTTTCTGGAGCGCGTGCGGGCGGGGCACGCGCTGGTCCGCAACCCCAGGAACGCGTCACAGGTCCGTCGGGTTTCGCTCCGATCGGAGGACGTGGACGGCATCGTGTTCTGGACGAAAAACCCGCTGCCTTTGCTGCCGCGCCTTCGGGAGCTTTCGGACTACGCCTATTATTTCCAGCTGACCGTCACGCCCTACGGGCCGGACGTGGAGCCGGGCATCCCGGATAAGCAGAGCGCCATCCTGCCGGCCGTGCTTCGGCTTTCGGACGAGATCGGGCCGGGCCGCGTCGTGTGGCGCTACGACCCGATCCTTTTGAGCGAAAGGTACACAAAGGGCTTCCACTACGGGGCGTTTGAATCGATGGCGCGCAGGCTCTCCGGGCGCGTGGCCCGCTGCACGGTCAGCTTCCTGGACCTCTACAAAAACACCGCCCGAAACGCGAGGCTGATGGGGCTTGCGCCGACTTCAGAAGCGGACATGGCGGAGATGGCGGAGCGCATCGCCGGGATTGCGAATGCGTACGGCATCCCGGTGGACGCCTGCGCGGAGTCGATGGATTTCTCGCGCTTTGGTATCGGCCGCGCCCGGTGCGTAGACCCCGAGATCTTGGAAGCCGCTTCCGGCCGCCCCGTCGAATTCAGGCGGCAGAAGGGCCAGCGGCCCGGGTGCGGCTGCGCGGACAGCGTGGACATCGGGGTTTACAATTCCTGTCCGGGCGGGTGCGGGTACTGTTACGCCAACTTCAGCCCGGCGCTGACCCGGGAGAACCTCGCGTGGTATGACGCGCGCTCACCGCTCCTCTGCGGGCGGGAAGACAGGGACGAATGAACGCCCGGAAACATCGCTTTCCGATCCTTTGAGGCAAGAGAGCGGGGGCGCAGGTGCGTCCACCGATCCATAACAAAACGTGGAGGGTTCCCTATGAACCGGAAGATCGGCATGGCCTCGTCGCTCGTCACGCTGTTGGCGGTTGCCGCATTCGCTGCGTGCATGCTTCTCAATTCCCAAATGGGCAGCTACCTCTCCAGCATGTTCATCGCCTGGGGATATCTGCCGATGGCCTGCGCGCTCGCGGCGCGCGCGAAGGACGAAGCCCGCGCCGCCGCCCTCACCGGGATGGCGTTCGCGTCAATTTACGGTGTGCTGATCGCCGTGGTCTACTTCGCGCAGCTGACGGCGGTGCGCCTGAGCCCGCTTTCGGAGGAGGCGCTCTCCATTCTGGACTACACTCGGTTCGGGCTGTTCTTCAGCCTGGACCTGCTGGGCTACGGCTTCATGGCGCTGTCCACGTTCTTTCTCGGCCTCACCGTGAGCCCCGAAGGGCGCGCGGACAAGTGGCTAAAGGGCCTTCTGATGATCCACGGCGTTTTCGCCGTCTCCTGCGTCGTACTCCCGATCCTTGGCCTTTTCAAGCCGGGCATGGCGGGCGGCGACCTGATCGGGGTGCTGGTGCTGGAATTCTGGTGCGCGTACTTCCTGCCGGTGTGCGCGCTGGCGTACATGCATTTCAGGAGCGAAGCCCAAAGCTGACGGCTACTCCTGTTCACCTCTACTGAATGGCTTTTGACGGGAAGGTCAAACCTGAGCAGTCAACTGATCGGACATAGCGGAGAAAGCGAGGTGAATGCCTGACAGGAAGCGGACATCAGCATGGCGGTTTGAACTATAGGTTAGGACTATGGGAAATGATCATATCCCTAGGCCATTTTTAGAGATGAGTGATTTGGAAGATGTAAACCGCAATATCCGATTATGATTAAGTTTTCGTCACTTAAGTAGTCATAGTATACACGAATACTATCTGCATTCTCCTTATTTCCTTTCTTCACATGAGATTCGATAAAGATTTTCCTTCCGTTGTATTCATCAACGCGCATCGACATAAGATTTGGATTTGACCGTGTCTGCATTCCTTCCCCTCTAGCCCACTCTAGTCCAGTTTTATGCTTGAAGTCAAGCTCAATTTGCATACAATTGCTCTTGTGCAATTCGTGGAGTGTGTTAGCAATATCGTAAATACATTTCCAGAACAATTTCGGCTTTGTTTTTGATTCCTTTATCGACCGCCATGCCTGATCTGTAAACCGAATTCTGTCGAAAAAAGCACATTCAAGGAATTTTGCAATTTCTTCGTTAGTTTCTGGGAGCGAGCATAATGATGGGATGGATTCTTGCATTGTCTTTATGCACCTTAGGGATTCGTGAGCACTGGATAGCTGTGTGGATAATGAAGCGCGCTCTGCGTCTATTTTCCTATTGTCGCGTTTCAGTGATTCGTTTTCGGAACTGTACTCTGATAACTGGGATTGCAAATGTGAGATCTCGCTATCTGCCTTATTGAGTTCATCATCTGCCATCTTAAGTAGTTGTGCATATTCAGATATATTCTCGGAGGTGCCGCGCAGTGAATCGACCGTTGAATCGAGCTTAATTCGTAACTTAAGATATTGGCTCCTTTGATATAGTTCTTTGCAGTCATTAATGCGAAACATAGTCCTAGAATCATATGAGCGTATATCCTGTGAAAAGGCCCTCCTTAACATAGTAATTACATGGCCTTCTCCGATTCTGGAGAATTCATCGCCTGATATATAACGATGTCTATAGCAATCTCCACTTTCTGATTTGCGTATATTCGGCATATAAATGCGAATGCTACCCGGGTAGCATCTATATGACCTATCCAAGAAATAGTCGAGTTCATCGATAAAATCATCATCGTCGGAATAGTAAACGAGCGCATTGCCGGCAACGTTATCCATTAGCTTGGATGGGAACGTATCTGATCTCTTTGGTTCGTTGTTCTTTCCTAATGGTGATATATATATAATTGGTACGCCTCTATTTTCGGCACATAGTACATTGTTAATAAAATCTAGTGCATCGCCAACGTGCAGTTGAGATGCTTTATCTGTTAAAACTATATCTTTCGAATAGCACTTAAGATATTGATGATTAAGGAGTTTTCGAACAATTGATGGCGTGTTTAAGGTGGGGCTTGGTTCGAGTTCGCCAATAAAACCTGGAGAATCTGAATAGTATACAACGAATGAAATAGTCGCTCTTTCTTTAGACTTTTGAACAAACCCAATCTCTGTAGTCCATGTCCTTGGAGACGTGTTCTCCTTGCGCTGAAATTCAGATATCTTGCATGCCCAATACTGTTCATCGCTTTGATCTTCGGGTATAAAAGAAGATGTAGTAGCCGACACAACTTTTCCTGCATCTTCAAAATCGCCATATTTCTGAAATTGAATCCAATTCCAGAAGTGAACGTTCTGCCTGTACCTCCAACTTGCCCAAGTTCTTATAACGTCGACTAGAAGAGAAAGTAAGTTATGACCGGACGTACTTTCAACATCAAAACGAGCTTTATAGAAAACGCGCGCTGATAAATCTAGCATATTGCTTCACCCCTTGTATTAAGATGAGTATATTATACTTGGAAATTACAAGAAAATCAATTAAATATTACTGTTACACAAAAAAGAGAAGGAGGGATGACTGAGCGCATATTGACTAAAACGCGTACCACAGATATACTGTTACCGAAGGGGATGGCAATGAACGAACAGCAAAAGGTCCGCTACCAGTGCCCCAAGTGCGGGGGAACCGAATACGAATCCGACCAGTTTCAGGCGACCGGCGGGAATTTCGCCAAGCTCTTCGACGTGCAGAACAAAAAGTTCTACACCGTCAGCTGCACGCAGTGCGGGTATACCGAACTCTACAAAACCGTGAGCGGCACGGGAATGAACATCCT
>JAEZYD010000037.1 GCA_023419375.1 Pseudomonadota bacterium
TTTGATATTTGACCGCTATGGCATGGCATCACTCAATGCCATTGGTTTTAATTTTGTACCAGCCCAAGCTGGCGTGAGCAGTAACTCTGAGCAAGTACTTTGCATGAGCTCCGGAGGAAGAATTCGCTTGGCTAAAGACCTCAAGTGCTAATAAAAATGCAATACATCAATATATCTCCTCAAAAACAATTAGGTTTTTCGCTACTCGAATCCTTGATAGCCATACTTGTTATGGCACTTGGAATATTAGGCATCTTAGGTATGCAGGTACGCACCTTGGTCAACACTCAAAATAGCTTGTACCGAACACAAGCCATTCGTTTAATCGAAGACCTGAGCGAACGCCTTATGCTGCACCCCAACTCACTCAACACATATGAGTTTTACTTAAGCAGCAACAATGATAAAAATATCAAAGACTGTATTAAAAACCCTTGCACATCAACCGAAATTGCACAACGCGATTCAGTGATTTGGAAAAACTCTGTAGCCAACACATTGCCAGCAGGACAAGCCAACGTCTTTCTGGCAGAAGATGAAATCAATATTAAAAACCATCGTCAATTAGGCGTAATGATTGCTTGGCGAGAAAATGAAGCATATGACAGCATTGAATATAAAAACCCGCTAAATAACATCAATGGTAGCGGACAACAGGAGTGTCCCGATGGTTTCATTTGTCACATGCAATTTATTACACTCAAAGCCCGATGCGCCCCATATTCAGCATCTGGCACCAAGAAGTTTTATTGCCAAGAAAATTTAGCACAATGATAAATATAAAAACCACTCCCCAAAAGAACAAAGGCGCATCACTCATAGAACTCATGGTGGGCCTTGCGATTGGCCTACTAACGGTAGCGGTAGCAATGGGTGCGCTAATGAGCTCAAGAAATGTCACTAGCTCGGTGCAAGACTCAACGTTAATGCAACAACAAGCTTCTTATGTTTTCCGTAACATTGGCCAGCAATTCAGACAGGCAGGATCACTACGACTCAACCTCGCCACCAACAAAGCAGCTACAGATGCAATCAGCTTTGACGACCCTGTCGGTTTTGATTTAAAAACCAGCACTTTCGATCCCAAAGTTGATGTAATTGGAGGCATTAAAAAAGGCACTACCAATTCATATTTCATTCACATCGGATATCAAAACTACAAGGAACTCTACCACACTAATGAGAACAATGATACTGAAAGTATTTTCAGAGACTGCCTTGGCCAACAAAGCAATAATGACCTAATAATAAGTGAATATCTTTTCGAAAACAATGAACTACTTTGCAGAGGCTCATCAGCAGCAACCCCTCAATCATTGGCAAGAAATGTTGCTGACTTTAAAATAAAATATATTAAGCAATCATTCTCAAATGGAGAAACACAGCTTCAATATATTAAACCTGAAGATTTTGATGAGCCTTGGTCAAGCATCAGAGGCATAGAAGTATGCTTAGTCGTATTTGGTGATGAAATCATAGAAACAACAGCTGATGCCAAGTACGAAGGCTGTGATGATGAAGTTAAATATTCTGACCTCACAGGCACAAGAAGAAACAAAGTCCACAAAAAATACATAAGCACTTATCAATTAAGAAGTGTCGGACTCATTTAATCACCCTAATATTTTTAATATGTTACACACTCAAAAAATCATCAATACACATGAAAAAGGCATTGCATTATTTATTGTTATAATTTTCGTTTTACTATCAACATTGCTTGCTATATGGGCATCAAGAAGTGCCATTTTCAATGAAATGATTTTGAGCAATGAAGCAGATTACCAGAGGGCTTTTGAAGCCGCACAAGCACTTATCCAAGATGCTGAGCTTGACATAAGAAATGAACTATCAAATGGTGATCCATGCGAAAAAGACAGCATTAATCTCAAAATTTGCAGAATTGGCTCTCAATACTTGAGATTCCCAGCCGAAGAACAAGAAGTCTCTGGTCTATTCAGCGAGTTACTAAGCATTCCATCTAGTCAGCCACCATGCAAAGACGGGATTTGCCTCAAAAATCATAAAGAGCAAGATTTCTGGAATAACGATGATGCAAGTCAAGGTATCACGTTTGAGCAAATGCAGTCTGTCGGCGCACGCTATGGTGAATTCACTGGAGCGCAAATTGGTCAAAACAGTAACCCCATACTCAGTGATCATAGCCAAAACCGTGGAGCTTGGTACTGGGTAGAAGTTTTAAGTTACAGCAAGGATGCTGCCAATACAGGACTTCTTGTCGATAGCAACACAAATATTCTTCCACTTCGCTTAGAGCCGAACATTATCTACAGAATTACTGCCGTCGCTAGAGGACTTAAATCCAATACTGTTGTCGCTATTCAACAAACTTATGCACGACAGCGTTTACAAGACTAATGGAGGAAATATCATGAATAATATAAAAATTTTCCATAGAACAATATTTACATCTTCAATAATCATTTTCTTTACACCACATCACGTATTGGCAATAGATTTTGCTCAATCCCCTCCAAGCGCTATTCAACCATATGTTGCACCGAACGTCATTATTTCTATCGATGACTCTGGCAGCATGGATTTTCGCTTAGACAAAGAAAGTGCTAATGGAGCTCAAAACAATACCGCACCGAACCACGACGGCACTTGGCCTGATACCTCTCGACGCATAAATGTGCTTAAGCATGCATTAGCAAAGGTTTTTAACGACAAAGAGCTTTTACCTGACGGAAAGATTCGATTGGCTTGGCAAGCAATGCACAACAACGGATCTTCAGAAGGCGCCAGTACTGTCGATCGTATTTCAAGCATCAAAGAAAATTCGATGGCAGTTCTTGATGAAAATCATCGAAAAAATTTTTTAAATTTTGTCAATAAATTAGATGCTAAGGGAGGTACCCCTGCACATCTGATGTTTAGCCAAGCTGATAGTTATATGCGCCGAGCATTAAACATTAATAGTCCTTGGGCTGCAATACCAGGAAAACAAGCGGAGCCTTACCTAGCATGTAGGCGCAATTACCATATTTTCATGACTGATGGCCGCTGGAACGGAACAGCAACGGGAGGCAATCATGATAATACAAACTGGACTTTACCAGATGGGACAATTTATTCGACAAGCAGTGATCAAACCAAAATATATCAAAACTCATATTCAAAAACATTAGCTGACTGGTCATTCAAAAGCTGGGCAGATAACCTTCAACCAAACTTATATAGCAAAACAGATCCTAAAAAACAAGTGTCTGTCACGAGTGATTACCGCAAAGCTCCACCAAAAGAAAAAATAGGAAATATTGAGCTAGAAAAGTATTGGAACCCTAAATACAACCCAGCCAATTGGCCACATATGGTCACTTACACAATTGGCTTCAGTGAAATGGCATACACTTGGCCAGGGGCAAGTCACATAACAGCCCCCACCGAGAAAGTACCTTTTGGATATGATGGAAGTTTTCCTTCTCTTGTCAGCGGTACACAATCTTGGCCATCCATGGATAGTGAAAATAAACGATCACTTGACCTATGGCATGCAGCCATCAATGGTCGAGGTAAATTTTTTGCCGTAAGAAAAGGCGAGGATTTAGAAAAAGCTTTTCGCTCTATCGTCCAGCAAATCAGCATTTCATCAGAACCAAGCACAGGCTCTGCAGCTGCCAGCGGCTCCAGCACTTTAAACAGCGACGTCGGCTTATACACTTCACAATACGACCCTAAAAAATCTTGGGCTGGTTGGATTACCGCACAAAATCTTCCATCAGATTTTCCGGAACGCAGTCACTCGTCTGACTGGAATGGAAAAACGACCGCAAGCTTGCTCGACAGCAAATCCGCAAATGAAATCAATGAACGACTAATCCTCACTTCAAACTCTGAAAGCAATACGGGTATAGGTTTTCGATGGAATAATTTAAGTCCCACACAAAAATCCTTTCTAAATCAGGATGCCAGTGGGTCGACAGATAACAGAGGCGAGGCTCGTTTATCCTATATTCGAGGAATATTAAACCCAGAAAGCTCTACACCAGTTGGCTTAACAGCTTTCCGTGAACGTTTTTCTCGGCAAGGTGATATTGTTAATTCAAACATCTGGTACACAGGATATCCATCGAGTAGATACAGCTACAAGGGCTATCAGCTTTTTGCAAAACAAAATCGAGACAGAATACCCATGCTATATGTAGGTGGTAATGATGGTATGCTGCATGGATTTTCAGCCATTGATGGAGAAGAAAGAATAGCTTATATACCAAAGGCTGTTTATAAAAATTTACCAATTTATACAGATCCAGCTTTTGATGAAAAACATCAATATTATGTCGATGGTTCTCCATTCACAGGCGATGTAGATATTGCAAATACGCCTGATGGCAACCACGAACCAGATTGGCGCACGCTCCTAGTTGGTTCACTGGGAGCCGGTGGCAAAGGCTTTTTCATTCTTGATGTAACAAAACCAGGCCCTAAACCAAACACAAGCAACACTGGACTTGAAAGTAATTTCTCAGAAAACCAGGCAAGCAATCTTGTTCTTATGGACAAGACAATGCATGCACAAGAAGAAATTCCTGATTGCTCGAAACTCACGCATCAAGAGCAAGTTGATTGTTTAAGCAATGAGGATATTGGACATATATTTAGCCCACCAGTAGTTGATGAAATCAATCAATTGCAATCTGCCCAAATCACAAAGCTCAATAATGGCAGATGGGCAACTGTTATGGGTAATGGCTACAACAGCAAAAATCAAAGACCAGTTCTTCTGATTCAATACCTTGATGGTGATAGAAGTCTGCATCGGATTGTTGCAACCAAGAAAACTCCTACAGGCAGTGATAAAAACACCACGCACAATGGTTTGTCTGCACCGAGACTTATAGATATCAATGGAGATGGGGCACCAGACATTGCTTATGCAGGAGACCTTAAAGGCAACTTATGGAAGTTTGATTTAACCAGCAGTAATTCGTCTGAATGGAATGTTGCATTTGATGGAAAGCCTTTATACACAGCATACGGCAGCAACAACATTAGCACCGACTTAAAAAATAGAGATATCCCACAGCCCATCTTTACAGCACCATTAGCAAAACCGAACACAAGAATTGATCAGAATGGCCAATCTGTTGGTGGAATGATGGTGGCATTTGGCACAGGGCGTAACTTGACATGGCATGATGCCAGCGACACTAATGTGCAAACCTTTTATGGAATTTTGGATAGCACTCGTTACCGGAAACGAGAAAAGAACAATAAATTACTCGAAGTACACCCAGGCAAAGATTGTGGATCAAATAGCATTTCTTGCCAGCCAGTGCCAGCACCTACACCCGTCGCTAGAAATGACAGCTTAGCACGACAAAGTATTAGCAGCGCTTCACATACGCACTCACAAAGCGATGGCAGAGAATTCTGGACTATTGAAGCATCAGAAACCATTAATTGGTCAAAACACAAAGGATGGTATCTTGACTTGCCACAAACCAGTGAACGCGTTCTTAGCAACCCATTTTTTTACGAAAATAGCAATATTATTGCCATTGAATCTATTGTCCCAGCAAAAGGATCTACACCTGATAGCAGCCAACATTATGAAAGCTGCGAATCCACCTCAGTTGATGAAGAAAGAAAGTACTTCACACTAATAAACATAATGGATGGCAAGCGCCCAAGTGTTCCACTGATGGATTTAAATAATGATGGCTACTACAACGAGCTAGATCTTTATGTTTCCAGAGCTTCTCTAGGCAAAGGCCCCAATGTGCTCATCAAAAAACGTGATAACAATCAACTTCGTGGCGAAGGTATTCTTGTTTTGGCACGGATGCCTGAGACTTCGTTACGCCCTAGCTGGCGTCAATTAAAATAATTCATGATCTGCTATGAAAGTAAATAAAGGCTTTACATTAATTGAATTAATGATCGTTGTGGCTGTCATCGGCATATTAGGAGCCATTGTCTATCCTAGTTATACCGAGTATGTCATGCGCGGTCATCGGGCTGATGCTCGTGCTGGCTTATTACAAGCACAACTGTGGATGGAACGTGCCGCTACTGCTTCCGGGGTGTATCCAACGCAATTACCTGCAGCCCTTACCTGGACTAACGATGCAGACAAGCGCTACACCATCGGTTTTTCCAATGGAAACAGCGATACCGCATTTACGCTGACTGCAACACCCAAGCAGAACAGCCCACAAATTAAAGACAAATGCGGCACGCTGACACTTGCCCATACCGGCCAGCGTGACATCAAGGACAAGCCCTCAGGCAGCACCATGACCGCCGCTGACTGCTGGAACCGCTAAGCTGTCCCAAATACAGCCGCCTGCGTTACCATCCAGCCGCCATGACTGAAGTAACGCAAAGCTCCATCTATATGCA
>JAEZYD010000066.1 GCA_023419375.1 Pseudomonadota bacterium
ATAGCGGCAATGTGCCGCTTGAACTGGCGGCCTAGAAAATGCCTTGGGTTTAAGACACCCTATGAAGTTTTTTTAGAAGACGCCAATACCCAAGGACTGGGTGTTGCACTTTGAACTTGAAACCGCGGGATTTGAAAAAGTCATACGCTTGTAGGTATGCACTTTTTTGAGGCTCGCGAAGGAGATCATTTTCTTCAATGTTAAAGTCAATATTGGTAAAGAATGTTTCCACCGGCTGATTCGATCTGGCCCATGCATCAAGTTCTTGTTTTTCAAAAGCCCATTTTTTGCCGATTTTACTTGCTGGCATTCTACCCTCTTGCGCCATAGCATATAATAGAGTTTTGCCTATTTTAAGGTAGGAAGCTGTTTCTTCCACCGACAACCAATTCTTATTTTCGGGGTTCATCTTTTGTCCTTCATATGGTATCAAATGATACTAAACGATAGATAGAATCGGGAGTGATGTCAACCTCCAAATTTGACTCTTTGCTTTACCGCACCATTATGCTTGGCGTTTTCATCCTTGTCCATTCACATCCCTCAATCCTTTGCCAGTGCTCCAGATACCGCTCATTCTTCGCCAGAGCCAAGTCTCCGGCCACGCTGAAAGCATAAGCAGCAGTGCGTTCGGCATAGCGTTGCCAGGCGCGGCCCTCGTTTTTCTCTCTGATGGTGGGGGCGCATTGGCGCACGGCTTCGGCCACGGCCTGCTGGCTATGGCCGGTGGCCCGCAGACGCAAGGCAATCATGGCATCCACCCGTGACAAATCTTCCAGGGCAAGGTGCTGGCGGATATTCGCATAGTGCGCGTAGTAGGCAGCGACTGAATCTCCAGAACGTGCATGTGTGGTCACGGGGCGGGGGTGTGTCTGTGGCTGCCGGGCCTTTTCTGCGGCGGCATATTCACGCTCAATTTGTCTGGCCAGTTCCAAAGCCTTTGCGCATTCACGCTTTTCGGCCTTAAGCAGTCTTACCTTGGGAAAGGAGCCATCCTCGCGCCTGTGTTTGGGCTTTAAGTTGCCGAAGCCTGGTGCTCGGTGCGGATGGATGCAGCCGGAGAGCTTTGGATCGCCATACTGCTTGTTGAGGCGCTCCGTGATCCGGTTGCCTACATCCCGATTGTGCGGGCTTTGCAGCTTGGGAATGGTGAGCACACATTGATAATTGCCCGGTGAACTTTCCAGCACTACAGCGGGCCGGAAGCCGTCCGCATAGAGCTTTTCCAGGCTCTCCCGCGTCATATCGTCAATAAGGATGTGATGTCTGTTCTCGGAAAGCGGTGTGTAATAAATGTTTTCGCCGCGCTGCTGTAGCCGGAGCATTTCGGGCAGGTGTGCGGCCAACTCCTCTGGAGTGAATCCTTGGGATGCTCCGCCCCTCTTGTCCAGAATGAAAACCTTTTTATCGCCATCCGGTTTCATGCGGATACAGGTCACACGGATGCGATCCGCATTCACAGCGGCAACATACTGCTGAAGCTGTTCATGCACAGGTGTGGATGGAGCTGTGGAGGGCTGTTGCACGGGCAGCTCAGTGCGTTGGGGTTGGATACGGAATCTGTGCCGCCAGCGGTCGGCTTGCGTGTGCAGACCACGCCCGCGCAACCAGGTTTCAAAGCGAGGCTTGCCTGCTTTCGGAGTTTTCTTGCGGCCAAGCTGCTGTTGGAGCTGGTGCCATTCTCCGCGTTGACGCACTTTCAGGCGGTGCCTTTCGGCGTTGAGCACGGGCAGCCCGCGTTTGCCGAGGCCGCCCAAAATCTGCTTTCGTTCGCTGCGATGTCGGGCTTTCATAGCTTCAAGTTGTTGCTGTTTTTTTGCCTCATTTTGGTCCAAAGCAGGCATAGAAATGTCTTTCTGATACTGCCGCCATTCTTCCAAATTTACCTCGCTTACTGGTTCGGGCTGCATTTTTTCCAGAGGCGGTGGGGTTTCTGCTGGCATAAATTCCCCAAGCCTTTTGCACAGTTTGCTCATGCCAAAATCACGATCTATGGACGAAGCCTTCACGGCTTTTTCACCCACAAAAACGATGCCCCCGGAGCCTTTCTTTTCAAAACGCAGACCTTTTTCAGCAAGTTTCTGATGCAATTCCGGCCAGGAAGTCGCGTTTTTAATGATGTCATGCCCTCGTTCCTGGGCAATTCGTTGGGCGGATTTTTCGCCAGTAGCGTGTTCAACGGCCATTGCTTCCTGTCGGGGCTGAATTTTTTTAGGCCGTATGTTTCGGGCAAGCTCGCCGCTTTCCAACACCGAGTAGCGGGAATTTGCTTCGCTGGCCCAGCCCTGCTTGTGCTCCACCAGAGCGACAATTTTGTGGGCCTCTTCTTTGTCGAAACCTTTGTGCGGTTGCACCGCTTTTCCGGTCACAGGGTGCATCCGATTGACAGCAATGTGGACGTGATAATTTTCGGTGTTGTAATGCAAGCCGTAGACGGCCTGGTGCCCGACAAGGCCCATGCGCTCCAGAAAAATATCCACCAGTTCATCCACTTGAGCGCGGGTTGGCTGCTCGTGTTCCTGCCAGGAAAAGACCCAATGGCTCACTGGCATTTTGCTGTGGACGCTCTCTTGGGCCAGCGCAATCATCTCCACTTTCTGGCCATTGTGCGTGGCGGCGAAAAAGTTTCTGCTCCCGGCGTGGGCGATTTTCTCTTGCGCATTGGTATTGTGCGGATAGCGGATATAATCCACCAGGTCGCCAATTTGCCAGACCTTGGGCTTATCCGTGTCGGTGTACTTCACCTTCTTGACGATCACGGTTTTGTGCTCCCCAACTTTTCAATAGCGCGGCCCAAAATCCGCAGAGTTTTTTCTTGCTGTTCCAGATGTTCACGGCCTGCTCCCGCCTGCCGGAGCGTCTCAAAATGATGCTTGAGCAGGCCCCCGATGCGGCGCAATTCACGGACTGTGGTCATGTCCGTTTGCGCCACCACTGGCCTGCCGCCAAAGCCGCGACGCCGGAGGCATTCGGAAACCGAAAGCCCGGCCAGGCTGGCTTGTTCCTCAAGCTGTTTTGCTTCGCCTTCTGACACCCAGAGGGTGTACCGCTTATGGTATTTGCGCTTTGGCTTTCCCATGCCTTTTCTCCTGTCTTTTGGCTTAGCGCGTGAGAAGCCTGCGCCGAATGCGCTGCCTTTGGGAGTCCAGAGGGCGCAAGCCCTTTGGCAGGATAGTAGTTGGCGTCAGACAACTACCATCCTGCCACGAAGAACCCACAACAGGGAGTGGCGTAATGACAGGGATTGAATATTTGTGCTATGCTGTCGTGAAATTCCAAGAATGGAGGCAAACATCAATGGCAGTGAAGACCAGAATACCGATGGAAAAGATTATGGCGGTCAAAAAAAAGCTCCAGAAACTTCCTACAAAAGAGACGGGTAAAACCCGCGAGGAAGCTCTGGAAATACTGGCTGGTGATTTTCAGGAGGCTTTGAAGAAGGGCTATTCCGTGAAGGAAATACGCGAGATTTTGGGCGAAGAAGGGGTTACATTGGCGTTGTCGAAAGTGGCAAAGTAGGCATTTTAGAGCATTCCACCAATTTGGGCGTACACGGCTATTATCTGTCATATCATGCTAAACACGGTTAAAATGGTATGGTGGTCTTGACTTTTTGCCTTGTCTTCAATAAAATTAGCGTAATACATTACAAACCACAGATGTCTACGAGTTAAGGAAGGGTGGAGTAAAAATCATGGAAGACAGATGGTTGTCTGTAGATGAAATCGGTGAATATTTAGGTGTTAAACGCGATACAATTTACAGATGGATCAGTGAAAAGAATATGCCTGCCCACAAAATAGGTCGTCTCTGGAAGTTCAAAAAAGGCGAAACCGATGAATGGGTGCGAACAGGTGGCGCAAACGATGCTAGCGCAGGACATGATGAAAAAAAATAACTATCTTTCCGCCTTGGGCTTCAATATGGGATTGGGGGGAGCCCATATTTCGCGCACGATGATGCTCGAAGAATTAAACATCTTGCTTGCACATACAAGTCGAATAGATGCAGAAAAAAAAGAATACCTCCACGCGATCATTGCTGAAAACTGCCTTGGAAAACGTTCGGCAAAAACCCGCACTCTCACTGGCAGATATCTTGTGGATTTGTACTCTCTTGACTATAAAAATATTCTTTTTAGAGCCCTGTTATATTTTTGGAATCGTGACACAGCTTCCAGACCATTACTGGCTTTGCTCTGTGCCTATGCTCGTGATCCGGTTTTGCGCGTTACTGCTCATCATATTTTGAATATTTCTGAAGGAACTGTGCTTGCTCGCGAATCACTAGAAGAGTTTATTGACGCACAAAAGCCAGGACGTTTTAGCAAGGCCACCTTGAAGTCCACAGCTCAAAACATCAATGCAACCTGGACTAAATCGGGGCACCTGGATGGCCGTGCCAAAAAGGTGCGGGGGCGGGCTACTCCAACTGCCGCAAGCGTTTCGTATGCCATGTTTCTTGGCTACCTTACTGGTCTTCGGGGGCAAACCCTTATCCAATCCGAATATGGCAAACTTCTTGATTGCCCGCCTGGTAAAATTATTGAGCTGGCTGAAGAAGCTTCGCGCAAGGGCTGGATCGATCTCAAACGGGTTGGTGAGATCATCGAAATCGGATTCCCCAAATTGATCAGCCAACATGAATTGGAGCTGCTCCATGAACAGGATTAAACGGCTGACACAATCCTACAGCAAATTTATCTCGATTCCGTGGCGAAACGATGCCGCCGCCGCACAGCGTGTGATTTTTTGTGTCTACAATGAAACTGAAGAACGCTGGCTTAGGGCCAAGATAGATGAATTTGAAATTGCCACCCAGCAGGCAGGTCATGAGTGGGGTATTTTTGACCTGACCGATACTTTTGCTGCCTGGTTGACTTCCCAGCGCTATGCCACCAGCTATTTTCAAAAGCCACACCTCTTACCGACTTTGTTGCCCAAATACCTTACTTATATTGTTGCAGAATTTGATAGCTTCCTGCAAAAAAAAGCATTCGGCGCAGAATCTGTTATAGCACTGAAAGGTGTTGGTTCATTATTTGGATTTTTGAAAGTAAAAGATGTGGTAGATGCGTTGGCCCCATTGGTTTCAGGGCGTCTGCTGGTCTTCTTCCCCGGTAGTTTTGAAAACAACAACTACCGGCTGCTGGATGGCTATGACGGGTGGAATTATCTTGCGGTGCCCATAACTGCTGATAAGGAATTTTGAATAAAGGATAGCTGATGTACAATCATGACATTTACCAAAAAGACCCCGCCACCCGAAAGCTTGTCAATGAAGGTGTGGCCAGCGTTAATGATGAAACAACCAGTCATGCGCTCGCAGTGCTTCGTTATGAGTTGGAAACGTTTGTTTGCGATGGTCAGTATGAAAAAGGGATGTCGCATATCCTTGAAACATATTTGAAAAATACCGACCAAGCGCAACAGCCGGGAGTATGGGTAAGCGGCTTTTTTGGGTCGGGTAAGTCCCACCTTGTAAAGATGCTTCGGGCTCTTTGGGTAGACACCACCTTTGCAGACGGGGCCACGGCTCGTGGCATTGCCAACCTGCCGCCGGGAATCAGCGATCTATTAAAAGAGCTTAGCACGCAAGCCAAACGGCATGGGGGCCTGCACGCCGCATCTGGAACCCTTGGCTCAGGCGCAAGCGGTAGTGTGCGGCTGGCACTTCTGCGTATTATTTTCAAGTCTGCAGGGCTGCCAGAGCAATACTCTGTGGCGCGTTTTGTCATGTGGTTGCGTCAGGATGGTATTTATGAACAAGTGCGCAACCATGTAGAACAGAATGGCTTTAACTGGCAAGAAGAGCTGGATAACTTCTATGTAGCGGAAGGACTTCACGCCGCTTTAATGCAGGCCAAGCCCAAACTTTTTGCTACGCCAGAATCTTGTGTTGAAACGCTGAACAACCTCTATCCCTATGTTCAGGATGTTTCGAGTGACGACATGCTCAAGGCCGTTCGCCAAGCCCTGACAAAGGATGGCAAATTTCCCTTGACCCTGATTGTGCTTGATGAAGTGCAACAGTTTATTGGGGGCAGTGCAGAACGCTCCATTGAAGTGCAGGAAATGGTTGAAGCCATTTGCCAGAATGTTGGTGGTAAAATTTTGTTTGTGGGCACGGGGCAAACAGCCCTTACCGGTGTTGCGCTTCTGGCCCGGTTACAGGGTCGTTTCACTGTGCGGGTTGAACTTTCAGACGCAGATGTGGATGCAGTTATCCGTCAGGTAATTCTGGCTAAGAAGCCAGAAGCCAAGCCGCAAATCGAACAAATTATGCAGACAAATCTGGGAGAAGTTTCACGGCATCTTGCAGGCACTACCATCGGGCACATGCAAGACGATATTCAGCACTTCTCACAAGACTATCCCATTTTGCCAGTGCGTCGCCGTTTTTGGGAAAACACACTTCGGGTTTTGGATCAGACTGGCACCGAAAGCCAGCTCCGCAACCAGCTCAGCATGATCCACAAGGTTATTCAAACCAACCTGAATGAACCCTTGGGGCATGTTGTACCGGCTGACTATCTTTATTTTGACTCTGCCGACAAATTGCTCCAGTCGCGTATATTGCCTCGCAAAGTGCATGAAAAAACCATCACCTGGAGTAAAGGCACAGATGACGAAAAACTCATGGCCCGTGCCTGTGGCCTGGTTTTTTTGATCAACAAACTTGGCAGCCAGAACCAGGAGCTTGGCATTAAAGCCACCATTGATACCCTGGCCGACCTGTTGGTAGAAAATCTTTCGCAAGGCAGTGGCGCGTTGCGCAGCAAGCTGCAAAGCCTGTTGGCACACTGCGAACTGCTTATGCGTGTGGGCGATGAATATCGCATACAAACTGAAGAAAGCACGGCGTGGAATGACGAGTTTCTCAGCCAGCAAGCCGCGTTATCCAACGAAGCCCACCGAATTGACGCAGAACGTGAAGATCGTATCCGTAAAAAATTTGGCGATGTTGTGCGCAAGCTATCCTTGATGCACGGTAGTTCAAATGTTCCTCGCGACATTCACCCAGTCTTTGATACTCAGCTCCCAGCAGATGCCCATCAGCGTCTGTGTGTTTGGGTGCGTGATGGGTGGAGTACGGATGAAAACTCTGTGCGAGCAGATGCACGGCAGGCAGGCAATCAATCCCCCACAGTGTTTGTATTTATACCAAAACGCTCTGCTGATGACCTGCGCACCCATCTTATCAACTACAAAGCCGCCACAGCTACCCTAGACAAACGCGGCGTACCAAACACCCCCGAAGGCACAGAAGCGCGAGCGGCAATGGAAACCACCAAGCAAGGCGCGGAAGGTAAAATTCGTGAATTGCTTGATGAGGCATTCTCTGGTGCTCGCATCTTTCAGGCGGGCGGTAATGAGATGCTGGGCAACGACCTTCAGGAAATGGTGTTGGAGGCTGCCAGCAATTCGCTCCAAAGGCTGTACCCGCAGTTTCAAATTGCTGACCACCCACAATGGGCAAAGGTATACGAAAAAGCCCAAAGGGGCGCACCCGATGCCCTGAAAATCGTGGGTGATGAAGGCGAACCAGCCAGAAATCCTGTATGCAAAGCTATTCTTGGCTTTCTTGCAGCAGGAAAAAAGGGTGTTGATATCCGTACCTGCTTTGAATCCTCGCCATATGGTTGGTCGCGTGATGCGGTGGATGGCGGCCTACAAGTGCTGCTGATTGCAGGGCTCATTCGGGCACAGGACGAGCGTGGACAAACCCTTGACCCTAAAGAGCTGGAACGCAAGGCCGTGGGCAAGGCCTTCTTTAAGGTGGAGTCTGCCACCATTACCACAGCGCAGCGCATACAACTTCGCAAACTTTTCCAAAAGCTTGGCTTAACCGCCAAACAAGGTGAAGAACTTGCCTGCGTCCCGCAGTTTCTGCAAAAGATGCTGGAGCTTGCGGAACAGGCTGGCGGGGATGCTCCCAAACCCCAGAGCCCGGATACAGCGTTTTTGGACGGAGTGCGCCTCACCGCAGGTAATGAACAACTTCTTGCCATCTATAACCTTCGTGACGAGCTTGCTCATAGTATCGACAACTGGACAGACTTGTCTGGGCGCATAACTTCGCGCTGGCAAAGCTGGCTGGCGCTGAAACAGCTTGCTGCTCATGCCACCAACCTGCCAGAAGCAGAAGTGATCGTGGCCCAGGTGCAAATTATCGAGAACAAGCGCCAATTATTGGACGATCCTGATGCCATAGCCCCGCTTTGCGCCAGTTTGACGCAGCTTTTGCGTGAAGAACTGAACCACCTAGATAGCGAATATGCTTCTGGCCATGCCGCAGGCATGAAAAAGCTGGCAGATGATGCAAACTGGCAGCAGCTTGATCAAAATCAGCGTCACCAGCTTTTGACGGAGCAAAGCCTGCAAGGAAACGCCCGCCCGACAGTTGCGGTGCAAACCACGACAGATGTGCTGAATACGTTGCACTATTGCACGTTGAATATGTTTAAAGACAAAGTGGCGGCTATGCAGGGGCGTTTTGATAAAGTGCTTCAGGGCGCAGCGGAGCTGTGCGAACCGGAAGTGCAGTTTGTATTGTTGCCACGCCGCACCTTGAAAACGCCTGACGAAATTGACGCTTGGGCAGATGAAGCCAAGCAAGTAATAAAAGCAGCCCTGAGCAACGGGCCCGTTGTGATAAAATAGGGGGGAGTATGATTTCTTCACTCACAATACGAAATTTCAAAAGTTATGAGGAAGCAACGCTTCCCCTATCGAGAATGACATTCTTAATAGGCCCCAACGCTTCGGGCAAGAGTAATGCCTTAGAGGCCTTACGGCTTTTGAATTGGCTGGCAAAAGGAAGTCGTCTGGATGACATCGAGCGCAATATCCTTGGTGCAGATACTCTTATTCGAGGGCAGGCATCAGATTTGTTTTTGGATAAAAACAAAAATTTGTCTTTCGACTGTGATATTCCGCTCGCAATGAGAAACCTCGGCCTGTCAAATAGTGACAATTTTCATATTGCTTTAGGCATTGTGGCTGAAAAGTTAACACTTACTGAAGAATCTTTGGGGCAGCCGTCTTCAAAGAACTGGCTTTACAGCGTTGATGGAATTCCTAACGTTTCAACAAATACTGTATATGTTATGTACGATAATTTTTTGCAGGGAGGAAATAAACCAAGGATTACATGCTCCAGTCAGCAGGCGATTTTTTATCAACTTGAAACACCTGGACGGTTTGAAGAAAAGCATAAAAAATCTCAGAAGCTCATTCCAACTGCGACTAAAAGAATTCGTGAGGCGTTACAAAATATTGTTTTTCTTGATCCTAATCCATCTGCAATGAGGTCATATTCATTTGCCAAAAATGATGATGAAATCAAAGAAAACGGCTCAAATGTTTCAAGTGTTCTATATCGTATTTGCAATCAAGGTGGCGCTGAAAAAGAAGAACTTCTAAAGTTTGTTTGTTCATTACCAGAGCAAGATATTACAGATATTTCTTTCATAAAGACAGAACGCAGCGATGTAATGGTGCGCTTGCATGAATCATTTGGTGGAAGAGAGCGTGTTGTAGACGCTCCGCTTTTATCAGATGGAACGTTGCGAGTTCTTTCTATCGCTGCAACACTGTTTAGTGCTCGTGATAATAGCCTTGTCATCATTGAAGAGGTTGACAATGGTGTACATCCAAGCCGAGCCGAAACATTAGTAAACCAAATTCTTCAAATTGCCTCAGCCCGTAACCTTCAAGTGCTCATAACCTCTCACAATCCCGCCTTGCTTGATGCTGTGCCTGATAAAGCTCTAGGCGATGTATTGTGCTGTTATCGCGATATAATAACAGGGTTTAGCAAGATAATGCGGTTAAAAGATTTGGATCGCTATCCTATTCTTGTGGCACAAGGTTCGTTGGGGCAGCTTGCAACAAAGCGCATTTTGGAGCGTTTTTTAAAGGACAATACTACTTCGCAAGAACGCAAAGCTGCGGCCCTGTCTTGGTTGGACGATTTAAAGCAAGAGGGGGCTGCCCAATGAGTGCGGTATGCCTTATTGACACCACTATTTTTGCAGAAATATTGAATATCCCCGGCATGACAAGTCGCCGTGATGAAATATTTGAATCTCTTCAGCAAAAAATAGCTGCTAATGAATCCTTATTTCTGCCAATGGCGACCATTTTTGAAACAGGCAATCATATCGCTCAAAATGGTGATGGAACACAACGCCGCAAGTGCGCGGAGCTTTTTGTAGAACAGGTACAAAAAGCTCTTGATGGAACAATTCCATTTACTCCACTCAGCTTTCCCACAAGTGAAGATATGCAAAAATGGTTGGCGGACTTTCCTGATTCGGCCATGCGCAAGTCAGGAATAGGCGATTTATCCATCATTCACGAATGGAATCGTCAGTGCGCGCTTAATCATGGCCGAAGGGTGTATATTTGGTCACTTGACGAACATCTTTCCGGCCATGACCAACCTGCAAGGATTTAACCCATGCCCACCCCCGACAGAACTCTCCGCAGCCGTTTGGAGCGCACCATCAGGGAAGCGCGTGTCATAGCGGAAATTGCCGCCCGTGCCGCGCTGGGTCAGCTTGGCGTGGACGAGCAAACTGTGCCCGTGCATCTTGCCGAGCCGCAACGCGAGTTGCGCCGCCGTTTGCGGGCGCACGGCAGGCAGCTTGGGGATGCCCTCAATGGCGGCCCTGTGCAAAGCATGGATCGCCTGGTGGAAGAAGTAGCCTACGAGCACTGGCACCGTATGCTCTTTGCCCGTTTTCTGGCCGAGAACAATTTGTTGATGTACCCAGACCCGGATGATCCGGTGGCGGTTACTTTGGAAGAATGCGAAGACCTGGCCGCCGATGAAGGTGCAGCCAATGGCTGGGAGCTGGCCGCTCGCTTTGCTGCCCGCATGTTGCCACAAATTTTTCGGTTGGACTCTCCCGTATTCCAACTGGCTCTGCCCCCTGAGCACCAACAGGGGCTGGAACGTCTGCTGGCGGCCTTGCCGCAAGAAGTTTTCGCCGCTTCTGACAGCTTGGGCTGGGTGTACCAGTTCTGGCAGGCAGACAACAAAGAGCGCATCAACAGCGCAGAGGTCAAAATAGGTGCACGCGAACTGCCCGCCGTGACCCAGCTCTTCACAGAGCCGTACATGGTAAGTTTTTTGTTGGACAATAGCTTGGGGGCATGGTGGGCCGCCCGGCGTTTGAGTGCCGAAGATTTGAAAAATGCCGACAGCGAAGAAAGCCTGCGCCAAAGGGCCGCCATTCCCAGTGTGCCGTTGGAATATCTGCGTTTTGTCAAACGAGATGGCGGCGGCTGGGCATTGGCGGCAGGCAGCTTTGAAGACTGGCCCAACACTCTGGCGGAACTCAAAGTGCTCGACCCCTGCTGCGGCTCCGGGCATTTTTTGGTGGCTGCCTTTTTGATGCTGGTGCCCATGCGCCGAGAATTGGAGTCCCTTACCACAGAACAGGCCATAGACGCTGTGCTGCGGGACAATATTCACGGTCTGGAGCTGGATCAACGTTGTGTGGAGCTTGCGGCCTTTGCGCTGGCCTTTGCTGCGTGGACATATTGTAACCCCGATCCAGCCACTACCTTTGGCTTTGGCCCCGACGTTGCTGGATGGGATCAAGGAACTTGGGCAGCAAAAGCGGGCTACAGGCCCTTACCTGCCTTGAATCTGGCCTGTTCGGGGCTGAATGTCACTGCGGACAAAGCTTTGTGGACGGGCCTTGCCAAGCCCAATACCAGACTGCGCAACGCGCTGGACTTGCTCTATGATGAATTTCGGCAGGCCCCGGTGTTGGGTTCGCTGCTTAATCCTTCTGCATCCATTGCCGCAAGTCTTGTGGACATGTCCGAACTTCAGCCAGCCTTGCAGCAAAGCCTGCAAGGAGAAGACGGCACAGAGTACGAAGCCGCCGTGGCCGCACAGGGCCTTGCCAGTGCCGCCGCCTTGCTGGGCAAGCAGTACAGCCTTGTCATTACCAATGTGCCCTATCTGGCCCGTGGTAAACAGGGGGATGCCCTGCGCGAGTTTTGCGAACATCACTACCCCGAAGCCAAGAATGATCTTGCCACAGTTTTTCTGGAACGCTGCCTAGGCTTGTGCGCCACTGGCGGCACAGCCAGCATTGTGTTGCCGCAAAACTGGCTGTTTTTGACTAGCTACAAGAAATTCCGCGAAAAACTGCTCAAACAGCATGTATGGCATACGGTGGCGCGTTTGGGTTCGGGAGCCTTTGCAACCATCAGTGGTGAGGTGGTCAAGGCCATTCTCCTGACCCTCAGCCGTGGCAAAGCCTCCATGCCTATGGGCGGCCTTATGGGTGAAAAGCCCAAGGCCCACTTTTTGCGCGGGCTGGATGTTGCCGAAGCTCCCACCGCACAGGACAAGGCCGACGGCCTGCGAGGCGAAGAGGTGCAGAGCGTGGAACAGGCGAAGCAGTTGGAGAACCCGGACGCGCGGGTGGCACTGGGAGAAAGTGAATCTTTTACATTGCTCAATAAACTTGCTGACGGTCTTGTCGGTTTGCAGACAGGCGATGACCCTATGTTTACGGGAACATTCTGGGAAATCCCTAATATTGACAATCGTGTGTGGGAATTCATGCAAGGAACCCCAGAAGAATATCACACATATGCAGGGCAATCATGGATGGTTCGGTGGGAGCAAGGACGTGGACTATTGCTGGCCTTGCCAACTTCACGACCAACTCAAGGACTGAAAGCTCTTGGCAAACATGGCATTGCAATCCATAGGATGCAACGTATTGTTCCCTATCATTACAGCCAAGAACGCTTCCATCAAAACGTAGCAACCATCATCCCCCACAACCCCGCGCACCTCCCCGCCATTTGGTGTTTTTGTTCCTCCCCAGAATACAATATTTCCGTGCGCAGGATAGACCAAAAGCTTAACGTCACCAATGCTACCCTTGTCAAAGTCCCCTTTGACCTTGACCACTGGACAGCCGTTGCCGCCGAAAAATACCCCCACGGCCTGCCTAAGCCCTATACCGATGACCCCACCCAGTGGATTTTTCACGGGCACCCCTGTGGCTCGGTAGTTTGGGATGAATACGCCAAATGGACAGCCCACGGCCCGCTGCGCCAAGACGCCACGGTGCTGCATGTGGCTGTGACCCGCTTGCTCGGCTATCGCTGGCCCGCTGAACTGGATGAAAACATGGAACTGTCCGAAGAACAGCGCCAGTGGGTAGAGGGGTGCGAAGCTCTTTTGCCCCATGCTGATGCTGACGGCATTGTGTGCATTCCCCCGGTGCGCGGAGAAGCTGCTGCCGCCGACCGCCTGCTGGATTTGCTGGTGGCCGCATACGGGCCAGAGTGGACAAACGCAACGCTTGCCACCTTGCTTGCCAATGCTGACCACGCGGGCAAAACGCTGGAAACCTGGCTGCGCGAAAAGTTCTTTACCCAGCACTGCAAGCTCTTTCAGCATCGCCCCTTCATCTGGCATATCTGGGACGGCCTGCGCGACGGCTTTTCCGCTTTGGTCAACTACCATAAGCTGGATTACAAAAATCTGGAAACCCTCACCTACACCTATGTGGGCGACTGGATAAGCCGCCAGAAGCAAGATATGCAAAACGGCATTGACGGTGCGGGCGAACGCCTTGCCGCTGCCGAATCCCTCAAGAAAAAGCTGGAGCTGATCCTTGCGGGTGAAGCTCCCCATGACATCTTTGTCCGCTGGAAAGCGCTGGATAGACAGCCCATCGGCTGGAACCCGGACATCAATGACGGCGTGCGCCTGAACATTCGCCCCTTCCTCACCGTGCCTGACGTGGGTAAAAAAGGCGCGGGCATCCTGCGCGACAAACCCAATATCAAATGGGACAAAGATAGGGGCAAAGACGTGGAATCCGCCCCCTGGTATCACCTGTTCAATGGCGACCGGATTAACGACCACCACCTGACTCTGGCGGAAAAACAAGCCGCAAGGGGGGCGTAGAATGACTTCCTGCTATAAAGGAATGCGTTGGTTAAAATGTGATCTGCACATGCAAACACCTGCAGATGCACGGCACTGGGCCGGAGACCGACTCGAAGCCGGACAAGAGGCTGCCGCAGCGAAGGCTTTTGCGAAGGCCTGTTATGAAAAACGTCTGGATGTGGTGGGCATTACTGACCACAACTTTCTGAGCAAGGACTTCATTCCACATCTCCAGGCAGCGTTCAATGAGATTGAGCGGGAATTCAGCCACAAGATCACCTTGTTCCCAGGGTTTGAGTTCGAGGCGGCTGGCGTTGGCAGGGGCGTTCATGTTCTTTGTCTTTTCGACCCTTGGGCGGACCAGGCTCGGGTGGACTCGATTCTTACGGAATGTGGCGTGAGCTACCCGAGAATAAGCGCCACCGGTCAGCTCGAAAAATCAGACAAAAATTTGAAAGAGATCTTACGCATCACCCAAGACAAGTATGGCGGAATAGTCATCATGCCGCATGCAACAAGTAATGACGGCATTTTCGACGACGATTCGATAGCGGAATGGTTGCAACAGGATCAATTCACGAATCCTGATCTGCTTGCAGTAGAAGTGCCAAAGCCTGTTCACTTGATGAACGCTGGATATCGGCGGCTTCTGCGCTCTGGAGACGATTGCCAGCCAGACTGGAAGCGCATTCGTCCCATTGCTACACTTATGTCCTCGGACAACAAGAAGTTAGTCGATTGCGATGAGCATCGGAAGCCGACTCCTAACAGCATTGGCTACCGGTACTCCTGGTTCAAAATGTCCGAGCCCTCCATCGAATCACTTCGCCAGGCATTCCTCGACCATGAATCCCGCATTATTCTGCCGGAAGATGTTACAATAGATACGCACCCCGCACAGCGCGTTCGTCAGGCGACAATCAAGTCAATCTCAATCAAGAACGTAGCGTTCCTGGCCGACCAGCAAGTGCATTTTTCCCCCAACATGAACTGTGTGATCGGTGGTCGGGGCAGCGGGAAATCCACTCTGCTTGAGTACCTGAGAATCATCTTGGGTAAGGATAAATCCAAAGATATTGACGATGATACTAAAGAGCGGATCAAGCGTGTACGTGAGACGCTGAACGAACCACGCGCAGAAGTCGAAGTGTGCTGGGTCAGCGCAGATGGCGTTGAAGATCGTATCGTTTGGCAAAACGGCAGCCCAACCGTGCAGGGGCGCGAGCTGGCCGATCCTGAAACCTTTTTCAATAGCTTGCCTCTTCGCTTTTACAGCCAACAACAGCTCAACCGGCTGACCGAGTCGAAAACCGACGACGGAAGCGTTCGGCAGGCTCAACGTCTGCTGGAGCTGGTCGACGGATTCACCAAAAACGAACTGGATGAACTGGCGGATCGAGAGCACAAGCTCAAACTGCAAATCCATGACGCTTTTTCCAAACTCCGCAAGTCCAAGACAATCGAAAAGGATTACAAGCGGCTCCAGCAAGAGCATCAAGAACTGGACCGACAGTGGAAGGCACGCAGTGAGATTCAAGAGGATGCTCGGCGGCATCAACTTCTCAAGGCCGAGGCCCGTTATCTCGAAGGGCTTGCAGGAACCCCTGGCAAGCAGTTTACAGACGTTGCCACCTTGGCCGAGACAATCGCCGCATCGCACGTAGCCTTTCAGGTTACAGATTCAGTTCACGCGGCCTGGTTTAAGCAATTCGACGATAAGGTAAAGGCCGCGAAGGATTCGCTAGCCCGGACTATTCGTGATGCCATTGAACGATTCGAAGCTACTGTCGATGATCTTAAAACCAGCGATTCGTCATGGAATGCGATCCGGGAAGAATTGGATCAGGCCGACGCGAAGTTCAGTGAAGCCTGTGCGGCTAAAGGTCTGACGACGGATGATGTTGGTCATCTTCAGGAAATCGACCAATCACGTACCAAGAAACAACGGGAGATTGATGCCGCTGGGGCTGAAATTCAGCGGCTAAAAGAAGCTGCGGGAGACACTGGCCTGTTCATACAGCAGTTACATCAAATCTGGAGAGAGCAATTCCAGAAGCGCGTTGAAGCCGCTGAACGAGCCAATGAACTCGCTGTGCTGAACGAAGGCAGGCAGCGGTTTATCGAAGTTTCAGCAAAATACCAGCAGGATCATAAAAATTTCCGGGAGCTCTGGCAGAGTTTTGCGCCCTCTGATGGGCGGACGCGGCTAGGGAAAAATTGGGAAAGCTGTGGAGAAACCCTCTATACGCTTTTTGCCGAACAGGGCAATGCCGAGTCCCCTTGGCAAATTCTGGAAGAGCGTTTGTCAGTAGAACAAGGTTCGGCAGGGCCAGATTTTGGGTCGAACAGCCAAGAGCTGTTCCAACACATTCAAGACAATCTTGAACGTTGGGAAAAGCTCCGTTGCTCTCGGGTACAAGACACCGTGGACTTGAAACTGTTTCGAGCGGATGGTTCGAAGGCAGGTAGTATTGCCGAAGGCTCCCTCTCTGACGGTCAGCGGAACACCGCCGCCCTCGCACTGTTACTGGCACAGGAAGGAGGGCCGCTGGTTATAGATCAGCCCGAAGATGAGTTGGACTCTAACTTTGTGTTTCGGGAATTGATTCCCATGCTACGCAAAGTGAAATCGAAGCGCCAACTCATTATGGCAACGCACAACGCCAATCTGCCAGTAAACGGAGATGCCGAGCTGGTCTACGCCTTCGAAGCCCGTGACGGCAAAGGTGAAACACTTGCTTGCGGGGGGCTTGATCAGGCGCCTGTAACCAAGGCTGTTCTCGACATTATGGAAGGGACGGAAGAAGCATTTCGCCGTAGACGTGAGAAATACCATTTTTGAGGCGTTAGATGATTAAATCCGTAAATAACTATCCTGTCTCACAGCTCTTTGATATTGAAGCGGGCGTGGTCTACGCCATCCCACGCTACCAGCGTGAATACACCTGGGGTAAAAATCAGTGGGAAAACCTGTTCGACGATGTACTTGAGAACGATCCGAGCTATTTCCTTGGCTCGATTATCTGCATCAACCAATCGACCGATGTGCTCTCAGTCCAGAAACTTGAGCTGGTTGACGGACAACAGCGCTTGACGACGCTTTCATTGCTCTTTGCTGCTGTTTATCATGCCCTAAAAAGCCATGAAACCGACTTGGATGATGAACAGCGGGTTGAGCTAATTAATTTGAAGCGCAAGTTGGTTCTTAAAAAAGGGGACGATCAGATTCGTCTGATTCCGCAGATTCAAAACAATAACAACCAAGATTATCGCGCTGTTCTCGCCGATATCGGGGTCATCAGTGAATGTGATGTCCCCGCCTACGCTGGCAACCGCAAGATCTTTCGGGCCTATCGGTATTTCCAGGATCGCATAGATGAAATAGCCAACGGCCGTAGCAACCGGCTGGGAACCATGATGGAATTCTTGGATAAGGTCAGTCATGCGTGCCTGGTCAAGATTGAGGTGGCGAGTCACGCTGATGCTTACACCCTGTTCGAGTCGTTAAACAATCGAGGCATGCCGCTTACAGCCATCGACCTCATCAAGAACAAACTACTTGCTCGTCTGGAATCCATCGAGCCAGGCAAGGTAGATCACTATTTCGGGCACTGGAGTCGTCTCTTGGGCTACCTCGGTGACGACTACGCCATCCAGGAACGCTTCTTCCGCCAGTATTACAACGCCTTCAAGGATCAACTCAAAGCAATCCACCAGGTCCCGGTCGCCACTCGATCCAACCTGATTCATATCTATGAAAAGTTCATCAACCATGACGCGAAGGATTGTCTGCAGAAGATCAGTGCCGCTGGGCGTCTCTATTCGCTGATACTTTCTCGCAACCAGGATGACGCCCCCAATAGTATCGAGAAGCCGCTCAAGGATTTGGAGCGGATTCAGGGTGCCCCGTCGTATTTGCTGATGTTATATTTGCTTGTGCGAAAGGATGAGCTTGAGCTTGCTAATGCCCACCTGAACTCCATAGTTGAACTACTTGTCCGCTTTTTTGTTCGTCGTAATTTGACCGATACACCTCCAACCCGGGATCTGACTCGGCTGTTCATGACTGTGATCGACAAGATCAGTGGGCTGCGTGCTGATGCGATTCCCCAATCCATTGAGCAGCAACTGGTGGCCGTCTCTGCAACGGATGAGATATTCCAGCGCAAGCTGGAAGGGCCGATTTATGAAGAAAATTCAGGAGTAACCCGGTTCATTCTTTGCGCACTCGCCGAGCAATCTATGACCAAAGAGAGCTGGGTTGATCTGTGGCGTTTTGAAAACAAGCAATTCGTGTGGACCATCGAGCATATTTTTCCGCAAGGAGAAAACATCCCTCAGTCTTGGATAACCATGATTGCCGATGGCGATGAGGTAAAAGCAAAGGAAATTCAACAAACGCATGTTCACAAATTGGGCAACCTGACAATTTCCGGATTTAACAGTGCGCTTGGCAACAAGAGCTTTGAGGACAAGCGAGACCGTGTAGACCGGCTAGGTCGTGCTGTTGGCTATAAAAATGGACTCAAGCTTAATAAGGACTTGGCTGCTGCTACAGGCTGGAGCGTTGGTCAAATCACTGCGCGAACAAAAAAGTTCGTTCAGCAAACAACTCAACTCTTCAAGCTACAAGGGGGTGAAGCATGAGAGTGCTTGTTCATCTCCTAAAAACGGTTCGCGCTGCTGCAACCTTCAATCCAGAAGTGCAAGTCGCTCCTGTGTGCATTCTGTGGCCAGACCGTGAAAGGCAGTGGGAATCCGTGCTTCCTGTTCTCCAGGCATCTTTGCCAGAGCTTATGGTTCTTGGTGATTATGCCCCAGAACATCGCACTGGGCCTGCCATCTGGCTGCGTTGCGCCCTAGCCGGGCATATTGACGCCACACTGCTGCCAGAAGGCAATACACCTATACTTTATTTGCCCGGTGTGAGTCGCCAGGATTTGCGTGCCGTGGAAAGCTGCCCTGATCACCTGAAGCCTTTGGCCGAATTGCAATACCGTGGTGTCATCTGGTCACAGATAAATGCCAAAGATTGGACAATTCTAGCCTATTTGAAATCCGATCAAGGCGGACTGGGGCTTGATGTAGCCCAAGATAATGATGCCAAACAGTCGATGCAGTTGGTGCTTTCCAGGCTTCTTGAAGAGGATGTAAAACTACTTAAGGGCAAGCGCCTGGACAAAGATTACTTTAATACACTGCTTACGGGCGGCGACCCTGTTCGTGATGTGCTGCAATGGCTTGACCAGGGTGATGTGTTCCGGGCCAAGCGCAGTGACCACGAATGGAAGGCTTTTAATGAAGTATGCAAGTCAGGGCTTGCCTTTATCCCTCAAAACGAAGGCATCCTCGCTGGCTGTGTCAAACTGGCAAACCATCAAGGCCCTTGGCTTGCGGCTTGGGAGCGCTTTTGTGAGGCTCCACAGCGTTATCCCAGTATTCCACAGAACATTCGCAAATGCAGTCCCCCAAGTGACACCATTTTCTGGCATTCAGGCACGGACACCTTTGATGGGTGGCCACAATGGAATGATGAGCAGGAAAAAGCATTGCGGCACGAATGTTTAGCCTTTGCTCATTTACCTGCTCATGAAGCCCGTGCAAAAATTGGAGAGCTTGAAAAACGGCATGGCCGCAGGCGCACTTTGGTATGGGCCGAATTGGGTGAAGCTCCACTGGCCAAAGCTTTGAAACATCTGGCTGATGTTGCCGATAAAATGTCCATAAGCCTTGCGGCTGGAACGGTGCATGACCTCATAACCGGCTACATGCAAGTTGGCTGGCGTGTGGATGATGGTGTGCTGCGAGCCTTGGCGCAGGTGAGAAATGCAGCAGACATGGAGGCCGTGACTGCGGTTGTCCGGTCAATCTATTTGCCCTGGGCTGAAGCATCTGCCAGGCATCTTCAAAAAGTGGTGGATGGTTCATCCTATCCTGGTGGAACGCATAAAACGGCAAAAGCACCAAAGCCCAAAACAGGCGACTGCATAGTGTTCGTTGACGGACTTCGCTTTGATGCAGCAAAAAGATTAGCAGAAGTGCTGCTAAAACATGGGTTACATGTTGCGGAAGAGCCACTATGGGCGGCACTGCCCAGTGTCACTGCTACGGGAAAGGCTGCTGTCAGCCCAGTAGGTGCAAGTATCTGCGGGGCAAATGATAATTCAGATTTTGAGCCAAGTGTCGCTGGGACAGGACAATCTTTGAAGGGCGGGCATCATCTGAAAAAATTGCTTTGCGATGCGGGGTGGACGGTTCTTGAACACTCCATGAGCGGTGACGGCCAAGGCAAAGCCTGGTGTGAGTATGGGGATATTGACCACGAAGGCCATAATCGCGGCTCCAAGCTGGCAAGGCACTTGGATGACCTGATAGGCGAGATAAAAAACCGCGTGGTGGAGCTTTTTGCCGCAGGATGGAAGCAGGTGCATGTGGTTACGGATCACGGTTGGCTACTCATGCCTGGCGGCTTGCCCAAAATAGATTTGCCCGGTTTTTTGACCGAAAATAAGTGGGGGCGTTGTGCATCGCTAAAGCCTGGGGCCGCCTGCGAAGAAAGGCTTTACCCGTGGTACTGGAACCCCGAACAACAGTTTGCGCTTGCGGATGGTGTGAGTTGCTTCAAAAAGGGCGAAGAGTACACGCACGGCGGGCTGAGTCTTCAAGAATGTCTGACACTCCAGTTGGTCGTAACCTCACCTGCATCTGCGCCTACGGCGGCCATACGCATTACTGACGTGGTATGGAAGGGAATGCGCTGCACCGTTGTCGTTGATGGCAATATTTCAGCAATTTCGCTTGATATACGATTGCAGGCTGGCAATGAAGCTTCAAGCATCGTTCTGGGGATAAAACCTCTTAGAGATGATGGTACAGCCTCTGTGGTTGTTGAAGACGAAGATATGGCAGGACGGCAGGCTTTTATTGTTCTCATTGATGAAAATGGTTCTTTAGCTGCGCAGTCTGCCACGGTGATTGGAGGAGGTGCCGTATAATGGAAATGGATCATATTGATAACATCGCGGCATCACAACTGGACGGGTATCTTGTACGCAAAGACCTTGTGCGAACATTTAGCCGTCAATTTCCCGTGCCGACCTATGTTGTGGAGTTTTTGCTCGGTCGATACTGTGCCAGCACAAGTCAGGATGAAATCAATGAAGGCTTGGAGATAGTTCAAAGGCAACTCCAATCACGCACGGTTAAGGCAGGCGAGGAAGAACTGTTTAAAGCCAAGGCCAGAGAAAATGGTGAGGTAAAGCTCATCGACCTTATCACTGCAAGGCTTGACGCCAAAACGGACTCTTATGTGGCCACGCTCCCCAGTTTGCGCTTGTCTGATGTGCGTATCAGCCCCGAATTGGTCAATACCCATGAACGGATGCTGACTGGCGGGTTTTATGCAGAAATTAGCCTGAGCTATGATGCGGCTAAAGCGCAAGAAGGCAAGGGCAGACCTTTTGGCATAGAGTCCCTGCGGGAAATCCAGCTTTCAAAACGAGATGTTCTTGATGCCTTGGCCGAAGCACGAAAGGCTTTTTCCACTGCGGAATGGAAATGTTTTCTACTTCGCTCCATAGGCATTGAGCCAGAGCACCTCTCTGAAAGACAATGCAATGCTTTGCTCTTGCGTATGGTTCCTTTTGTGGAGCGCAACTATAACCTGGTTGAGCTTGGCCCAAGGGGTACAGGTAAAAGCCATTTATTTCAGCAGGTATCACCCTATGCGCACTTAATTTCCGGTGGCAAAGCCACTGTGGCCAGGATGTTTGTCAATAACGCATCGGGCCAAAGAGGTTTGGTGTGTCAGTACGATGTGGTGTGCTTTGATGAAGTTTCCGGGGTTTCGTTTGACCAGAAAGATGGCGTGAACATCATGAAGGGCTACATGGAGTCTGGGGAGTTTAGCCGAGGCAAAGAAAGCATCCGAGCCGATGGCAGCATTGTCTTGGTGGGTAACTTCGACGTGGATGTGGAGCATCAGCAGCGAATCGGGCATTTATTTGGGCCTATGCCCCCAGAAATGCGCGATGATACGGCCTTTATGGATCGTATTCATGCTTTTTTGCCGGGTTGGGATGTACCCAAGATAAATAAAGAGCTTTTAACCGACCACTTTGGGCTTGTAAGCGACTTTTTGTCAGAGTGCTGGAGCCAGCTTCGTAATCAAAGCCGAATCAGCGTACTACAGGGCAAGGTGTTTTTTGGAGGAGCTCTTTCTGGCCGCGATACAAATGCGGTCAACAAAACTGTAAGTGGTCTTATAAAACTGCTCAGTCCTGGAAATGATGAAATTTCTGACGAGGATATGGAATGGGCCGTGCGGGTTGCGCTGGAATCAAGAAGACGAGTAAAGGAACAACAAAAACGCATTGGCTCAGTCGAGTTTCGGAACACGCATTTCAGTTATGTATTGGGTACAGAAGGTATCGAAAAATTTGTTTCTACTCCAGAACTTCACGTTGAGAATAGCATTGGCACAGACCCACTTGAACCAGGACAGGTATGGACTATTTCTCCAGGTGGAAATGGCGAACACCCAGGGCTTTATCGTGTAGAAGTCAATGAAGGGCCTGGTTCTGGGGTTAAAATCCTCAATAAACCTGTGCCGCCTGCTTTTAAAGAAAGCATGGGGTATGCTGAACAGAATTTGTACACTAGAGCTATGCAATTAGTTGGCGATAAAGACCCCAGACAACATGAATTTACAACACAGCTCAGGGCCTTTGATGCTTCAAAATCTGGTGCAAAGATTGGTGTGGCATCGCTTATTGCATTATGCACCGCTTTGCTTAAAAAAAGTATTCGTGCTGGCCTTATTGTCGTTGGTGAGATTAACCTTGGCGGATCAATCGAGACTATACATAATGCTGTTTCCATTGTCGAAATTGCAATTGAAAAAGGTGCATCAGTGATATTGATGCCAGTATCATCACGTAAGCAACTTTTTGATCTGTCAGATGATATGGCCACAAAGATCGACGTTCAGTTTTATTCAGACGCCAGGGACTCTATTATCAAGGCCATAGCTGATTAATGTGTAAACTGTATTGTTGAGCTTAGAGAAGTTTTTGGCACATATATATAATACATAAAAGGTCTTACTGTTAAAATAATAACGGTATGACCTTTTTTATTTTTATAACTCTTTAGTGAGAATGTTATGCCGATTTAAAATACCTGTCAAAAAGCCACTGTTTACAAAAATACCTCCGTGCTAATGCCTGTAAGTATGTATTTTATAGACACAAATGCACGGAGGCAAAGATGAGAAAATTGACTCAGACAGAGCGGCGTATTGTTGAGCTTCTTGCCCACGGGGTACGGCCTAAAAGAAATTGCGCAAGTTCTCTCTGTCTCCTACGGCACAGTTCGTTGGCATCTTGAAAATTTACGGGCAGGCTTTTTGGTGCACACTACACGCGAGCTACTGCTAAAAATCAATGCGCCTCAATCTACTGAGGCAGCGCAGTCAGCAAATTTGAAGCTGTCACCGCGTGGAAGACAAGTGTTAGAGTTATTCATGCACAGCTTTACGTATCAGCAGATTTCATTGCAATTAGGTATGAGTGTAAGTGGAGTTCGCAGACATTGTGAAAAAATGCTATGGAAAAATGGATGTGAATCTATGATTGAGCTGATTGCAAAGTATAAGCGACATAGTGAGTATGAGTAAGTCAAACTTGATATGCACTCTGAAAACTAACAAACGCAGAGGTAGTCATGACACAGACTGCTTTACGACCAGAAGACGAGTTTCGTCAGTTGTTGCTGTCCAAACTTCCGCCAACCATAGCTCGCAAGGATGTTGAGCGTCAGCTTGGCGGCATTATTACCCCCAAAACGCTTGCCAATGCCGACTCGTCGGGGGATGGCCCTTTGGGAGCTTTTCAGGTGGGCCGGAATGTGGTGTACCCCACTGAATCCCTTGTGAACTGGCTTATCGGTACGATGGGCGTTTCAAGACTCAAGAACAATATCAAAGAGCTTTAGGGGGCTTCAAGTTATGGACTGCGGATCGGGTGGCATCGGGTATCAAATGCGCATAGCGCATGGTCATAGTAATGGTTCTATGCCGCATCAGACGTTGGATACGGTATATGTCTTCGCCATTACACGCCAGCCAGCTAGCAAAGGTATGCCGAAGGCTGTGAAATACGATTCGCCTGGCCCTATCATCCTGCTTGATGCCGTCATTAAGACCAATGGAGTCTGCAAGTGCCCTGAACGCATGGGACAGGTTTGTGCGCATTTCACTGCCTATGACCGGCGGAAAGACCAGGCCCATAGACGATTCTTGCTTTTCGCTTTTGCGGCGCTCCTTAAAAATTTTCAGTGCAGCATCGTTCAAGGGCACTTTGCCTCCCGGCTTGCGGTGCGCTTCATCACGCACGGTGAGCATGGCATGAACCAAGTCCACATCCGGCCATTCAAGGCGTTGAAGCTCACCAAGGCGCAGGCCAGTGTTCAGCGAGAGGACAATGCAGTCGTGCAAGTCCTGGTTTGGCAACTTCTTGGCAGTGCTCACCAAAGCTTTTGCCTCCTTGGCAGTCAAAAAACGCTCACGAGAATTTTTGATAGGAGGAATCTTGACGCCACGGACAGGGCTTTGCCCGGTGAAGATTGTTGTTCCTTCCAGCTTCATGAGGCTGGCCTGAGTGAAGGTGTAACTGATGATGCTACGATACTGCTTTATGGTGGACGGGGCAGCACCGGAGTCCATCAGGCCGTCAACAATAGCCTGAATGTCTTCCCGCGTGATGGCAGACAGGGGTTTTGCGCCAATGGCAGGCTTGATGATTTTATTGAAGCGCTGTTCGTCCGTGAGCCAGCTCCTTTTTGTTCGCCTGGCCTCAGCCATGTAGTACCTTTCAAAGAAATCTTGAAAGGACATGTTGGCGGCATATTCCTCAGACGCCTCTTTTGCAGCGACGGCACGTTCGTCAGCGGCCTGTTTTCGCATTTCGGCAAGGCTTTGAGGCCCCTTGCCCACTTTCTTGTTCTCCTTGATGCCAGACAATACCTTATGCGCTTTTTCTGCATTCCATTGTTCAGTGGCCCAGCCCATGCCCTCCTCAATGGTGCGCCCATCTTTTTTATAACGAATGGAAAAATAGCGGTCAGGTTGTCCGTTGCGCTGCTTGCGAGTAGAGTGTTCGTAGTAGCGAACGCCGGGGTACTGTGTCTTGATTTTGGGCTTTTTCATGCCCCCACTATGCCCCCACTTTTGGGGGAAATCAAGGGCACTCAGGGGAACATTAGTTTAGCATATCATACTGAAATTACTATCCCTAGGAATTTTAGGGAACTTTGCAATCAGATTCAGGGTCTAGTTCTCGCAAGGGAGTGGGAGTTCGAGTCTCCCCTTCGGCACCATAAGAAGATAAGGGATTACAACAGGTTGTTGTAATCCCTTTTTCGTTTACCCACGGCTTGAAATGCGCCTTTTCGGCCTTTTGACCCCCCAAATCAGACCTCCCTCCAAAGAGGGTCACAAATGGGGTCACAAGCGAGTCGATTTATGGCGCAGTCATCCTCCATCCATCCTCTCCGTTCCGGCAAAGCTCCCAGCTTCCTTTACCTGAAGAATGGAATTTTCTACTATCGCTACAGGTTCCCTGGTTGGCTGATAGCCCACATGGGGCACACAGAAATTCGTGTCAGCCTGCGCACTGGCCATCGGCCCCAAGCACTGCGCCTGGCAAGGGACCTACATTCACGCCTACAGCGAGCCCTAGAGATGGAAGACCTACCAACGCACGAAGAACTCCAGCGCCTGCTTCAACTTGCGCTGGATGAGGTTCTCAATGAACCCAACAAAACCCTGGTGACACCGGATGAAATTCGCAGGCGCTTGAACGGCTACCTCCGATTCATGCTGGACAAGGACGTGCAGTCAGACGAGGGGCGGCCTATTGCGCACGAGCTAGACCAGAATGGCTCGGTGATATCGTCGATTGGCCTCGACACGGTCATGCTTGAATCCGCCATGGAGCAACAACACCAGCTGAATTCATTTGACAGGGTTGAAGATTGGCTTCCCCTGAGCATTATGGAAATGATTGCTGAGCAGGTGTTTGACCGCAGGGAGATTGGGCACGACAACGTCATGGCACTGGCGAAGTCATACATGGCCATGCAGGTAACTTTCAAAAGAATTCAGGCGGCGCGGGTCAGCGGCGACTATGGGCCAGAACAATTGTTCTATAGTGCTGAGAGCACTCCCTACCCTCGTGTGCCTGCCCCGGTTTCCACACCGATTGAAAAACACCCACAGCCTTCGCTTTTACTCAGCGAGCTGATAGAACGATATTCATCTACCCGCTTATCTGATGGCGCGTGGAAAGAGCATTCTGTCAAAGACCACCTCAGCCGCCTGCAAAATATCATTGATATACTGGGCGACAAAGACGCTGCATCTGTCACTCGCGAAGAGATGCGCACGGTTCGCGACACCTTACGCAAGTTGCCTCCTTCGAGAAAGAAAAGTCCAACGTACAGAAACAAAAGCATTGCTGAGCTTCTTGCAATGCCCCACGCTGTAACCATTTCCGTTAAAACCGTAAACATAATTGTTCAAGCCATATCAGGCATGTATGAATGGGCAATTCGTGAGCAGTTGCTGGCCATCAACCCTGCTAAGGGCCTAAGCATTCGCGACCCTCAACCTGACGTTGAAAAGCGTGATCCGCTTACCCCTGAAGACATTAAAACCTTTTTTTTCAGTGGGGATTACAAGCCCTCGGCATTTACCAAACCGGCCTACTACTGGGTGCCCCTCATCGGCCTATACACGGGAATGCGGCTTGAGGAAATTTGCCAGCTTCACTGTGAAGACATTTGTCAGGATTCAGATGGGGTCTGGATCTTTGACATCAAGGAAGCTTCAGAGGATGGACTTAAGGACAAAATCCTAAAAAACAAAAACTCACGGCGGTTTGTGCCCATTCATGATGATTTGATAGAATTGGGCTTACTGAGGCTTCGAGAGAAGCTTGTAGCCCGTAAGGAATACCGCCTGTTCCCAGAGCTCAAGAAGACACCATCTTCACCCAAATACGGCAAACAGGTTGGCAAAAATTTTAGCCGACTGCTGGCAAAGAAAAAGATCAAGGGCACAAAGAGCTTCCATTCGCTACGCCACTCGTTCTCACAGTTTTTTAAGGTCAGAAACCTGCACAATGACATGTTCCGCCAGATATTCGGACACGAAATAGCTGAATTGGCAGGTCGGCAGTATGGGGAGCGGTTCAGCGGAGAACAATGCAAGAAACTCATCAACCTAATTAATTTTAATAATAATCATTTAATATAGCTAGTAACTACTTGAGTGGAGAAAACAATGTGTGGAATAAAATTTCCAGAGGCTATTGAACAAGAATTATTTATCAAATCAGAATATTTAAAAAGACACTTCGAGAATTCTGCTGATCCTAAAACAATATCATGGCTAATGAAGGAATGCTTTTCGCCTCTAGCAAATTTTTCAGGGAACACTAAATGGAAAATTCTCATCGTTAGAGAATGCATAGTGAAGCATGAAAAAAGAAAACGGGGTGAACTACACAAAGAGGCTATTCCTATCCCATTTAACCTTGAACATTTCACTCCATGGATAGATAAACTTCTCAAAATTTCTGGGAAATATAAAATTTTTGCTCCAGAATTACTTTATCCTCTAAATATGGAAGAAGTTTTGTTTGCTGTGAAAAGCAATACTCCTCTCCCCAAGCAACGTCCCTTTGATGACGAATGCGAGAGTGAAAACAATTATCAAGAATATGGCTACAGGACACGCAGCAAAAACTCAAAGAGCCTAACAATAGAAATTGATTTTTCTGGCGAGCATGCTTCCAGCCACCTAACCGCACAAAGAATTTTCTTTGAGATCGCCATATTTAAACTAACCAGCGGTATCTTGTTGACAAATGAAGAAAAGGAGCAATTAACCTTACTTTTAGCTTCTGAAAAAAGTGGAAATTTTCGATCTCCTTCATTTTATAATAGGCTCGTTGGGCTCTTTGCATGGGATATGAAAAAAGAATCTAATTTAGGATTTAGGGAAATTAGGCAACTCCTTACAGATAGAAGTCTCTATGTATATGACAAGAAAAATTGTTCAACCACAGATTGCATTAGCTGTGACTCTCAAGAAAATTGCATTAAAGCCCTTAATAATAACTATAGAATTGCTGCTAATTCCATAATAGCCATGAGACTTATTCCAACATCCTCAAAATTAGATAAAATTTACCCTAATCCTGAAGCTCCGCTTCTGCCGCGCCACTCACTTTTCGCTATTTGACTCACAGTAGTACCGACGACCTGAGATAATTGTTTTAAGTTTTCAACGGGTCAAAAGCGGGGGGATAAGCAAAATGCTTATCCCCCTTTTTCTGTGCTTTTCCCTTCTGCTATGGAGAACAACAGGAGGATTTTAAGGAGCCCCACTTCAAACGGATACTTCAAAGAATTGGCTCACTGCGTGGACTCGATGCAATTGCTTGTTAGAATTTTCCAATACATCTTTACCCTGCCAATCCTTGGAGGCAGGTATGTCGGGAGCCCCCTATGAATAATGGCCTAGATAACAAAGAAATGCCTGCTAGTTCTGGTGGTGAGGATGCTGTACCCGTTGTCATTCAGAACGGTTCCACAAAAAATCTAGAGGCTGCCCTTGTGGCTATCGGCAACGCTGGATTTGGGGATAAGCCAATAAAAATATCTGTCATCACCATAGAAGTGAACTAGCTACAACTTAACAGTACGGGATTGGTAAAAGCCAATCTCGTACCTGGAGAAACTCATGAATAACCATCTTGAATTGGATAAGATTGCAAAAAAATTTGGGATGAACATTACGCTCGGCGAATGTTCATCTGCCACTATTGGAGGAGCGCAGGAAAAACATCGCAATACTCCGGTACCGGTAAAAGACGCAACGCTGGATGTCACTGTCAGCCCTGTGTTGCCTCTAGTGCGTGGATACACTCCAGCATGGAACTATTTCCATTACGGCTCAATTAACCACACGCATACACGAACAGACTTCCGACATCTTATTGCCAAGTGGCCTTCATCGCATAATTCAGCCACCTCCAGGGTGGACGTTGGCCTACACGGGAGGCATCCCTTCTCGCATTTTTTTGGAACCGCTAGCGGAAGCGCTAACATATCGGACAATTACGGCCTAGAAGATGAACTTGTCCTTGAAACTATTTTTGAAGCGATTCTGGAACGTGAGGCTACCTTTCAGTTTCGCGAGAAAATAGATAGCAACATTAGGGCGATCACACTCATCAGAAACGAAGGCGCACATATCTCCATTACAGTTGACGCTGATGGCAAGCCACGCTGGAAGATGAATTTGGGCAGAACCAAAGGCTCGTCTTGGTTAAGCTTGGTTAGCGCGGTATTTAACCTATCCAGACTGGATGCGTTAGCTACTTTGGCTAAGATCGTGGGCATGGATTTTTATAACCTCTCACGGCTTTCCAGTGATCCGCATACTGCAGAATCCAGTGGTACGTTTCAGCAACCTGAAGAAAATATACCGGAAATACTTCATCTACCGGGACTCCCTGGAGGCACGACCTGCGCCGAACTGACGGACAAAACGTACATCTATGGCAATGCCGGGCAGGTCATTGGTGCCATCCTCCGCTACCGGCTGAATGGGCATGACTTTTGCCTTCCCGCGACAGTTGGGCGCTGCGTATTATGCATGGGCAAATACAAGCCAACCGCCCATTTCTTTAACCAGCATTTGATGGATAAGTATCCTTTTGCTCCGATCATTTTTTGTCAGGACATGCGAACCGCGCTTGCCCTTCAACGCATGCTGGACACAACGCGTGGATATACTCCTGATAAGGTCATAGTCACGGCGCACCTTGGAAGCGACCTGTCCGTGCTCCCGTGGAGCTACCTTCACGGCCACAATGTGGTGTTTGTTCCCGCCCCGAACCAGGCTTGCATGGCGATGGTCAAACTATACATGGGTTACATTATGGGCGCACTGGGTAAAAGCTTTCGTGTATACTCTGGATTCCTGCTTCACACCTCACCTGATGGCGACTTGAAAAAATCTGTAGAGAATGCCTCTGAAGCTGAAGTCGTGCTGCTGAATCGCATTGTGATCATTAATGAAATTGAGCGCCCATCTTGGCTGATTCAGCAGGTAATCAAGCAAGCCGTTTCCTATGAGGAGTTCATTAAATGGGGCCAGAGTTTGGGTATTTTCAAAAAACCAAAGGCGATGAGCCCTGAGGCTTCTACTGAGCAAAAACTTGCTCTCCCTCAAGCCGATCCTGCGCTTTCCCCAGCAAAGGCTTTAACATTGGCTGATGTTTCGCTCTATCACACCATGCGGCCAGATAATTATGTTCTGCTCGCAGGGATGAAAGGGGCGGGGAAAACACAGGTTGCCCTTTCGTGCTGCCGAGCCATCATTAAAGGCAATGTCAGATGGCCCCTTTTCTCGGGTACTGGAATAGACGCTGGTAATGTCGCATACATCGACGCAGAAACCCCACATGATGAATATTGTGCCAACTTGGAGCAGCACGAACTTGTTAGTGAACTTGATCATCGTTTTTTCGGCATATCTATGTTCGATCCGAATCTTCCGGAATTCTGTAGCACTTTCTCGCTGACGGATTCAGCATTCAGAGAAGGATTAACCGAGTATCTCCTAAAGCATAAGTGTCGATTTGTATTTCTTGACAATCTCACGGCTTTGATGGGGGATACTGTTGCCCATGGCAATTGGGCTCGTGTGGTGCTTGACTGGGTAAAATCCCTTCAGAAACTCGGCATGTGCGTCGTGCTTGTCCATCACAAATCAGAAGATGAAGAGGGCAAGCTCCACAGCACTAAGATTCGTGGCAGCCATATCTTCGCAACTCTCGCCAGAACAGTTATTGGGCTTGTGAGCAGTACTGAGATTCTAAACAACGACCTTGGGACTAAAAGAGTTCAAGTTGCAGCTGCGCAGGATGGACTAACCGTGGGGTTACGATTCGATGCGAGCAAAGCTGCACCGGTTCTCGAAAAAAAGACCTTCTGGCTACATTTAGAGCTAGGAGCCTCAGATTGGGACTATCTTGCTGCTACAGGTGCAGATGGAAAAGAAATTATACTCCCCAGTGCCCATAATGAGGTAGGTAACTCCAGTGAGCCTTTGCCACTGGAAAGCAAACAAAATTCTGAAGCCTTCAGCGAACGTCCGCAAGCCATCTTACACGCGCTGTCTCCTGATGAGCGGGTAATACTCGAAATCCTGAACACAGGCTCAAGAAGTGGGTTCGGAAAACTGGACCGTGAGCTAAGGTGGACGTAAGAAGTCAAAGGAGGCTTTTTATGTCCAAATCGAGAAGGAAGTTCACTGCCGAATTCAAGACCCGCGTCGCCCTTGATGCCC
>JAEZYD010000007.1 GCA_023419375.1 Pseudomonadota bacterium
CCCCACCGCATGCCCCCCAAAACCCGGCGGCAAATCCGCCCCCCCGCTTTTGCGTAATGCTGCTGTCAGCCTTTCTGTTCTGGGCAGGGCTTTAATCTGCTAGGGTTTGCCGTAGGCGCCGGGCAGGCGCGGCTGCGGTGCTGCCGCCTGCGGCGCGGCCTGGTCAAAAGACTGCACATGCGCGCGCTGGGCATCGGCCGTCTGGCTGGGAGCCTCCGCCGCAGGTGCTGCAGGGCGCATGGCGCTGCGGCCATAGGCCGCCTGAGCATGGGAGCGCGGCACGGCGGTAACGGTTGACGGTATGATGGGCTGCGCGGATCTGGTCATTGTCCCCATGGGTTGCAGGCGGGTGGCGATATCGTTGCTTGCCTGACGGGCCTCGGGGGTTTCAATAATCTGGGCATAGGCGCCACGCAGGCCCGAAAGAATGGATTCCACACTGTTGAGTGAATCCATATCCATTTTCAGGTTGGCGCGCAGCAAGCGGGCCGTGCAGAGCAGGTACAGGTTGTTCAGGTTCACAGCCAGACTGCCGCCCTTATCCATGTTCAACGAAGCGGAAAGCTCATTGATTATGTCGATGACCTTGGAGATAAGGATGCCTTTTCCCGCATAGTCATTGGCAATCATCTTTGTGCGCGCCTGCTGTATAAATGTGAGCGCGCCGTCATAGAGCATGAGCAAAAGTTGCCCCTGATCCGTGGTGCCGACCTTGGTCTGAAAATATGCTTGCGCCGCTTTGTTCATAGTGTGTCCTTATGGCGGTGTTCTTTGTCTGGCCTTATTGTTTTAGGAACTGGACGAACCAGAAAGCTGTTTGATCTGTGATGTAAGCTGCTCTTGCTGCGTATTGTATTTCTTGAGCAGGGTTTCAAGGTTGGCAAAGTATGTTTTTTGCCGAGCTTCCCACGTATCAAGGCGCGTCTGCTCCTGGGTGATCTTTTTGTCGATATTTTCCATGATGCTTTGATAGTTGTTTTTCAGAACCATCAAGGCGCCATTTTTTGATTTAAGTGCAATGGCAGCGGATGTCTGCTCTGCGGTGCCGGTGCCCGAGACGTTGACGTCCGTATAGGTCAATTCGCCCTTAAGGAATGTGCTGACCGTCTGAATCAGCCCTTCCTTGATGCGTATCTGGCCAGAGTGATCACCTGGGGTGAGGTTGTCTATCTGGAGCGAGAGGCCTCGCGCATCACCTGTAGCAACGCTGTAGTAATAGCCCGGCTGGCTCGTGTCGCGCGTTGCGGCCACGCCGCCAACCGTGACATTGGTAATATTGCCGCCAGCATCAACCGAGTATTTCACATCATAGGAACCGCCCTTGGTGATACCCGCAATGTGGCTGCCGTAGCGAAAATCAGCGCTGGTCGCCGTACCCGTGCCGCTGGAGCAGAAAAAATCCACAACATCCGAAAGGTTGCTGTTGATCATTTTTTCATAATTGCTCTTGTCCATCTGCTGCAACTCAGCAATGCCGGACGAAGGCGCAATTACCAACAGCCCGTAGTTGGAACTCGACTGGTCGGTTTCAACCTTGATGCCCATGTTGGCGAGGTTGGCAAGCACATCGCCCGACAGCACGTCTGAGGCAGATGTCCGGCTGGCAAAACCTGGAGGCGCGCCGTTGACCAGCGAGGTGAAGCGCGATTTGAACAGCTGTACGCCATAGTTGCCCTGCAAGAGGCCGCCTTTTTCCGCAGTCAGTTGCGAGGCGCTGTAGTTTTTGCTGTTCTCATTTTTTGGATCGTTGGTGGTGACGTCCTTGTTCGGGTCAAACTTTGTGTAATCATTGATAGTCATCAATACCGAGTTGACGGAATCAAGAAACGTCTGAATGGATTTTTCCACCGAGGTGACGTCGGTATTGACCGAGATGGATGCGCTGCCTTTGTCCTGAATGGTAAAGACCACGCCCTCGATCACGTTGCTCACGCTGTTTGTGTCGGATTCCATGGTCAGGGGCCAGTTGTCCACCGTAAATTTGGCGTTGGCCGCACCGCGGATATTCCAGTTGGAGGACGAGGTCACCTGGCCGGTAATGCCCGGCCCGCTAAGGGAATCGATATTGTTGAGCTTGAGAAAATAACTGCCTGTCGTGGGCAGGGTGCCTGTTTGCAGGTCAATTGTTGTTGTTCCGTCGGCGCTTACCAGCGAGCCAGACAGGCCCTTGGTCTTGAGTTCGGCGATCACGTCCGACATTTTGGAACCGCCGGCAATCGTAAATGTCTGCGGCGTGGAGCTGCTATTTGTGGTGTAGGTATAGGTCAGGGGCGGGGGCGTCTCCAGCGTGCTGCCTGCGGCCATGTTGGTGATGGTGGCCGTGGAGTCTGTCTTGACGGTGATTCCGTCCATGCCGCCGCCCGTGCCGCCTGCGCTCAGGTAGAATTTTTCCGTGTTCGCAAACGTTACGGTTTTGCCATCTCCACTTAATGTGCCGCCAAACGACTGAAGCTGGGTCAGCAGATCCTGATAGGTTGCGTCCTGCTTGATGGTCAGGTTTCGCGTGCCGCCATTGTCGTCAACAACGGTATAGGTAAAGTTTTTTGTGCCGTCAGCGCTTGTGCCGCCAAGCTTTTGCGAGAGCTTGGAGCTGTCGAAGGTAATGGCCGTGCTGGCGGAGAACGTCTGCGAATTGGGCGGATCGTTCACCTTGGTTCCCAGTTTGCTGGCATCGGCAACGACGGTTGAAGTCATCTTGCCAGAATCGCTGGCGCTGTCAGCAAAGCTGAGGGTTGCGCCGTTCACATTTGAGAGGTTCAGCTCCCAGCCGCCAGTGGTGCTGTTGTAGGTCATTTCAGCCGTGCTGGCGCCAGATGCCTGGGCGATCTGCAATGCGGCATCCTTCATGGTGGTGCCGGCGGCGATGGTCAGGGTGCGGGTGCCCGTGGTCACGCCGTCATTGATATTCAGATCAACAGTCAGGGCGCCCGTCAGCTTGGTTGTCGTGGGCGTAGAACCCATGGAAAATTTTGTGACCGGAGTGCTGAACGATGTCTGCGTACTGGTGTCGCGCCGGTACATGGCCTTGACGTCAGCAAGCTGCAGATTGCCGGAGCCGTCAATGCTGGCAATGCTGCGCCCCACCTGCGCATTGATGGCGGTTACAAGATCCTGGTTGGTCTTGTCGCCGTTGATTTTGACCGAAAAGGTGTTGCCGTCCTCCATGATGAGGTCGTAGGCATACTTTGTGGGGTTGGTGAGTACACTGCTCACATCCAGCGCACTGTTGGTGGACCATATGGAGGATGCGCCGGATGCGCTCATGCCCACAAGGCCGGAGCTGTGAATGACCAGATCGTTGGCAGCCCCGGTGCTCTTGCCCGCAACCTGAAAAACATAGCCGGAGCTGGCCTGAACAATGCTGACCTTGATGCCGGGGTTGTCGGAAGAATTGTTGACCATGCTTACAAAGGAATCGAGCGTGGTATTGGCCGGAACGGCCATGCTGTATTCCTTGCCTGCATAGCTGTATGAAAAGGTCTGCGATGTGCCGGATGTATTGATGACGTCCGTCTTGCTGTTGAAGACGTGCCCGGTGTTGGCCCATATGGCGTTGCTCGCCACCTGGCTGACATTGATGGTATGCTGGACATCGTCCGCAGAGGCGCTGGCAACAGCAGAAATGATATTGCTGTTGCTGCTGGTTACGTTCTTGGTAACAAAGCTGTTTTTGTTGGCGAGGGTTGCAAGCACATTGCTGGCGGTGCTGACCTGCCCGATAACCTTGTCAAAAGCATCATAGCGCAGTTTCCAGTCGCTTTTCCACGCGGTAAGTTGATTGAGTTGCGTGGACTCAACTTTTTTGAGGTTCGCAAGAACCGTGTCAAAGTTCGTATCCGAACCACTGAGGTTGGATATGGCGTTGGAGCCGGATATGGTGCTGGCCATAGGTGCCTCACAAAAAAGATGTGCCGTTCCCGGTGCGGGCATGCGCAAACCTGGGGAACCGCCAGCCGCCATGTCTGCAAAGGGCGGCAATACATGCCGGAGACATGACGGACACTCAAAAATTTGCAAAATACGTGCAAATTGGCAGACAAGGTGGAGCGGGGGTGTGCAATGCCGGAAATGCTGAAAAAAATCAGCGGATAGCGCGAATGCCCGCCATGACCGTATTTTCTCGCTTGCACACGGGGAGCATTTGTTTCACCCCGGGCTGCCGGAAAGGCAGTTTTTGCCTCCACGCAAAATTGCCGAGGATTCTTGCCCCTCAGTTGTTTTAACGGAGCAAAGGCGAAAAAGTTTAGAGACTGGCGGCGCGTGGACAATAAGCAGATTCGATTGGCGGTTGCCCTGGCTGGCATAAAAATGACGGTTTGTTCCCCCGGTATTCATGGGGCGTTCTGCGGATAGGGCGGCGGGCACAGCACGCACCTTGCAACCGGGGTAAAAGAGAAGCGGCGGGTTGCCCCGCCTGCTTGATTCTTTAGCTTTGTCGCAATGCGATCTTGCGGGCGGTTTGTTCCGTCCGCATCATTGGCGCGTGCCGCGCTTAGCGCATAAATTCGGCCCAGCGGGCCAGCAGGGCGCGCAGGGCATTGCCCCTGTGGCTGCGGGCGTTTTTTTCGTCCCGCGTCAGTTCTGCGCCGGATTTGCCCGCCGACGGATCAAAAAAAACAGGGTCGTAGCCAAAACCGTTGTCCCCACGCGGGCTTTCCAGCAGGGTGCCTTCCCATGTGCCGCGCACCACCATTTCATCGCCATTGGGCTTGGCGGCGGCCATGCAGCTCACAAAGCGGCAGGCGCGTTTTTCAGCGGGCACTGCGGCCATTGCGTGCAGCAGCTTGCGGATGTTGCGTGCATCGCGGCTTTCGCCGGGCAGGCTCTCCCAGTCATCGGAATAGCGGGCGGAGTACACGCCCGGAGCGCCGTCCAGGGCGTCCACTTCCAGGCCGGAATCGTCGGCAACGCTCACAAGGCCGGTCAGGGCCGCCACGGCCCGGGCCTTGATGAGTGCGTTTTCTTCAAAGGTGGTGCCGGTTTCTTCGATGTCGCCAATTTCAGGAAAGGACGAAAGCCCCAGAACTTCCACGCCGAATTCGGTCAGCGGGTCGGCCAGTTCACGAACCTTGCCCGCATTTTGCGTGGCCAGAACGATACGAAGTGTCTTGCTGTGCGCCATGTCTGTATCCTTTATGGGTTTGGGCAAAGAACATATCCGTAGGCGAGCCGCAGGTAAAGAGCGTTGGGTAAAACACCTGGATAGTTTAAATATGTAATTATTATAAAATGTTATGCGAATGACCCGCAGCGTGTGCTTTTCTTTTGCATCTTGCCGGAGTATAGTTTCCACCCATCATTCATCAGAGAGGAAATGAGCATGAAACTCATGGAAATATTCGACGTTCCCACTCAGGAAACCCACATCCCCGTTCCCTATGTTATTGCGGAGGCTGGCGTGAACCACGAGGGCAGCATGGACATTGCCCGCCGTCTGGTTGACGAGGCCGCCGAGGGCGGGGCCAATGCCATCAAGTTCCAGACCTACAAGGCCGGAACCCTGGCCTCCAAGGATTCCCCAGCCTACTGGGATACCTCCAAGGAACCCACCTCCAGCCAGTACGAGCTCTTCAAGAAGCACGATTCTTTCTGGAAGAACGAATTTGAAGCCCTCAAAAAGTATTGCGATGCTGCGGGCATTGCCTTCATGTCCACGCCTTTTGACGTGGAGTCGGCGCACTTTCTCAACGACCTCATGGACGTGTTCAAGATTTCCTCGTCCGACATCACCAATAAGCCCTTTATCCGCATCCTCTGCGATTTTAAAAAGCCCATCATTCTCTCCACTGGTGCGGCGCATCTGCACGAAATTGCCGAAGCCGTGGAATGGATTGAAGAAAAGGGCAACAAACTGGCCCTGCTGCACTGCGTACTCAACTATCCCACTGCGGATGAAAACGCGGCCCTGGGCATGATTCCCGCGCTCAAGCGGCATTTCCCCCAGCATGTCATTGGTTATTCCGACCACACCCTGCCCAAGGACATGCATATTCTTGAAACTGCCACCCTGCTGGGCGCGCGCATTCTTGAAAAGCACTTTTCGCACGATAAAACCCTGCCCGGCAATGACCACTATCACGCCATGGACAAGGAAGACCTCAAGCATTTTTACAAGCGCCTCAACGCCACGCTGACCAGCGTGGGCGGTATGGAGCTGCGCGCCCTGCCGGAAGAAGAACCTGCGCGTCAGCATGCCCGCCGCTCCCTGGTGACGGCGCGGGCCGTGCCTGCCGGTCAGCCCCTGACCGCTGCCGATCTTACCTGGAAGCGCCCCGCGCACGGCATCTCCCCTCGTAATTACGACGAGGTGCTCGGTATGCGCGCCCGCCGTGATCTGCCGGAAGATACCGTGCTTTCCTGGGCCGATCTTGACAGGGCCTGATTATGAGCAGCGGGCGCATAACCCTTGTTCTTGGGCGCATGCCCCACAAGGCCGACCCTGCGTTTTTTCGCGCGGCCGGGCCTTGGTGTTTTGCCGAGCAGGAAGAATTTTTTCCCGACTGGGATAAAAAATTCACCTTTGCTCCTGAGCCGCTGGTTGAGATTCCCTTGCAGGAGCGCGCCTGTCAGGAGGTAAAGGCCCTCTGCGCCGACATGCTGCCTCATGTTGCCGACCGTATGTGCCCGCATGCCCGCAATTTGCCGCCTGCCTATTGGGAGACTCTGCTCACGCCGTGGGCTATGAATGTTTCCAAGCAGGTTGTGGAGCGCTGGTGGCGGGTCAAGGCCATGGTGCAGGCCTGGGGGCAGGAGCCGCTGCATGTGCCGCTGCTGCCGAGGGACTGCTCGTTCAGTTTTGCCACCGGGCCGGATTTTGTGATGCACGGGGCCTTGGGGCATACCTACAACCATTGGCTGTTCTCGCGCCTGCTGGAAGAGGTTTTTCCCGCTGCCTGGAGCATGGAATATCTGCCTGCGGTGCAAAAGAAGTATGGCGAGCCGGAAAAGCTCTCCGGCAAGGAGCAGGTGCGTGAGGTGCTGCGCAAGCTGATGCTGCGCCTGCCTTGCCCCCGGCTCAAGGGCATGAGCATTGCCCAGACCTTGCGTTTTTCTCTGGCCCTGCTGCACCGCAGCCATGGGCCGGACAGGTCGCGCCCGCAGGCGGAGTACAGCAGCGCCGCCACCGGTATTGCGGTGGATCTGCCAGAAAATTTCGCCAGTACGCTGGTGACGCTTTTCATGGTTTCCTTGCCGCAACTGCTGGCAAGCCACAAGCATCCGGCCCGTCTTACGCCTGATCCGCTGGGGCCGCGCCTGCGCGTTGCCAGCGTGTTGTCCTATGAAGACGCGGATTACCGCCAGTCGCTGGCCAAGTGGCGTGGGCGCGGCAACCGCCTCATGTATGTGCAGCACGGCAGCGACTATGGGCAGGTGCGCTGCGTGTCGGATGTGGAGATGGTGGAATACAGCCAGCATGCCTTTGGCACCTGGGGCTGGAAGCAGCATCAGGGCAGCGCCGGCAATTTTATTCCCTTGCCGTATCCGCAGCTTGATGGTCTTGAAGGGCGCTGGCAGGGGCAGAAGGGCGAAAATCTGCTGTATGTCGGCACCGAAATGCCCGCCTTTCCCTATCGGCTTGACGCGCATCCCTCGCCCTTGCAGATAGTGGAATACCGCAAGGACAAAAGTCGATTTTTTGAAGCTCTGGGGCGCGATCTGCAGGCCCGTTCGCTGTACCGTCCCTATTTCCCGGTTCCCGGTTCCCTGCGCGATGCGGATTGGGTGCTGGCGCGCTTCCCCGCTGTGCGGATGGCCACGGGCATGTTGTCAAACCACCTTTATGCCTGCCGTTTGCTGGTGCTGGACCACAATGGCACAACACTGCTGGAATCGCTGGTTGCCAATATCCCCATGGTGCTGTTCTGGCGGCGCGAGGCCTGGGCGCTGACAAGCGATGCCACGGCCCTGCTGGACATGCTGGCCGAAGCCGGTATATGGCACGAAACACCCCAGAAGGCCGCCGCCAAGGCCGCCGAGGTCTGGAGTGATCCGCTGGCATGGTGGATGAGCGATAAGGTGCAGCAGGCGCGCAAGGCGTACTGCGCGCAGCAGGCCCTGACCGTTCCGGGCGGTCCTAACCCTTACTGGCTGAAAATGCTGAAGAGTCTGTAACACATGCAAGTTCGTGTTTTTTCGTTGTCGCTGTTGGTGGCTGCGGTATTCTGTTCTGTCCTGCTCATGGGCGGCACTGCTCTGGCTGATGACGCCTCGATCCTTCGCGAGGCTCAGGCCGCGCTGGACAAGGCCGATTACGATCAGGCCGTGCGCGTGCTCAAGCCGCTGGTGGACAGCGGCAATGCCGAAGCCCTGTATGTCATGGGTCGCCTGATCCTTGAAGGCAAGGGCGTGAAGAAAAACAATACGCGCGCTGCGGAATTCTTCCGCCTGGCGGCGGAAAAGGGCGACGTCAGCGCCATGAATTCGTGGGCCACGTCGCTGGTTACCGGGGATGGCGTTCCCCGCAATTATCACGAGGCCGCCCGCTGGTTCCGCAAGGCCGCCGATCAGGGCCTTGCCATGGCCCAGTACAATCTTGGCTACCTCTATGCCTATGGCAAGGGCGTGCCCAAGGATGAAGCCGCCGCCATCGACTGGTATACCCGTGCCGCCAATCAGGGGCTGGCTTCGGCCCAGTATTCGCTGGGCTGGACCTACATGAACGGCAAGGGCGAAAACCAGAGCGACACCAAGGCGGCCCACTGGTTTGAAAAGGCCGCGGAGCAGGATCACGCCAAAGCCCAGAACAACCTGGCCTACATGTACGCCGAAGGGCGCGGCTATGCGCAGGATCCCGCCAAGGCCGTGCAGTGGTATACCCGCGCGGCGGAGCAGGGCTATGCGGAAGCGCAGTACAACCTCGGCTACATGTATGAGCAGGGGCGCGGCGCGGCGCAGGATTATACCCAGGCTGTGGACTGGTACCGCAAGGCTGCGGAGCAGAACGAAGCTGCCGCCCAGTACAGCCTTGGCCTCATGTACGAACAGGGTACGGGCGTTCCCCGCAACCTGACCGAAGCCAGCCGCTGGTATCAGCTTGCTGCCAAGAACGGGGATCCTGATGCCAAGGCCGCCCTGCGCAGCATATCCACCAAGGCACCTGCCAAGGCTCCTGCCAAGGCCGCAGCACCCAGCAGCCCCACCAAGCAAACCCGCGATAAAAAGAAACAGTAAATCAGACGGGCCAGCAGGCCCGGCATTGAAAAACATAAAGGCCGTCCGGCATACCTGCGAGTATGCCGGACGGCCTTTGCCTGTTTTTGCCAATCTGCACTGTCTGTTCCGGCGGCGTTCCTGTTGCCGCCACGATGGCAGAAAAAGACTATTTTTTGTCATTGCTGCCAGCGTGTCCGTTTTCTATTCTGCACACATGAAACAGCGCGTTGTTTTCTTTCTTTATCCCGGCATTGTCTCGCTGGATGTATCCGGCCCGCTGGAGGTTTTTGCGGCGGCTACGGATATTCTGGCGCACAGCAACAAAAGCGATCAGGGCTATGCGCCCGTGTTCGCCGCGTGCTCCCCGGGGCCAGTGCGCACGTCATCCGGCCTTGTGCTGACGGCGGAAACAACACTTGAAAATCTTTCGCAGGATATTCTTGTTGTTCCCGGCGCAGTGGATGCGGAATCCATATCGCAGAATCCGCAGATCATACGGCAGGTAAGTGCGGCGGCGTCCCGGGCTGCGCGCATAGCAAGCGTGTGCAGCGGGGCGTTCATTCTGGCGGCTTGCGGTCTGCTGCACGGCAAAAGGGCGGCAACCCACTGGCTGGTGGCTGATCGCCTGGCCGAGCTGTACCCGCAGATTACCGTGGAGCCTGACGCCATTTTTGTGCGCGACGGCAACACGTCCACAAGCGGCGGCGTAACAGCGGGCATAGATCTGGCGCTGGATATGGTTGAAGAAGACTACGGCGACAAACTGGCCATGGAAGTCGCCCGCGTATTGCTTTTGTACCGCCGCCGCCCCGGCAACCAGAGTCAGTACAGCTCCGCGCTGGCCGCGCAGGTCAATGCTGGCAGATTTGCCCCTCTGGTGCGCTGGCTGGAGGCGAATCTTGGCAAAAGCCTGACTGTTGAGAACATGGCCGAGGTGGCGAACATGAGCCCCCGGTCGTTCGCGCGGGTATTCCCCGCAGAAACCGGCAGCAGCCCGGCCCGCTTTGTGGAAGGCTTGCGCATCACTCGGGCGCGGGAACTCATTGAATCCGGGGCTGATTCCTTTGCCCTGGTGGCGCAGTCGGCGGGTTTTGGCAGCGAAGATCGCCTGCGCAAGGCCTTTATTCGCCGCCTTGGCCTCAGCCCCCACCAGTACAGCCGACATTTTTTTAAAGGAGAACAACGATGAAAAAAGGCCTCACATACGGAATATATATTTATGAACAGGTGGCTGAACTGGATTTTGTAGCGCCCATGCAGGTTTTTGCGGCATCCAACCAGTTTGCCGGGGGCGGCAGGGTGGTGACGCTGAGTTGCACGGGCCAGCCCCTCTGCGGATTGAGCGGCTTGCGCATTACGCCGGACTACAGCCTGCAAAACGCCCCGCCGCTGGATGTGCTGCTGTTGCCCGGCACGGCGGAAGTTTCCGAATACGCCTGGAGCGACCCCGGCATTCTGGAGTGGGTGCGCCAGCAGTACGAAAAAGTGGACTACCTTGCCGCCGTATGCACCGGCGGGTTGATCCTGCAAAAGGCCGGGCTGCTCAAGGGGCGCAGGGCCACAACGCACTGGCAGCTCATGGACGCCCTTGAAAACGACCCGGAAATAACCGCTCTGCCGGATGCGGGTTATGTGCGCGACGGCAAGATCGTCACCTCGCAAGGTGTCTCTGCGGGCATGGACATGGCCCTGTGGCTTGTGGGCCAGATTCATGACCCGGATCATGCCCGCCTTGTGCGCAAAATTTTGCAGTACGATCCGGCCCCGCCGTACACTGCCGAAGTTTAGTCAGATTCAGGCACGCCAGACGGGATTGTCTGGTTGAAAATATAACGGCGCAGCTCTGTGAGGGTAACAGGGCTGCGCCGCGCGCGTGATGGCAAGTTGCTGAAATGTTGTTAGATTTTTGAGTGTGGGTAATTCATTTCATTTGTGAACGGCGTTACCGCAGGCCGTTCTTTTTCTGAAATGCGAGGATGGACAGAAATTCAAAGCCGATGTTGGCGGCCAGATAGGCTGTCAGCTCGGCCTGATCTATGCCGGGCATGACTTCCACTATGTCAAAGCCCACATAGTGCAGATTTTTGAGCGCGCGTACCAGGCTCAGCACCTCCCATGATGTGAAGCCGCCGACCTCCGGCGTGCCGGTGCCGGGGGCGTATGCCGGGTCCACAAAATCAATATCAAAGGTGAGGAATACCTTTGTGTCGCCCACGCGCTGCTGGATGGCCTCGATAACCGCTGGCAGGCCCATCTCGCGCATGATGTGCGCGGGCAGTACCTTGAAGCCAAGGTCGGCGGCAATCTTGAAGTCGTCCGGGTCGTAGAGCGAACCGCGCATGCCCAGCTGGATAGAGGTGGACGGGTCAATGAGGCCTTCTTCCAGCGCGCGCCGAAAGGGTGTGCCGTGGTTGTACGGCTGCCCGAATACGGATTCGTTCAGATCCAGGTGTGAATCAAAATGCAGCAGGCTTACCTTGCCGTGCTTGGCGGCAACGGCGCGCAGCTCGGCCAGGGTGATGGCATGGTCGCCGCCAAGGCCCAGCGGCACTGCGCCGGTTTCAAGCAGGGGCTGCATGAACTCGGTGATGGCGGCGTAGGAAGGCTCGATGTAACCGGGCACAATATTGACGTCGCCAAAGTCGCCGCCCTTCAGCTCGTTGAGAATATTGACCTCAAAGATCACGTTGTTGGGCTTGATCATGCTCGAAATATGCCGGATTGCCGAAGGCCCGAAGCGCGAACCCGTGCGGTAGGAACTGCCCGTATCAAAGGGAATGCCGAAAACCGCAAAATCCATGCCCGTGGGGTCGTCCATACGCGGCATGCGCATGAAGCTGCCGGTGTTGCAGAATCGGGGGGACGAAGACGCGCTGGGTGGTTGCATGGAAGCCATAAAAACCTCGATGTTTGGGCCGGAAAAGTTCGGTCTGGTTATAGTGTGACCCCCGCCTTGTAAGGGCGGTATCCGTTTTTTACGCGGTCAGGCCGCGTAGACCTTGTATTTGATGTCTGAAGGCACGCAGTTTTTACCATTGATGGGCAAAATATCCTGCGGGCAGGCAGACATGACCACCACGCAGTCAAAATGGGCTTCAAGCACCACGTAGTCGCCCTCCTTGCTCAGGGGCGGCAGCCAGCTGGCCTTGTTGTCCACAATGGGCGTGTTCATCCACAGGTTCAGCGGGCAGGGGCAAAAATCCACCTGTATGCCCAGCTTGCGCAGGGCCGCATACATGTTGTCCGTGCAGTTGGCGTGGTAGCCCTGCACGCCAAGGCCCATGTAGCGGTAGATGTCGCAGGCGGCCATGAAGGTGTCGTGCGCGCCGTTGCTGGTGTCTTCCAGCATGGTGAGCACCGGGCGGCGGCAGTTGGTTACCAGCCTGTCGCCCGGGCCGGGGACGCCCTTGTTGAGGTCGGGCCGCACGTGCTGCATGGACATGTATTCCAGCGGGTTGCGCAGGTTGAAGGCCCAGGTGTCCACCACCTGCTCCCCTGTGATATTGACGATCTTGATGCGTTCCCCGGCCCGCACAATGGCGGCATCGCCGCAGCGGCCGGGAATGGTGATGTATTCGTTCATGGGCATGTTCTCCTGCCAAATGCTTGTGCCAGATATGCTGCCTGCCGCCCGTAACGGAGGTTGGCGGCAGTGCTGCGGAAGCTAGGCAACCTGTCCGTTGCGGTGCGTCCAGCTTTTCAGAAAGGCCGCGAGGCGCGGGCTTTCCGGCGTATGAAAAAGTTTGTCCGGCGGCCCTTGCTCCACCACATGCCCGCCTTCCATAAAAACCACCCGATCCGCCACCTCGGCGGCAAAGCCCATTTCGTGGGTCACTATGAGCATGGTCATGCCGTCGTTGGCCAGACTGCGCATGACTTGCAGCACATCGCCCACAAGCTCGGGGTCAAGGGCAGAGGTGGGTTCGTCAAAGAGCATGATGCGCGGCTCCGTAGCCAGAGCGCGCGCAATGGCAACGCGCTGCTGCTGCCCGCCGGAAAGCTGTGCCGGGTAGCTGCCGCGTTTTTCGGCAAGGCCCACGCGTTCAAGGCATTCCAGCCCTTTTTTTTCGGCGGCGGCGCGGCTTTTGCCAGCAACGGAAATAAGCGCCTCGGTGACGTTTTCCATGACAGTCATGTGCGGCCACAGGTTGAAATGCTGAAACACCATGCCCAGATCGCGCCTGCTTTCGCGTATGCGCGTTTCGCTGGCGCGGCGGCGGGTGCCGTTGTACTGCACCTCGTAGCCCATAAGCGCGCCTTCAACCAAGATTTCGCCCTCGTCATACACTTCAAGAAAATTGACGCAGCGCAGCAGGGTGCTCTTGCCAGAACCGGAAGGTCCGATAAGGCAGACCACTTCCTTAGGCATGACTTCCATATCAATGCCCTGAAGCACCTCGTGCTGCCCATAGCGCTTGCGCACATCGCATATTCTGATGGCCGGGGTGATTGTTTCTTCCATGACCTGTTCTCCTTTGGAGCCTTGGCGGCGCGGATTCCTGTAAAAAATCGCGCGGGCCTGATGCTGCGCTAGCGCGTCAAATGCCTGGTCAGGCGGGCCTCCGCCTTGCCGCACAAAACCGCCACTGCCTCGGAAATGATCCAGTAGAGCAGGGCCAGCAGGCACAGGGGCATGACAATTTCAAAGCTGATATTCATGATGCGGGTGGCGGTCTTGGTCAGTTCCGCCACGGTGATGATGGAAAGCACCGCGGAATCCTTGATGAGCGTGATGATCTGGTTGACTGCTGGCGGCAGGACTATCTGGGCCATCTGCGGCAATTCAATGCGCCACAGCCTGCGCCAGGGGCGAATGCCAAGGCAGTGCGCCGCCTCGCGCTGGCCCTCGGGGATGGACTCAAATCCGGCGCGGAAGATTTCGCAAAAATAGGCGGCTGCATAGAGCGACATGCCCAGCATGCCTGCTGGTTCCGCATCCAGCACAATGCCGATTCTGGGGCCGCCGTAATAGAGCAGATAGAGCTGGATGAGCAGGGGCGTGCCGCGAAAAAACTCCACATAACAGGCCACGGGCTTGCGCAGCCAGGGGCAGATGCGGCGGCCAAGCTCCGCGGCAAAACCCAGCGCCAGGCCGCACACTATGGCGACCAGACTGATGCGGATGGTCACCCAGAGCGCTGCGCCAAAATCCGGGCCGTTCTCAATCAAAAAGCTCTGCCAGCGGGCCAGAAAGATCGTGAGGGCGTCCATCAGTGCTTCCCCTTGAGGCGTTCGCCCAGGCGGGAAATAATCAGGCACAGCGCCAGATAAATAATGGCTGCGGCCAGATACACTTCCACAGGCTTGTAGGTTGTGGACACAAGCTGCTCGCTGCGGCGCATGAGTTCGGTGACGCCGATAACAGAAATAAGCGACGAGTTCTTGAACAGGATGATGAACTCATTGACCAGCTCCGGCCCTGTGAGCGACAGCACCTGAGGCAGCTGGATACGCGTGAGAATGCGCATGCGGCTCAGGCCCAGCGCCTTGGCCGCTTCGATCTGCCCCACGGGGATGGAGTTGAAGCCTCCACGATAAATTTCGGCCTGAAAGGCGCTGGTGTTGAGGCCAAGGGCCAGCACGGCAACCAGCAGCGAGGGAACTTCAATATTGACTGCCGAGGGCAGGTAGAACAGCAGAAACAGAATCACCAGCACGGGAATGCCCCTCATAAAGCTGATGTACAGCCCCGCGGCCCGCCTGAAGCCCCAAAACTGCGACCGCCGCATCTGGCACACCGAAATGCCCAGCACAACACCCAGCGAGATTGCCGCCATAGCCACAAGAACCGAAGTTATTGCGCCCTGGAGCAGCTCCGGCATGATGGAAAGGATGAAGCTGCATTCGTTCATGATAGCCTGCTGTGGATGCATCCACTCGGTTGGGCGTTTCCGGCGGGGAACAGTGGGAGGGACTCCCTGCGTCACAGTTCCACGCCTGTCAGTGTGGTGTTTTGAGCAAACTGGATGCCATTTGTAAATTATTCTTTATTTACAGCGAGTTGTTGTTTTTTATTGATTTTTTCCAGGGGTTTGTAAAAACAAAAATGTTTTAAATCCGCGATGTTGGATTTATCCAAAACAATTTTGTTTCATCGCGCGATCAGAGTGTGGCTTGGGGCTGCGCGCCTCTAAAGGCAGCCTGCGCCGCAAGAAAGGCAAAGACCACGGAGGCACCAGCCAGAGCGGTAATGCCCGCCACGTCCTTGTCGGGCAGCACTTCCACCAGATCCATGCCAACAGCGCGGCACTTGCTGCAAATGCCGCGTACAAGGCTCATGCCCTCGTAGGTGGTGAATCCTTCCACCTCTGGCGTGCCGGTGCCGGGGGCATATGCCGCATCAAGAAAATCAATGTCAAAGCTCAGAAACACCGGGGCATCGCCAATGCGCGCGAGGGCCTCGCGCATCACTGCCTCCAGCCCCATTGCGTGGGCCTCGTGCCCCATGATGATGCGCAGGCCCTGCTGGCGGGGCCAGTCAAGGGCATTGCGACTGTAGAGCGGCCCGCGAATGCCGATTTGCGTGGAATGCTGCGGCAGGATGAGGCCTTCTTTCAGCGCCCAGTAAAAGGGGGTGCCGTGGTTGTAGGGCTTGCCGTAATAGCTGGGTATGGTGTCGCTGTGCGCGTCAAAGTGCAGCAGGGCCACTGGTCCATGCGCCGCATGCACGGCGCGCAGGTTTGCCAGGCTGATGCTGTGGTCGCCGCCCAGAATGACGGGCAGGGTTTTGGAGGCGAAAAAAGGCTTCAGGCTGCTGGTGATGGCGGCAAAGCTGTCTTCCATGTAGCCGGGGATGGTGTCGATGTCGCCATGGTCGGCGATGGTGAAGCTCTCGTTCACGTCCACATCAAGTTCGGGCGAGTAGGGCTTGAGCAGGGTTGAGGCCTCGCGGATTGCCGCCGGGCCGAATCTGGTGCCGGGGCGGTATGATACGCCGCTGTCAAAGGGAACGCCGATAATGGAAACATCGGCCTGCGGGGTTTCGCCCGTTGCCGCCGGTTGCCGCATGAAGGTGCGGATGCCGCAAAACCGGGGAGATTGCAGGGAATTGACCGGACTCATACCTATTCTCCTGAAATAATATATAAACTGGCAAAATCAGGCCCCGGCCTCATAAGACCGGGGCCATGTGTGAAGGAAGGAAAGGCTATTGAACGGGCGTGGGCAGCTCCGTGGGGATTTCCATGGTAAAGCCAAACCACTTCTGCTGCAGCTCCGCCATTTTGCCGCTGGCGATGAGCTTGCGCAGTCCGTCATCAAAGAAAGCCGCAAGGCTTGCGCTGTCCGCATCCTTGCGGCCAACCCAGGTAAAGTAGACCTTGGGGCCGAAGGGCGGGGTGAGGATCTTGAACATGCCGGGGCGGCGTTTGATAACGTCCGCAAGGTTGGGGTAGGACTGCGCCACGCCGTCAAGGCGGCCTGCGGCAAGGTCGGCGTAGGCTTCGTCAAAGGCCACGTATTCCTTGACCTTGATCTTGTCCTTGCCGCCAAGTTTTTCGGCAAGCAGGTCGATGGCCTTGATCTGGGCGGAGCCGGTCTGACAGCCCACGGTTTTGCCGCTCAGGTCTTCGGGCTTTGCAAAGGGGCTGTCTGCGCGCACCAGCATGGCCACGGTGGCGTCGGCCACGGGCACGCTCAGGGCGTAGTGTTCGTTGCGTTCCTTGGTGGCGGTGACAGACGTGACGATATAGTCAAATTTTTTGGCGCTCAGGCCGGGCAGGATGCCCTGAAAGGGAATATCCATGCGTTTGACCTTAACGCCGGGCATGTCCTTCATGATGACTTCAAGCAGGTCGGTGCTGTAACCCACGATTTTGCCGTTTTCCATAAATTCAAACGGCGTAAAACGGGCTTCGGTGCCGATGACGATTTCGCCCTTGGCCTTGATATCCGCAAGCAGGTCGGCACGGGCGGTATTGGCGCCCATGAGGAGCGAACTTGCCAGAGCTGCGCCAACCACGACTTTTTTCAGCAACATATTCATGCGAAAACCCTCCAGATTTTACAGAGGGTATTGCAACATGATTGCCAAATTTAAAAATTGTTTTATTTCAGGCTATTAAATATTTTTGATTAAAATGGTAGGGAATTACTAAAACAATATTGTTTTATTCACCCTATAAATCCACAGTAGATTACAAATTTGTCTCGCGGCCGGGGCAATTGCCTGTTTGGTGCGGGCTTTGCCTCTGCCGCAAATAAAAGGCCTCCGCGAGGAGGCCAATAATAATGGAAAATTGTGAGTGGGGTAGCGCTACAGCCATGCCCGCCAGATGCAGACCAGAGCCGCAGCGGCAATGATGCCGCGCAGCACGGTGCGGAAGCGTTCAGGATTGATCTTCCTGGCCACAGGGAAGGCGCACAGCGTGCCCAGCACCGTAGCTGGCAGGCCGTATGCGGCGTAGCGCAGCACTTCGGGCGTGTATAATCCCGCCCCGGCCTGGAGAACGCAGGTCAGTGAAGCCCTGATGATAAAAAATACGCCCAGCGTGCCGAGAAATATCCGTGGAGTCCACCCGGCATAAAGACCGTAGGCTCCCACAGGGGGGCCGTCAAAAGAGATGGCCGACCCAAGCACGCCCGAGGCGAAGCCCGCAATCCCGCCCTTGAGCCAGGATTCCTGCCCGGTCTGGCTTACGCGCGAGCGGCTCTGCCACAGCACAAATATCAGCAGGAGTACGCCGGTCATGCCCTGGAGCATGCTGCCAGGAACCATCTGGAGAATGAAAAGGCCGATGATGGAGCCGGGGATGGCCCCGGCAAACAGGGGGTACAGCGCGCGAACCTTGCAGTACCGAAAATGCATGGCGGCGATCATGCCGTCCATAGCAAGATTTAGTATGCAGCTCAGGGCGATGACAACCTGAATGGGAATAAACAGGGCCGCAAGGGGCAGGGCGATCATGGCGCCGCCGATGCCGCTTGCACCTGAAACAAAACCGCCAACAAACCAGGCGATCACAACTACAAGAACAGGAATATCCATAAGGCCTTCGCTGATCCGGCATCAGGCCGGGGTGGAACGTATTCAACAGGCAACACGGCAGGTTGCAGCCACCTCTTGGCCTTACGCGTGAAGCACGGCGCAGGTCAACCTGGCGGAAAGGGGCGGCGTCGTGAAAGGCTTGCTCTTGCCCTGGCAGGCCGGGGGAGTATTTGCGCCTTTTCAGGTATGCATCAACATGCTAATCATGCTCAATGTTTCTGAGGCATTCTGAAATTTTTGGCTTATTCCCAACCGTTACGGATCGTTGCCAATGATTGATCTTTTGAGCAACTTTGATGCCTTCACCATGGCAGTTCTCGTGGCGGCTCTCTATTTTTCGCTGTCTTCCGTGCTTGTGTACACGTACTTGTACCGCCGCACCTATCCTGGGTTCGGGAGTATGACGCTCGGGCTGGTTTCCTGGTCTGTAGGGCTGTTTCTTAACTATTTCCGCCCCTTTGACTTTTTGTTTTCGCTCTATACTGGCGGCGTGCTGATGCTGCTCTCCGGGGTTTTTCTGTTCCGTGGCCTGCTGCTGTATGGCGGTGTCAGGCCGAAGCGTCGCATGGCAATAAATTATGCTGTTTTTACGGTGGTTTCAGCCGTAATCGCCTATTATATGTTTGTTGATTTCAACACGTGCACAAGGGTTGCCGTATTTTCCCTTGGCATGGCCTTCATGTTTCTCCGCATCGGGGTTGAACCGTATGCGGTCAAGGGCTGGAAACGGCATGCGACGCAATCCCTGCTGTCGATGATGTTTGTTGTTCTTGGGTCGGTGTTTGTGCTGCGCGCTTACAAGGCCTTCAACTCTGTGCAATGTCTTCCCTCCGGGCCGGATGACATGGCCAAGGCCTTGCTGCTCATGGCAATGTTCTTTGCGTCAATTTTAACTTTCAGCATCATCGCCATGACATTTGCCAGAATGGAGGCGGAACTGCGGGTCGCCAACGAAGAACTTCAGGATATGTCGGAGACGGACTCCCTCACCAGCCTTGCCAACAGGCGCAAGTTTGATGCCGCGTATGAGAGCGAATGGAAACGGGCAGTGCGCGGGCGGCTTGGCATGGCGATTGTGATTCTGGATGTTGACGACTTCAAAAACTTCAATGACCAGTACGGCCATCAGGAAGGCGACGAATGCCTGCGCAAGCTGGCGCGGGTTCTGCAAGCGCATGCCCGGCGCACAACGGATGTAGCCGCCCGGTATGGCGGGGAGGAGTTTGCCCTGATTCTGCCCGGCATGGGCGCTACGGAGGCGCTTGCCCTGGCGGAGGATGTGGTGCGGGCTTTTGCGCAGGTGGGCATTGAGCATGCCACAGGCAGGCACGGCAATGTGGTCACCGTGAGCGCGGGTGTTGCCGTGCTGGAACCCACGGGGAAGCAAAACAGGCGTGAACTGCTGCGCGCGGCAGATGCCGCCCTGTACGCCGCAAAGGCCAGAGGCAAGAATACCGTGGTGCACTCCGCCGGGGCGGAGGGGGCTACTGGTCGCGCGTGATAATTGCCGGCCCGGTGCTGACGAATCCTCTTTTTTCCAGCTCTTCCACTGAAAGCGCTTTTGCGAAAAAGAATCCCTGCCCGATATTGCAGCCCATCATTTTGATTTTGCTGAACTGCCCTTCGTTTTCAATGCCTTCCGCAATGGAGGCTATGCCCAGATATTTTGCCAGATCAATGACTGTCTGCGTGATGGCGCAGGCATCCGGGGCCTCGTCCAGATCCCGCACAAAAGACTGGTCTATCTTGAGCCTGTTGATGGGGTAGTGGCGCAGGGACGACAGCGAAGAAAAGCCGGTGCCGAAATCGTCAATGGAAATTTCCAGCCCCATATCGCGGAACCTGCCCAGAGCGCGGCGGGCCTCCTTGGGGTCGGTCATAAGGGCGCTTTCCGTCAGCTCAATGGCGAGCAGATACGGCGGAATGGAATATTTGTTGAGGATACGCTCAATCATGGGCAAGGCCGCGCCACGCAAAAACTGTGATGGCGAAATATTTATGGAAACCTTGGGCGGGTTGAGCCCTGCGGCGCGCCATTGCTCGATCTGCGCGGCAGCACTGTCGGCAACCCATTCGCCCAGTTTGTCGATAAGGCGTGTTTTTTCTGCCTGGGGAATGAACTTGCCGGGGAAGAGCAGCCCGTCATTGGGGTGTTGCCAGCGCACCAGGGCTTCAAGCCCGACTATGCGACCGGAATCCAGTTCCACCTGAGGCTGGTAGTGCAAAACCAGCTCGTTTTCTGTAATGGCGCGCGGCAAACCGCTTTCTATCTGTAGCTGGATGGCCGCCTTGATCTGCAATTCGTCATTAAAGAAACTGAAAGTGTTTTTGCCCTGTGCCTTGGCATGGTACATGGCAATATCGGCATTTTGCAAAAGAGTGCTTATGTCGCTGCCGTGCTGCGGGTAAACGGCTATACCGATGCTGACCCCGGCATAGATTTCAAAGCCGCATACAGTAATGGGCTGGCGTAAAGATTCAATGATGCGTTGCGCGGTGCCCGCTGCCTTGGCATCGTCCACATTTTCCAGCAGCAGGGTAAATTCATCGCCGCCGAAACGTGAAACAACGGCATCCGCACCAGCTGCGGCGGTGAGGCGGAGGGCCATTTCTTTAAGCAGGCTGTCGCCCGCCGCATGCCCGATGGAATCATTGACTATTTTAAAATCGTCAATGTCGATAAAGGCAACAGCAAACTGGCAGCTGGTGGGCGGGTAACAGTCCAGCGCTTTTTGCAGGCGGTCGCAAAACACGGCGCGGTTGGGCAACTGCGTCAGTTCATCGTGCGTGGCCAAAAATTCAATGCGCCTTTGGGTTACGGCAATTTTTTTGATGTCGGCAAACACGCCGATATAGTTGGTTATGAGCCCGCGCAGGTTGCGCACTACCTTGATGTTCAACCATTCAAGGTAAAAGGTGCCGTCCTTTTTCTTGTTCCAGATTTCGCCTTCCCACCAGCCGTTGGAAAACAGCTGATCCCACATGTGCTTGTAAAATTCCGGCCCGTGGCGGCCTGAGGCCAGTGTGCGCGGGGTTTTGCCGATAATCTCCGGCTGCGAAAAACCCGTAAGGCGGCAAAACGATTCGTTGACTGCCAGGATGTTTGTTTCGCTGTCTGTTATGCAGATGGCTTCACCCGTGAAATCAAATACCTGCCCCGTAAGCTCCAGCTGCTTTTCGGCTTCATCGCGGCGGCGCAGGCTGTCGTAAGCAAGAAAGGCCAGAGCCACCAGCAGGGCAGATACCAGCGCCGCACCGCATAATGTGGCGGTGCGAATCTGTTCAAAAGGCGCAAAGGCGTTGCCCACCGCGCTGCCCACCACAAAGGTCAGCCCATACTGGCCAATCTTGTAATAGCCGAATATCCGTTCAATGCCGTCAATCTGCGATGGGCGGCGAAAGTTGCCGCTGACGGGGGAGTGTGCTTTCAGGTAGGCTGTGCCGCTGATGATATGCCCGTAGATGAGGCCGTCACCGGTGGAACGTACAAGCAGAGTGCCGTCGGAGCGGATGACGTCGATGGAATCTTGCGCATCAAGGCCCAGGCTGCGAAAGAATGAGGCAAAGTAGTCTGGCTCAACAGAAATAACAATGACACCTACAAGTTTGTCTTGCCGGACAATGGGGCTGGAAAACTGGATGGTCCATTTGCCGGAAACGCGGCCCAAAACCGGCTTGCCAACATAAATTTCCCGCCACGGCGGGGTGAGGTGCACGCTGAAGTGTTCTCTGTCGGCTATGCTTATGCCCGCAATGTGCGGCAGGGTTGAATAGGAAACAATGCCGTCAGGCTCAACTATTGAAATTTGCAGCGCAAGATCGCCGATGATTTTTTTCAGCCCCTCCGCTTCTGCGCGGATATCCTTTTGGTCAGGCGTCCATGCAGCATCCAGCTCCTTGATGGCGAGCTCAAGGCGCTTGATTGTGGACATCATGTGCTCGCTCAGGGCGCGGGCCAGGGTACGTGTGGTAATTTCAACGGTAGACTGAACTTCTTTTTCTGAGCGGGAAATATCCCACAGGGTTGCCGACCATATGATCGTCAGTAAAAAAAGAAGGGACGCCGCCGTGATGGCAAGCATGCGCCTGTTGCAGTTGCATAACGCGCCTTTCTTCTCTCTGGTGCTTTGCTCTGCTGTGGGCATGATCTCACCATTATTTGAAAGGGATTCAGCCGGGTGCCAATGAAAGCCGATTCGCCCGCCCGCCGTGCAGGCGCAGCGCAAAACACTGGCTGTTGCACCAAGTTTACATGATGCCGTATGTTTTTTGAATAAAAATAGTTGGATAAAATATAACTATATAGAATGGTAGAGTTTTTATTGACTGGAGCGGTGGCGCAGCACTGGCGCTCCGACATTAAAAACACCCAAAGGCGCTTGCTGTTCCGCGCACAGCCTGGACTTGATCAAATATTTGCCGGTTTGGCCCTTATGGCTGAACTCGAAAAATACATGCCATCTTTGCACAATTTTTTGCAGTGCGTAGAAAATATTGTTTTGAATAGTGTGGTAATGATGCTGTATGTATTTTTTAAAAATTCTTACTTATATAGCTGTTATTCGTCGTGATAATGTATTGTGACAGATCGTTTTTATTGATATGTTATGCCATTTTTTTTGTTTTAAATAGAGCGTGTATGTGCAAATTTTATAAAAATTATGAAAATGCTCTGGTGAAAAGTTGATGTGAGCAGTAGAATGTTGATGTAATTGATATGTTATATTTATGTTGTTATAACAATTTTGTACTGAAATGTTACTACATTAATGTACTGAAAAAATAAAGGTTAGAGAATTATTATGGTTACAGATGTTGTGGAATTGCAATATTTTTATCTAGTCAAGCCGTATTTACAATGCTATTTTTCGAACATCTTCAGCTAAGCACTGTTGTTCGGAGGAAGCATGGATAAATTTTTGCGTTTTATCTGTTTGTGTTCTGCCCTGACCCTCATGCAGCTGGGGGGAATGGCGCTTGTTTCAGGAACTTCCCTTGCGCAAAACGACAGGGGCACGTCATCCGGCCCCGTTCAAGCCAAGGGGTACCCTCACCCCGACCAGTATCTCACCATCCCCGGTGTTAAAATCGCCGACAATCTGGAGCCTGTCATCCCCCATCCGGAGCAGGACAAGGCTGTTCGGGAAAAACTGGCCGCGCTGGAAAAAAAGTTCGGTAAAAAACCCAACATTCTTGTTTTTGTGCTTGATGACGTAGGCTGGATGGATGTGGGTTTTAACGGCGGCGGCATAGCCGTGGGCAACGATACGCCCTCGCTGGACAAATTCGCTTCCGAAGGGTTGATCATGACCTCGGCGTATTCGCAGCCAAGCTGCACGCCGACCCGCGCCACCATAATGACCGGGCAGCTGCCGGTGCATCACGGCCTGCAATACCCGCCCATGTATGGGCAGCAGGGCGGTTTGGCCGGGGCCATCACCATTGCAAAACTGCTTTCCGACCAGGGCTATGTGACCCAGGGCATAGGGAAGTGGCACATGGGTGAAAACGAAGGCTCCCTGCCCAATAATGTCGGCTTTGATGATTTTCGTGGTTTTCTGTCGGTTTCTGACGAGTACACGGAATGGCGCGACATCAATGCCAATCCAGAGATTGCCCTCAATCCCCCCAGATTTGCCGCTTTTGAAAACGCCCCCTTCAGCCACAGCGAAGTGCAGTGCAAAAAAGGCGAAAAAGGCTGCAAGGATCTGCGGGTTATTGATCTCGACACCGTCAAGCATCTGGATGACGACCTGACGACCTACGGCGAGAATTTCATCAAGGCACAGGCAAAAAATCCCAAGCCTTTCTTCTTGTATTTTGGCACGCGCGGATGCCATTTTGATAACTATCCCAGCGACAAGTATCTGGGCAGATCCCGCGCCTGCACGCCGTATTCCGACTGCATGGTTGAGATGGACGATGTCTTCGCCCGCCTGATGAAGGCCCTTGAAGATTCCGGCCAGATTGAAAATACGCTGGTTATTTTTACCTCGGATAACGGGCCGGAAGGCGAAGTCTCCCCCTATGGCCGCTCGCCGTTCCGCGGTTACAAGGGCACTACCTGGGAAGGCGGCACCCGAGTGCCTACGTTTGCCTACTTCAAGGGCGTAATCTCTCCCCGCAAGACGGAAGGTCTCTTTGACCTGGCGGACATTTTGCCCACAGCGCTTTCTCTCGCGGGCAAGCCCGGAGCGGAGCTTGCCAAGCTGCTGCCCCCAGACCGTTATGTGGACGGCATCGACCAGCTTTCCTTCCTGCTGGCTGACAAGGGCAATTCCAACCGGCGCAGCATCCTGTACTGGCTGGGCAGCATCTTTGCGGCTGTGCGCATCGACGAATTTAAGGTGCACAAAGCCGTGCAGATTACAGACATGATCACCCACAAGGGCTATAATGGCGGCTTTACCGGCGGCATCGTGGAAAAAACCGGCGGCCTTGTGATGTTCAACCTGTACACCAATCCACAGGAAGACGATTCCGTTGGTATTCGCCACATTCCGGTGGGGAATATCATTAATTCAGAATTTGGCCGCTACCGTAGCGTGTTGAAAAAGTATCCGCCCAATTTCCTTCTGCCAGGATACTAGGCTTGAAAATAGCGAAGAATATATGCAGATGCGGGCAGGCCCTGTTGCTGGGGCTTGCCCTTGTCTGCGGGCCGGACGCGCCCCTTGCAGCAGATGCCTCTGGTGGATTTGCCGGTTCGCAAAGCTGCAAGAGCTGCCACGAAAAATTTTATTCCCTCTGGTCCACATCCCGTCACGGGCTGGCCATGCAGCCCTATGCAGATGCCACAGTTGGCGCTCAGCTGGCCCCGCAGGATAAGGGCATTGAATCCGGCGGGCGTATGTACCGCGCCTATTGCGGGCCGGGGCAGGGCTTTGTGCGCGAGACTGGCCCGGACGGCGAGCACGATTACGCCATTGAGCAGGTGCTTGGCGGCAAAAACGTTTATTACTTTCTTACAACCCTTGAGCGCGGGCGCTTGCAGACCCTTCCCCTGGCTTTTGATGTGCGCAGTCGCCAGTGGTTTGCGGTTACAGACAGTGCAACGCGGCACGGCCCCCACTTCCGAACTGGCGGGCACGAGGGCCTCAACTGGCGCGACCGCGCCTACACCTTCAATACCTCCTGCCACGCCTGCCATGTGAGCCAGCTGTCCACCAATTATGATGCGGCAAGCGATAGCTACCGCACCACATGGCGTGAGCCGGGCATCAACTGCGAAACATGCCACGGCCCCTCGCAGGCCCACAATGACGTTTGCCTTGCCGCGCAACCGGGCAAGCCGCCTGCGGATCTGAAAATCATTCGTATAAAGAAAGATCTGGATCGCCAGCAGCGCGATGATTCCTGCGCCTCGTGCCATGCGAAGATGTCGCCCATCACGGATTCGTTCCGCCCTGGCGAGCGCTTTTTTGACCACTTTGATCTGATCCTGCTGGAAAATGAGGATTACTATCCAGACGGGCGCGATCTGGGGGAAAACTTCACCTTCACTTCCTGGCTGTCTGCCCCCTGCGTGCGCGCGGGCAAACTGGAATGCATCTTTTGTCATACCTCCAGTGGGCGCTTCCGTCAGGCCAAGGATCCGGATCAGGCCTGCCTGCCTTGCCATAAGGACAAGGAGGCCGGGCTGGACAAGCACACCCGACACAAGCCGGAAAGCCCCGGTTCCCGTTGCATTGCATGCCACATGCCCAAGACGGACTTTGCCCGCATGAGCCGGAGCGACCATTCCATGCGCCCGCCAACGCCTGCCGCGACAGCCAGTTTTGGCTCGCCAAACGCCTGCCTTGGTTGCCACCCCGATAAGGACGCCGCGTGGGCAGATGCCCTTGTGCGCCAATGGCGGCCCAGAGACTATCAGGCCCCGGTGCTGGCCCGCGCCCGGCATATTCTGGATGCGCGGCAGCGTAACTTCAGCCAGTTGCCAGCCATGCTTGCCTCCTTGGCGGAGCCGGGGCGGGATGCTGTCTACGCCGCATCCATGTTGCGCCTGCTGCGCGCCTGCCCGGACAGCGCCAAGTGGCCGGTGGTTCGCGCTGCCCTGAACGATGAATCCGAGCTGGTTCGCGCCAGCGCCGCGGCCTCGCTGGCCGAAAATCGCGAGGCTGCCACAGTGAGCGCCCTTGCCGCAGCTTGCGCCGACCCCTCCCGGCTTGTGCGGGTTCGGGCCGCCGAGGCCCTGGCTGGCGTGCAGAGCCAGGATGTTCCAGAATCCTCGTTGCAAGCCGTTGCCAAGGCCAGAGAGGAGCTGGAGCAATCCTTTGCTGCCAGAGCTGACGACTGGACGGGCAGTTATAATCGGGGCAACTACCTGCTGCGTTCGGGCGAACCAGCTGCGGCCCTTTCGGCCTATGAGGCCGCCTTGCGCCTGCGGCCGGACGCCAGCGCCGCCCATGTCAATTCTGCCATGGCTCTGGCCCGTCTGGGCAGCATGGCCGGGGCGGAAGCTTCCTTGCGCAAGGCATACGAGATTGATCCCGACAATGCCGCCATTGCCTATAATCTTGGCCTGATACTGGCAGAGCGCGGCTTCAGGGCCGAGGCGGAGCAGATGCTGCTCAAGGCTTTGCGCCTTGCCCCGACCATGTCTGACGCCGCCTATAATCTTGGCCTTCTTGCTGCCAGAACTGACCGCGCCAAGGCTCTGGGGTATCTGTGTCAGGCCGCCGGAATGCAACACGGCAATCAGCGTTACGTTCAGTCCATCCGCCAGATCAGCGGCGATTCAGATATTGAGAGCGTGTGCGCAAAAAGTTCTGCCAGGCAGGCGCAGTGAGCAAGGTATTGCTTTGCCGCTGGATGTAATTTGCTGGCAGTATTTTTGACGGTAACGGTTTGGGAAGTTCAGATTTGTGGGGCTGGCGCGTGCATTCCAGGTAAAAGCTCTTCTGGCGCAGCCTGAAGGGAAGGTAGCCGCCCCTGATCTTCTTTGTTGAAGATCAGGGGCGGTTTTTTGCCAGCAAAGTGCGGACATGACGTTGAAGATGTGTGTGGAGGCTGTTGATTGGTAATGGTGACAGGGGAGCCTCACTAAAGGAAATAAGCTTGAGTTCCGCAGGCGTGGTGTCGCGCGAGAGAACGCCCTCTTTTTTTCATGCAGGCAATCAGCGATTTTCCAGACCCGCGCGGTAGCTCGTACTGGCCGTGTCAGAAGCGGCAAAATTCCCCTCGCTGGCATTGTGGGGAAGGGTTTCATCAAGCTGTCTTTTTGTCGCATCGGGCCAGTGATTCAGTTCCGTTGCCGCTTGGGCCGTCACGGCAAAAACTGTCGTTACAGCCAGGCACAACGCTGTTTGCAATACAGATTTCTTCGTGTTTCTGCTCCACAAGTTGGGATATAATGAACTGTTGAACCGCACGACCGTATCAATGCCGCCGGCAAGCGTCTGTAATCTCGGGCCGGTTTGTAATATTATAATGTTGATTGATTTTATGATAATTTGTATGATGGGACATATTGCTCCCATAAGGAAAAGTCATGAGCGTTTCTCTTAAATGCCAATACGGGCTGCGCGCCCTGTTTGAACTTGCCCGCCGCGCGGGCGGCCCGCCAACGCGTATTCAGGACATTGCCGCGGCGCAGGCCATTCCCCCGCGATTTCTTGAAAATATTCTCAACCAGTTGCGTCAGGGCGGCTTTGTGGAAAGCCGCAGGGGCAAGGCCGGGGGCTTTGTGCTTGCCCGCCCAGCCGTCCAGATAACCACGCTGGAAATCATCAGCTTTCTTGACGGCCCCGTGTATCCCTTTGACTGCGAGGGAGAAAATCCCATACGCAAGTGCACGCTGGGGCCGGATTGCGTATTTATGCCCTTGTGGTTGCAAGCGCGGCACGCTCTCGAAAATGTGTACCGGAACACAACATTGCAAAGTTTTGTGGATGCGCAGCATGCCAAGGCTCCAGATTTTTCTATTTGATTCCAGTCTGTTGATGAATTTTTCAGCTCGGAGCAAGATAAAAAAAGCCGGCAAAAAATTGCTTGCTTTTTTTTTCGTACATAATTATCACAAAGTCAGTCGGGAAAATAATATTAAAAGCACATCCGCTGTGAACCAGTCCCCTGACGCGCACCATGGAGCATGAACATGCAACAGGAAACCTTATTGGCCCAGGCGGGCGTACGACGTGACGCGAGCACGGGAGCCATTGCTTCCCCCATTCACCTCTCGGCCGCATTTCAGCACCCAGCGCTGGGCCAGAGTACGGGCTTCGATTATTCGCGCACTGGCAACCCCACGCGCCAAGTGCTGGAAGAAACGCTTGCCCTGTTGGACGGCGGCAGCAGAGCGGCGGCGTTCAGTTCCGGTTTGGCCGCAATTGACGCGGTATTGCGCATTTTCACCCCCGGTGATGCGCTGGTGGTTACAGAGGACGTGTATGGCGGCTCATTCCGGCTTTTTGAACAGTTCGGCACGAGGTACGGCCTTTCGTTCCACTATGTGGACACCAGTGACGCACAAGCGGTGGAGGAGGCGCTTGCCCTGCCGGGAGTAGCAGGGCTTTTTGTGGAAATGCCCACCAACCCCCTGCTCAAGGTTGCGGATGTGCCTTCATTGGCGGCCATGGCGCGTAAGAGACATGCTCTGACCATAGTAGACAACACGTTTTTGACTCCGGCCCTGTTTCGCCCGCTGGAGCATGGCGCGGATATCGCCGTATATAGCGCCACGAAATATCTTGGCGGGCACAACGACCTTATTGCCGGGCTTACGGTCACAAACAACGCCGCCATCGGCGAAAGGCTGGCCTTCATCCAAAACGCCACAGGCGCTGTGCTGAGCCCCTTTGATTCATGGCTGTTGCTGCGCAGCCTTAAAACCCTGCGTATTCGGCTTGCGCGGCAGCAGGAAACCGCGCTCGACATCGCACGCTTTCTGCAAGGGCACCCTGCGGTGCGGCGGGTATATTATCCCGGCCTGCCCACAGATCCGGGTTTTCTTACATTGTCGCGGCATTGCGATGGTTCGGGGGCCATGCTGTCGGCAGAACTGGATTCGCCGCAAAGGGCCAAACAGGTGCTGGCCGCGGTAAACGTATTTCTTTTTGCTGAAAGTCTGGGCGGGGCAGAATCGCTGGTAACCTATCCTCTTGTGCAGACGCACGCGGATATGAAGCCTGAATTGCTGGCCCGCGTGGGTATTACGGATTGCCTGCTGCGGTTTTCCATTGGGTTGGAAGACGTGCAGGATCTTCAGGATGATCTGGAAGCGGCGCTTGCCTGAGGGCGCGCAACAGAGGGAAATGAATCATGAAGTATGCAAGCAAGGTCATTCATGCCGGACAAGACAGGGATCCGTTTACCGGGGCCTCCAGCGTTCCGCTGTACCTTGGCACAACCTTTGACCAGCGGGGGGCGACATCCGCCGGGTATGATTATACCCGCAGCGCTAACCCCACCAGAGACGCTCTGGAACACGCCCTGGCCGAGCTGGAAGAAGGCGAGGTTGGGCTTGCGTTCGCTTCCGGCATGGCGGCCACCTCGTCCGCCTTGCTGCTGTTTCGCCCCGGCGACCACCTTGTGGTTTCCCAGGATGTTTACGGTGGAACGTTTCGGGTGCTGACCCGCCTGTTTTCCCAGTGGGGGCTTACGGTCACCTTTGTGGATTCCACCAATACGGAAGCTGTTCGCAAAGCCATAACGCCCCAAACACGCGGGTTGTTTGTGGAAAGTCCATCCAACCCGCTTCTGCGCATCACCGATCTGGCGGCCATGGCCGGGCTGGCGCGCGAGCATGGGCTTGTCAGCATCATCGACAACACGTTCAGCACCCATTACCTCCAAAGGCCGCTGACGCTTGGGTTCGACATTGTTGTGCACAGCGCCACAAAATTTCTTAACGGCCACAGCGACGTGCTGGCCGGGGCTGCGGTAGCACGCGACGCCGACCTCGGCGCGCGCTTGCGCTTCATTCAGAACGCCTTTGGCGCGGTGCTGGGCGTGCAGGATTCATGGTTGCTGCTGCGCGGGCTTAAAACGTTGGCCGTGCGTATGGAAGCCGCGCAGGCAAGCGCCGCCTGGCTGGCGGAAAAGCTTGGCGCGCTGCCGCAAGTGCGCAAGGTTTTTTATCCCGGTTTGAAGGAACACCCCGGCAAAGAAATACACGCACGCCAGGCTTCCGGGCCGGGCGCGGTGCTCTCCTTTGAACTGGAGAATAAAAACTGTACCGACGCGTTCCTGAGCGGGGCGCGGCTACCCCTGGTGGGCGTGAGCCTTGGCGGGGTGGAAAGCATTGTCAGCCACCCGGCCACCATGTCCCATGCCGCCATGCCGCCGCAGGAACGCGAGCTTCGAGGCATTTCCGACAACCTTGTGCGGTTGTCCGTGGGGCTTGAAGCCCCGGAAGATATTTGGAACGATCTTACACAAGCTCTGGCGCACCAGAACTAATCCGCTACGCGCGGGCAAGGAGAAAGCGTATGTCCAGAATTTACCAGAATAATCCCGAATCCATCGGCAACACCCCCCTCATTCGCCTCAACCGTGTGGTAGGCCCCAAGGCCACCGTGCTGGCCAAAATAGAAGGGCGCAACCCTTCCTATTCGGTAAAGTGCCGCATTGGCGCGGCCATGATCGCCGATGCCGAACAACGCGGCCTGCTGCGCCCCGGTGTGGGCATTGTGGAACCCACCAGCGGCAACACTGGCATTGCGCTGGCCTACGTGGCCGCCGCAAAGGGGTATGAACTTACGCTCACCATGCCCGAAACCATGAGCCTGGAACGCCGCCGCGTGGTGGCCATGCTGGGTGCCAAGCTGGTGCTCACCCCTGGCGCCGAAGGCATGCCCGGGGCCATCAGAAAGGCCGAGGAAATTGTAAACAGTCAGCCCGGCGCGTTCTTTATGCCGCAGCAGTTCAAGAACCCGGCAAACCCGGCTATTCATGAAAAAACCACCGGTCCAGAAATTTGGGACGACACGGATGGGCAGGTGGACGCCGTGGTGGCTAACGTGGGCACCGGCGGCACCATTACCGGTATTGCCCGCTACATCAAAAAAACACGGGGCAAGCACATTACAGCGGTGGCGGTGGAGTCACAAACCAGCCCCATTATTACCCAACATCTTGCAGGGCAACCTCTGAAACCCGGCCCGCACAAAATTCAGGGCATTGGGGCAGGCTTTATTCCTGACACTCTGGATGTCAGCCTTCTGGACAGGGTGGAGCAGGTGGGCAACGAGGAAGCCATTGAATTCGCCCGCCGTCTGGCCAAGGAAGAGGGCATTCTTGCGGGCATTTCCTCCGGCGCGGCAGCGGCGGCGGCAGCGCGGCTTTCCACTTTGCCGGAATTTGAGGGCAAGACCATTGTGGTCATTCTGCCGGATGCAGGCGAACGCTACCTTTCCTCTGCGCTTTACGAGGGAATTGGCGAATAACTGCGCCTTATGCCAATCAATTTCCGCTGTTATTAGTCTGCACTCCGTCAGAGAGACAGTTAAAAATTCCAGTGGCGATGATTAAACGGCCAGTTTTTCCCGGTATTCTGCCGGGGAAAACTGGCCGAGCTTTTTCTGAACGCGTTCGGAGTTGTAGAAAGATATATACTCTTCAATCCGTACGCCCGTTTTCTTTGCCCATCACTGATTTTTTGAAAAAGATTGCAGCCTGGTGGGGCTTTTTTGCTTTGTCTGCCTGATGGAGCATACCATTTTGGGGTGCCTGAAAAAAAGGCCAGAGTCAGGCAAGCCTCCTTAAAGGGGCAGTCAAAACAGGCCCTGTGCGCCAACATGCGTGCAAATTGTGCCAACCGCGCGTCGCGCTTTTTGCATGACAGTCAAAGCAGAATTATTCACTAGGGTAGCGATAATATTGGCACTGTGAGAGAGGGAACATTTTTCCGCGCGCGACCGCGTGGGACAATGGCTTTACGGTTGCGACAGGGCCAAAACAAAAACGCGCAAAACTTCGCCAAAGTTGGCAAGTTCTGCGCGTTTTTTGCGCTCTTATTGGCACTTAATTATATGGGAAATATCGTCAGAAGCGAAGCGAGAGTTAATACTCGCGTCCTGCCCATATTACTTGGCCGATCACACGGAAGGCATCTCCATTTTGTCCGCGTATATCAAGCTCTACGGGAGGATAGTCAGGGTTTACGCTCTTAAGAACAAACTTGCCGGGGAGCATGTCGATTCTTTTAAGATAAATAGCATCCTCAAAACCCACCGCAAAAAGTCGCCCTGTACGAATTTCTTTCTTGCTTTGGTCTAGCAATACAACGTCATTGTTTAAAATTTCTGGCTGCATGCTATCGCCTTCAACCCGCATCATTACCATTGTGTCGGGATTGCCTTTGCGGTGCAGAAAGTCAGAGCGGAAGGCATAGCTTCGCTCAATATCTCCATCCACTTGCAGGCTACCAGTACCCGCCGACAAGCGCGCTTCAACCATTGGAACCATAATTAAGTCCACATCGCAGGCACTTTTAGAAAGGCTTGTCGCGTTCTCTGCCCTCTCTGCGGACTTTTCTCCCCTTCCAAAAAAGAGCCAGTCTGCTGAAACATCAAACTTTTCAGCAATAATTTTTATCCATGAATCTGGAATTTTTCCCCGCCTACGAGCGTCATAGATGGCTTGCGAGGAGACACCCAGCGGCCCTGACAAGGCAGCCTCTGACGTTGCCCCTGTGGCTTCAAGAAGTCGTGCAAGTATAGCTTGGGTGGTTGTATCTTTCATCTTTAAACCTACAACTTATGTTACAACCGCCGCTTTTAAGATTTTGCTAAATAATTCAAGTTTTTGCTTTGAATTAAAGAAAATCTAAAGCTACAACCAAGTTTTTGCGTTGACATCACAAAGATATTCTTGCAAGTTGGTCTTGCGGGCGGTTAAGAATCACACGCAAAATGAAACTAACAGCCCGCCGCGTTAAGGGTCAACGTCCAGACCAAACCAAATTTTGGACAAGCGGAGGCAACCAATGAATTACCCCTGTCCCCCTGAACTAGCTCTCCTGCCAGACGGGGCCAGCAGTCACCCCTTTGGCAGCCTGATTTTTGAGGACGCATTAGCGGCTTACATCCTTGAATGCATCCTCCCGCATGCTGACAAGTGCAATCCCGTTTCTGCGCGTTTTTGGGAAACGCATGCTTTCCGGGCTGGATGGGGAAACAAGGCCCGCCTTGAAGCGTTGCGCATGACCTATGAAAACATCCGGGCCGCTTTGGCGGCAATGGGCAAGTAGAGGCCACACCATGCGCCAACTCTCCCTCATAGAAGATATTGCACAGCTTGCCGGAGCATTGCCCGCCATCAAGGCGGCAATGCGCGGCATTGCTGGCGCGCCCGAGGGAGAGGGACGCAAGGCACTGCCGGACAAACTTAATGCCATAGCGCGGGCCAGTGGCATCAAGCTGACGGGTGGAAACGCCCACGGCGTTAGCGAGGAAATGCTGCATAAAATCCTGTCACCTTCTGACGATAGCCGCCCGCCGTCTGTGTTGATGTTGCTGGCCTTCTACAAGGCAACCAACAACCCGGCCCACATCCAGCTCAATGTCGAGCTTGATGGTGATAAGGTCGCAGCCGCTGTTGAGCAACGCCAGTTGCGCGAAAGCTCCCGGCATTAGTGGGGTAATGAGCCATGTCCGTCATATCCATACTCAATGATCTCGCCAGCCCGTGGGCAACCATGCTGGACGCCTCTTTCCGGGGCGTAAAATTCCATGTCGTGGGCATCAGCGACCGGGGCGAAAAGGCACTGGTAGTCCATGAGTACCCTTATCGTTCAGGCGCGGAGGTCGAGGACTTGGGCCGCCGCCCGCGTGGTGTGGCCGTCAAGGCTATCTTCTGGCAGCGCAATTACATTGCCGAGGCCACAGCCTTAGTCAAAGCGTTTGAAGAATCTGGCAAAGGTGAGCTGGTACATCCGCTGTTTGGTACGCAGCAAGTTTGTGTGCGCTCGTGGAGTATCGAGCATGAGGCCGAGAAGCGCGACTACGCCGCCGTAGATTTCGAGTTTGTGGAAGCCTCGCTCGACAACCCTTTTTTTGATGCCAAGTCCATGCGCGGCCTTGCAGCCACGGCTAAATCGTCCATGCTGTCCGGCCTGTCGAAGTCAATGGCACAGGCGCAAGCAGCACTAGCCGAAACGCTGGCGCCACTACAGCAGGCGGCAGCCTATGTGCAGGGCGCGGTGCTGACGGAGTTGCGCGCAATACTTGATGTGTACGATGGCACCGGGGCCGTGGTGCGCTCGGCCCTGTCCTACATTGATTATCCCGTGGGCTTTGCGACTGATTTGCTTGCCTGTCAGTTCAGCGCCGCCAGCACGGTTAGCGGATTAAGCACCTTTGCCGGGCTGTCCGCGCTGTCTGGCGTTTTTCCGCGTGTCAGTCTGTCCTCTGACGAGCCGGAGAGCACATACGCAGTCGGCAGCAGTGCTTACGGGGCCTCGTGGGTAAGTGGCCCGCAATCGTCTGCCAATGGGGAATCTTTCGCCGTGCGCGAGGCCGCGCCAAGCGTCAGCGCCACAGCTACAGATGCCCCGGCCAGCCGTCAGACTGCCCGCGCTCAAGCCGTCACCTACGCCATGCTTGCGCAGACCAACACCATCGCCAGCGCCACGGCAGACACGCTGGAAGCCGAGGTGGTCAACCCCACCATGACACCCGGCGAGGTGGAGGCCCTTACGGGCAACACCCGCGCCCGCGTTCAGGATTGCCTCACATATGTGCGCGCCAGCCTGCCGCAAACCCGCTGGCACGATGCCGCCGAGGGGCTGCGGGACGCGGCGCAGGGTATCCAGCAGTTGGGCGAGGCCGCGCTTAATGCCCGCCCGCCGCTCGTAACGCACACAGTCACGGCACCGTGTAACCCGCGCTTGCTGGCCTTCCGACTTTACGGAGACCACACCCGCGCGCGTGAGCTGGTGCGTATTAACCCCCAGGTGCGCAACCCTAATTTTATTGCCAAGGGGCAGGAGATGCTTGTGTATGCCAAGTAATTATAGTGGTGACAGCCGCATAAGCATTACCATTGACGGCCATACCCACAAGGATTGGACACGCTACAGCATAGACAGCGACCTGTTTACGCCCGCCGATGCGTGGCAAATGGGCCTCGGCATACCAGCCCGGCAACAGCTTATATGAGCCTTTGCCTCCATTGCCATGGCCCAAACAATGGCCGAAAAATATTAACGGCAAGTGGGTATTGGTCGAAGACCATCGCGAGCGCAGGGAGCCGATTTTTGATGCGGCCCTGACACAGGACGCGACCGACTACTGGTTGCCGGATGACACCAACGCCAATCCCGCGCGCCACATGACCAAGCCCGGCCCCTTGCCGGGTGGCGCGCTGACCGAGCGTCCGGCAAAAACAGCCGCTGAGCTGCTGGAGGAGGCCAAGGCCACAAAGACGGCAGAGATAGCGGCTGGCTACGATGCAGCCGTGGCCGCGTCCCTAACCATGCCCACGGCTAACCCTACAGCGCAGGATGTCACCATCGGCGCAGCCGCCTTTGCGGCGGAGGATGCGGAGGGCCTCGCGTATGTCATACAGACCCACGCGACACGCCGCGACGAGTTGCTGGCCGCAGTAGGCGCGGCAACCACGCCGGAAGCTGTTCAGGCCATCGCCGTTAGCTACGCGGTTTAGCTTGCGCTATTTGAAAATTGCATAGGGATTGTTGAGATATGGCGGGGGCGCGGGAACGCCCCCACCGATGCGACGCCGGGAGTGTCGCACCACGGCCCCAGCACGGCGAACCAACGCCGTGAGGAGTATCCGCCTTTTTGAGTCTCTGGCGAGACCGGGCCAAAGTAGACGGATATTGCGAGGGGCGCAACCACACAAAGATGGGTCTTACTCAAAGACGGGGGCATAGCGCCTCGACAAAAAAATGGGCATACCAAGCAAAGCCGGTATGCCCACCAGGGCAGCCTTTGTTTTCCGACCAAAGAAAAGAAGAGAAAGCCCTGTGGAGAGATTGTTAATTGGCTTGCGGGATTTTGCAATCGAAAAAGTGGTCAGCCATGTTCCGCCTGTATTTGAGGCCAGATGGACAGGCAAGAACGCTTGTCCGCACTGTGGTGGCGAGAAGCTGCGCGTCAAGGACTCATTCTGGCGGGCAATCCGCAATATTTCCATTCATGGACGACCATCACGCCTGTTGGTTCGCTGCCATAAATACCGATGTGAAGACTGCG
>JAEZYD010000011.1 GCA_023419375.1 Pseudomonadota bacterium
GGGCATCAAGGGCGACGCGGGTCTTGAATTCGGCAGTGAACTTCCTTCTCGATTTGGACATAAAAAGCCTCCTTTGACTTCTTACGTCCACCTTAGCTCACGGTCCAGTTTTCCGAACCCACTTCTTAGAGAGTAAATTTGTTTTTTATTGGTTCTTTCTTTTCACCAATTTTTAAATTTGTTTTATGCTCATGGGTGAATAATGAAATGTAGTTTGTTCCTTCAATATCTACTGTCCCTAGATAGACAATGCTTGGAATAAATAAATCACTAGAATTTAGTATTTCATTTTGATTTTTTGTTTCATAAAAATTATATAATGAGATTATATTTCCAGAAATATAAGTAAAGCAGCTAATTATAGCAATGACAACGAGAATTACATTGCAAATGAAGTTTCCTCTAGCAAAGCCATCATTGCTTGCAGATAAGGTATTTTTTTGTCCTACTTTTCTTTTCATCTGTAACTCAGTAAGTTAATTATAATTAATATATAAGGTTATTAACTATCTGCTCTGTGTAATTCAGCCGTTCTTTCATGTTGCTGCTTAACTGTTCATCAACAGCATCTTGAATCCGCTGGGCTTCCTCTTGTTTTCTCTTTGCTTCGGCAGCGCGTTTACTAGGGGGCGTTTCCGCTTCCTTTTTCTTCTTTTGGTTATCTAAGAACCGTTGCAAATGAGCAGCTTCAATTTCCCTGAATCTTTCAACATAAGACCTTTTGTCCTCATCCTGGCTATCGCAATAGGCTACTGAAGTATAGGCAAGAAGCAGAGCCAAAACAAGGCATAGGATTTTCATTGGCGTTGCTCCTCTTCTGGTTTTTATGAAGTACAGGATTCGTAAAGGCGACTAGATCATATTGCCTTTCTTGCAACGCAGCTCTTCAGAAAATCCATCTCAACACCTTCAAACTTCAGTTTCTCCATAGTTCCTAAAAGGGTGGTCATGTTGTACTGCATGCCGTCTTTATCCCGCCCATATTGCCCAGATGTTGAGCCACCATCAGAATGCCCTTGAATAGCGTTTACATGCTCTGCGATTGCTCCAACGTCCCGCATGGTTCGCTTGAATGTATGCCGGAAGGAATGGAAGGTCTTTTGTTTAGAGTGAACACCAATTTCTTTAGTGAATCTTCCCCACCACTTTGAGAAAGTGCTTGTTCTATGATCTGTGCGAGAAGTTATTGTACGCAGTAGCTTGCCCTCTGGCGGGAGTGATTGCACAAAGTCAATAAAGCCCAATTCGATAAGCTTTGGGTGAACGGGGATTTTTCTTATTGAGCCTCTATTCTTTACTCGCCTGTTTGTCTCTAGGTCTGCGTGTATATGAATGCACCAGATACCATTATCATTGTAAATATCATTTGCATCCAACTGGCCTATTTCTTCAAGCCTCGCTCCTGTAAACATGGCAAGCAAAGTCAACCATTGGTAATCGTGTCTTTTGTCTTGCTTCAGGATTCCCATGCTTCTTCTATCGACAGCACCGACAAAAAGAGGGGAGTGCAGGATGGTGTTAAAATCGTCCATGTCATAGGGTAAGCGTTCAGGGCCGCTCATATTGTCCCTATTGTTTATGACGCGCATTCCACTAGCGGGGTTGTTGTCGATATATCCATTAGCAACGGCGTATGAAATTATTATTTTGATTGTAGCAAGTAGTTTTTCATTAACTGTTTTTGTGCTTAATGTGGGGTAGCTCTCGCCTTTGTATTGCTTTTCCATAGTGGCAATAAGGCGTAGCGCAGGTAGTGTGCGGATAGCTTTAGGCAGTTCGCGTATAGTTGGAAGCTTCAGCATCACATCTTTGAAAGTTCTAATGTGAGCTTTTGTTATGGATTTGATCGGTATATCACCGTTGACTTCAATGAAGCGGCGTACCGATGCGGCAAAATCCATTTCTGTTTTATGGGCTGGTGCGCGTTCTTTGAGGTAGCGCTTCCAGACCTCTGAGAAGAGCGGATTGTCTGGGCCGGGGGTGGCTAATGGGTTATCTGTGGTTTGCTCTGGTGTTGCACAAATAGATATGGGGGCAGGGGAGGGCGTAAAATTCTGGTAGCTGCTTTGGGCTGCTCTTGCGGCCTGGGCTGCTGGGGTTGCGACCCATTCCCCGTCCATGCGCTTTAGGATAGCCTCTTGTGCCTTGCATTCTGCCATAAAAACGGCACGGCAAAGCTTACGGTAGGCCGGGGCGGCTTTATCCAAGTCAATGCCTTCTGCATCTAGCAAGGCGTCAACGGTGCGTTCCACTGGCGAAAAATCGTTGCTGGCGAGGAAGAGCGGGGCGGCTTGCAAGAACAGCTCGGCTTGCCCTCGTTTTGCCTCAGCGTCCTTTGCAGTCAGGCCGAAGCGGGAAACCGTTTGCTTTATGCCAAACTGCGTAGCAAGCTCCTGTGCCTCCTGCTGCTCTTCAGCTAGGGCGTCTGGGTGCTTGGGGTTGTCTCTGGCGTCTTCGTCTTCGGCAAGGGCTGTGTGCAGATGCAGCAGGGCCAGCCGCTCTATTTCAAGCGGAGTCAATGGAGCCTGGGGCGGCGTGGTGGGTTGTGGTGTGCCGGATTCCGGCGCAGCTTCAGAAGGCGCTTTGTGCGCTTGCCCTTGCTCCAAGGTGCGGTAGGTGGCGGCAAACTGCTGGTCGATCTTTATCGCTTCCAGCCTTCCGCGCTCTTTGGCTTCCTTGGGGTCTTTGGTCTTTAAGCTTCGGGTGATTTCTTTCTTAGGCGCAAAGAATGGAAGGAGGTCATTCGGTATCCTTCGCCGGATGTAGTATATGCCGGAAGTTCCACGCCGTTGAATATGGGTATGTAAACACAAAGCGTTCATACTCCTAAATGTGACACGTTTGTGTAACAATTGGAAGCATGAACGCTTTTATTTCAAGTGACTTATGGAAATTAAGACACTTAGATTCTGCTGGCGGAGAGGGGGAGATTCGAACTCCCGGTACGCTGTTAACGTACACACGATTTCCAATCGTGCTCCTTAGACCAGCTCGGACACCTCTCCATTCGGTGTTGTGCACCGCTCAAAGCCGAATACCTATATAGCAGGCATTCAGGAATTGCAAGAGAAAAAATTGAATCAGGGCAGTTTGTTGCAAAAAAAGTTGCCGCAAGGGGCTGCAACCGCCCCTGCAGTGCCCCCTTTCCGATGTCGCCGCACGGCGTCTGTTCTGACGAAGCCCCAGCGCAAAGCCCCCAGAGCAAAGAGTACAGAGCACAGAACACAGAGCACAGAACAAAGAGCACAGTCCCCCATCGCCTCCAAGAGCAAAGGCCCACCCGGAATACCGGGTGGGCCTTGTGTGGTATATCAACAGGGCTACGCCGATCAGCCTGGGCTAATCGTCCTTGTGGTCCTTGTTCTTGGTCTCGTCATCTTTGCGCTTTTTCTTGGTGATCTGCGCGGCGCGATAAAAAGCCCACAGGCCAAACATCGCCATAACGGTAATGCCTACAGCGTTGAGTGTCAGGATGTCCATGATCTGATCCTTCTGACGGCATCAGGCTGCTGAGGCCGCGCCATTGCGCAAGCGCGCGTTCTGTTGTGGTTGGCCTGCAGGGGGTTAGCCCATGACGCCTATGGTGCTGAAGCCGCTGTCCACATAGATGACCTGGCCCGTCACAGCGTGGGCAAGGTCAGAGGCGAGGTACAGGGCCGTGCCGCCCACGTCGCCGGTGGTGACGTTGCGGTGCAGCGGGGCGTTGCGGTCAACAATGTTGCACAGATCCTTCATGCTGGAGACAGCTGAAGCGGCGAGGGTCTTGATGGGGCCAGCGCTGATGGCGTTGACGCGGATGCCCTTGGTGCCGAAGTCGCAGGCAAGGTAGCGCACGGAGGCCTCAAGAGCGGCCTTGGCCACGCCCATGACGTTGTAGCCGGGTATGACCTTGGTGGAACCGTGATAGGTCATGGTCATGATGGAAGAACCCTCGTGCAGCAGGGGTTCAAATGCGCGACAGACGCCGGTGAGCGAGTAGGCGGAAACGTCCATGGCAAGGCGGAAGCCCTCGCGGGAGGTGTCCACAAAGCGGCCACCCAGGTCTTCGCGATTGGCAAAGGCCACGGAGTGCACAAGAATGTCCAGGTCGCCCCACTTCTCTTTGACCAGATCGGCGGCGGCCTGAATCTGCGCGTCATCGCACACATCGCACTGGAAGGTGAATTCACCGCCAAGCTCTTCGCTCAGGGGGTCAACGCGTTTTTTGATGGCATCGCCCACATAGTTGAACGCCAGACGGGCGCCCTGTTCCTTGAGGGCATTGGCAATGCCGTACGCGATACTTCTATTATTGGCCAAACCCAGTATAAGAGCTTTCTTTCCTTGCAGCAGCATGGATCCTCCTAAAAAACAATGCAAGCCGAACGCATCGGCACTAAAGTGTATCAGAACAGCGGCAGCGGGCGCTTGGGCCAAAAAAGCCGCACAATATACGCGGCGCTGTCGGACAGTGGACGGCAGGTCGATGGTGCAGCCCGGCGCTTTTGTGAAAAAAGTGCCTAGCCTCCCACGCCAAAGGCGCGCCCAGCACTGTTGTACCGGACGCGCTCAAATTTTTTACTTTGTAAGGATGTCGTAAGCTTCCTGGTAGCGGTTCGCCGTGGCCTTGATGATTTCTTCCGGCAGGGCGGGCGGCGGGGGCTGCTTGTTCCAGGGCTGCTTTTCCAGCCAGTCGCGCAGGTACTGCTTGTCAAAGCTGGGCTGGCCCTGACCGGGCTGATACTGGTCAGCGGGCCAGAAGCGGGAAGAATCTGGCGTGAGCACTTCATCAATGAGGTGCAGTTTGCCGTCAATAAAGCCGAATTCAAACTTGGTGTCGGCCACGATGATGCCGCGCCCGGCGGCATAGGTGCGCCCGGCCTCGTAGATGGCAAGCGTGGTGCGTTCGACCTGGGCGGCGGTTTCCGCGCCGAGCAGGTCCGCAGCCTGAGCCACGCTGATGTTTTCATCGTGCTGGCCCAGTTCGGCCTTGGTGGAGGGCGTAAACAGCGCAGGTTCCAGCTTGTCGGATTCGCGCAGGTTGGCGGGCAGCTTGTAGCCGCACAGGGTGCCGGTAGCCTTGTAATCCTTCCAGCCGGAGCCGGTGATGTAGCCGCGCACAATGCATTCCACGGGCAGGGGCTTGGCCTTGCGCACGATGACGGCGCGGCCTTCAAGCTCGTCCTTCCAGGGGGCCAGAGCGGCGGGGAAGCGGTTCACATCGCTTTCAATCAAGTGATTGGGGATGATATCCTTGAACTTTTCCATCCAGAAAAGGGTGATCTGGTTAAGAATCACGCCCTTGTAGGGGATGGGTTCGTTCATGATCACGTCAAAGGCCGACATGCGGTCAGTGGTGACAATGAGCAGTGTTTTTTCGTCCACATCATAGATGTCGCGCACTTTCCCGCGAGAAAGAAGGGGATAGGCGCTGATCTCTGTTTTTACCACGACTTTCATGATGGCTCCTGATTCCTCTGGCTCTTGCTATTTCTTCCCGCGCGCTTCAACGGAGCGGGCGTGGGCTTCCAGGCCTTCCAGCCGGGCAAGGGCGGCTATGGACTGCATGTTCTGCTGTAAAAAGGTTGAAGAAGCGGCCACGATGCTGGTCTTTTTGCAGAAGGTCTGCACCGAAAGAGCCGATGAAAAACGCGCCGTTCCCAGTGTGGGCAACACATGGTTGGGCCCGGCAAAATAGTCGCCCACGGGTTCTGGGCTGTGCTGGCCCATGAATACGGCACCGGCATGGCGAATAAAGGGCAATACGGCCCAGGGGTCGCGGGTGCACAGCTCAAGGTGCTCCGGGGCCACCATGTTGGCAACCGCCACAGCTACGGAAAGATTGGGCGTAACCACAATGGCGCTCCAGTCTTCCAGCGCGCGGGCGGCGGTGGTGGCTCTGGGCAGGGCGGCGCACTGCTTTTTCAGCTCCTGCTGGAGGGCATCGGCCAGACGGGCATCGTCAGTGATGCAGATGGCCGAGGCCAGGGCATCGTGTTCCGCCTGCGAGAGCATATCCGCAGCAAGCCATACAGGGTTGGCGGAAGAATCGGCCAGCACGAGCACTTCGCTCGGCCCGGCAATCATATCAATGCCCACAGTGCCCTGCACAAAGCGCTTGGCAGTGGTGACAAAAATATTGCCCGGCCCGGCAATAACATCCACAGGCTGAATGGTTTGCGTACCGTAGGCCATGGCCGCAATGGACCATGCCCCGCCAACGCGGTAGACTTCATCAATATCAAGCAGATGTGCGGCGGCAAGAATGTGCGGATTTACCGTGCCGTCTTTGCGGGGCGGCGTAAATACGGCCAGACGCGGCACGCCAGCCACCTGGGCGGGTATGGCGCTCATGAGCAGGCTGGAAACAAGGGGCGTATTGCCGCCCTGACCGCCGGGAACATACAGGCCGCCCGCGTCAACAGATGTAACCTGCTGGCCGAGAATGCTGCCGTCCGGGCGGGTGAGAAACCACGATTTCTCAACCTGCGCTTCATGGAAAGAACGTATATTGGCCGCAGCCTCGCCGATGATTTCGCGGCTTTCGATGGTGACGGAGGCTGCCGCCTTGGCGATTTCCTGTTCGCTCACGCGCAGGGGCGGGGCAAAGTCAGGGCAGTCAAAATTGCGCGTGTACTCCACAAGGGCATCGTCGCCCTTTTGGCGCACAGCGTTGATAATGTCGGTTACGGCGCTTTCCACCCCGTTGCCGGGGTTGTGCCGCCCTTGCAGCCACTGGGCCAGCGCGGGCCATTCCTGTTCATGTTGCAGCGTCAAAATTCGGCATGTCATAGTGCTGTTCCTCTTCTGGTTCGCGCAATATACAGAAGCCGCCGCAGAATGTCGAGGCGCAGATGCCTGTCAACTGGCGCAAGTGCTGGAGCCGTGGAGGGCGGAGCAAAACTTTTTGCAGTTACGGCAGCGTCTTGACAGGGTGGACAAGCATACTTACTTAACGGGAAGCATCGTGACCCCGCCGGGGTCGACTCAGGAGGAAGCATGCAGCGTCATAAAATGAACCACTCATTCGGACAGCAGGGCAGTCAGCAGGGCGGCCATGCGGATAACCGGGCAGAATGCCAGCCCGAAAGACCGGAAGATGGTTTTCTTGAAGAAGACGGTATTCTGTTCGGTCAAAATGCGGGCAAGAATCCCGCTGCCGATTCTGCGCAGGAATCTGATACTGCCCCGGCAGACAAGGCGGCTTCAGCCGAAAGCCTTGAAGAACGCTGCAAGGCGGAGCTGACAGAAATGCGCCTGCGCAATGCCGCAGAAATGGACAATTTCAAGAAGCGCCTCACGCGCGAGCATGAAGAGCAGATGCGCTACGCGGCTGAAAAGGTCTTGGGCGATCTGCTGCCCACGCTCGACAACCTTGATCTGGCCCTGCGTTACGGCAGCAAGAGCGAAGCCTGCAAGGACATGTTGCAGGGCGTGGCCATGACCCACAAGCTGTTGCTTGATGCGGTGGAGAAGCACGGTCTCAAGCCCCTGGGCGAGGAAGGCGAAGAATTTGACCCCAACGTGCATGAGGCCGTGGGGTTTGAAGACCGCCCGGATTTTGCCCCCAACTCTGTGGCGCGTGTGCTGCAACGGGGTTTCAAGCTGGGCGAGCGCTTGCTCCGCCCCGCCAAGGTGATGGTAAAACAGTAAATTTTTTGTGCGCGACTTTTCGGCCCGGTGGCTTCTGCTGCCGGGCTTTTCTGTTTTTTGCGCTGACTATGCCGCGCTTGGACAGGGGCCGGGCAAGGCGAGGCAAGGCGAGGGGAGGCAATGGGAGGCAATGGCGGCGTCAGGCAAGGTCGGCCTGTGCAAAGTGCATTTTAGGCGGGTCGCTCGTGTCTTACATGTCTGAATATTTCGCGGCGATGCTGCGGAACTGCTCCTGCATGGCCAAAAAGGCGTCCACCACTTCGGGGTCAAACTGGGTTCCGCGTCCTTCCACAATAATGCGCATGGCTGTTTCGTGCGGCATGGCGGGTTTATAGACGCGCTTGCTGCGCAGGGCGTCGTACACGTCGGCCACGCTCATAAGGCGGGCGGAGAGCGGAATGTCCTTGCCAGCAATCCCGCGCGGGTAGCCCTTGCCGTCCCAACGTTCGTGGTGGCAGTAGGCAATATCGCTGGCGATGCGCAGAAAGGAATTTTCCCCCAGAAACTTGTCAGCCGAGGCCAGCACCGCGCGCCCCAGCGTGGTGTGTTCCTTCATGGCCTCATATTCCTCATCGGTGAGGGGGCCGGGCTTGTGCAGCACAGTGTCTGCAATGGCGACCTTGCCCACATCGTGCAGCGGCGCAGAAAGGTAGAGCCACGAAATGGCATCGGCGTCCAGCTCGTCCCTGTACTCGGGCAGTTGCGAAATATAGACGGCCAGGGCCTTCACGTAGTTCTGCGTGCGTTTGATGTGCGCGCCGGTTTCCGTATCGCGCCATTCCGCAAGGCTTGCCATGGCGTGAATGGTGGCTTCCTGCGTAAGGGCAAGCTGGCGTATGCGGGCGAGCACCAGGTCGTTCAGGTGATCGCGGTAGAGCTTGAACTTGAGCTGGTTGGCGACACGGTTGCGCACCAGCGAGGAGCGGAAAGGTTTGGTTATGTAATCCTGCGCGCCCAGCGAGAGGCCCTTGGCCTCGTCAGTTTCTTCATTCTGCGCCGTAATGAACATCACCGGGATGTCGCGGGTTTGCGCATCGCTGCGCAGGCGCTTGCAGACCTCGTAACCGTCCATGCCGGGCATGATGACGTCAAGCAGGATCAGGTCTGGCGGGGGTTGTCGCAGGGCCAGACGCAAAGCATCCGTGCCGTTTTTGGCAAACATGATTGTGTATTTGTCGCGCAGGCATTCACTGAGAATGCGCAGGTTTTCAGGCGCGTCATCCACAAGCAGGATGACGTTGCGCCTGTGTACCTGAGATGGATCGGCGGTTTCGTCGGCCCAGTTCATGACTTGCCCCGTGTGAGCACGGGCAGGCGGGCGGCCAGATGTTCGCCCATGCGGCGCACCATGCGGCTTTCTGCCGCGGTGAGCACATCATAGGTTTTGCCCGCCACTGGTTCTGCATCGGCATAGATGCCCCGGGCGATGACGTCGTCGTGGCGGTTTTTCAGTGTCCAGCGCGCTTCAAGCACGGCCTTGGAGTCGAAATTGCCGTCTAGCCTCTGCAGATCCACAAGCAGCACATAGTCGGCGCGGGTGTCGTCGCCCGGCGCAAGCACGTTCAGGCCCACGGCCAGCAAGGGCGGGGTCAGCACTTCCTGCACCACGCGGCGCACGCCATGCCCCACGGGCTCCGCCCAGGCGTGGAATTGCGAAACCACAAGTTCTGTTTCGCCGTTCACACGGCTGACTATGCTGTTGCGGTCAAGGTAATCCGGCACGGTAACCTGCGCCACACGCAGGTTTTTGCTGGGCAGCGTGTCGGCCTTGACTGGCTCAAGGGCGCTTTCAAGCAGATAATAGCGCGTGGGGGTGCTGCGTGCGCAGCCGCTCAAAAGTGTGAGCAGCACCAGCGAAAGAAGAAGGATTTTGCGTTGCATCAGCGTGTTCCTTGCTTGCCCCGCAGCAGAGCTTCGGGATTACGTTCAAGCATTTCGGCCAGGGCGCGCATGGAGCGCATGGTATCGGTGCTCTCTTTGAGGAGGCGGCGCAGGTCGTTCATGGTGGGCGAATCACGCCCCAGAATGCCCTGGGCCGAAGCTGTGACCACGCGCAACTGATCTGCCGCAACCGCCATGCTCTGCATGGCTTCGCGGAAGGAAACCAGCGTGGCTGGCAGTTCCTTTTCAACAGAGGCGCTGGCCGTGCTCAGGCTTTTGAGAACCTGCTCCGTATTGGTGCGCATGGAGCCCTCGTGCAAGATGCCGTGGGCTTCCTGAAAGGTGTTGGTGAACGCCGTGAGCGCCTTGCCCAGCTTGTCGTCGCTGAGGCCGAGGGCAAGGTTTTGCAGCACCGCGCTGAAAGAATTTACCATCTGCTCCAGCGGCATCTGCGAGAGCGTGCTTTGCAGCGTATCAATGGGCGAGGGAATGGTGGGGATTTCCATATCCGGCGTAGCGGAGCGGAAGTTGGCCGCCGTGGCGGGATAAAAATCAAGCTCCACGCGGTATTGCCCGGTAATGAGGCTTTGCAGTTGCAGCCGCCCGCGCAGGCCGCGCTGCACCATGCGGCGTATGATTTCCTGCTGGAAAGACTCGGAGGGTGCGGCAGCGCCGCTGGCGCGTACAAAGCTGCGTTCGTCAATGCGAATATAGACGGGGATGGTCACGTTGGAATCGCGCGCATTGGCAACCAGATTGATGCGCGTGACGCTGCCCATGGGCACGCCTCTGAACACAACCGGCGCACCCGTGGAAAGCCCGCTGACCGAGCCATCAAAGTACATCACGTATTCAAGATCATTGCTGAAAAGGCGGCCCCCGCCGAGCAGCATGAGGCCCAGCACCAGCAGGGCCAGGCCCCCCAGCACAAAAGCGCCGACAGTTGTTTTGTATGACTGCGAGTTCATCGGGATTGTTCCTTGTGCGAAGTTGCAGCGTGCGAAGTTGCCGTTGGGGCTTTTTCGCCTGCGTCCTCATTCTGCTCGCGCATGCCGCCTCTGGTCAGAAAGAGCTGTGCGCTTTGGTCTGTATTGGGATCTTTCACCAACTCGCTGGGATTACCGCTGGCAGTGACCGTTCTGCTCTGCGCATCCAGAAAGATGCTGTTTCTGGCTATGGTAAAAATACTCGGCAACTCATGAGAAACAATAACAAAAGTTGTGCCCAGGCTGTCGCGCAGCTCCAGTATCAGGTCGTCCAGCAGCCGGGAGCTGACAGGGTCAAGCCCTGCGGATGGTTCGTCCAGAAAGAGAATCTGCGGATCAAGCGCCAGCGCCCGGGCAAGCCCCGCGCGTTTGCGCATGCCGCCGCTGATCTCCGAGGGGTAATAATCCTCAAATCCGGCCAGACCCGCAAGGGCCAGCTTGAGCGAGGCCTGCTCCCTGATTTCATCATCGGTGAGGTCTGTGTACTGCTGCAAGGGCAGACCCACGTTTTCCGCCAAGGTCATGGAGCTCCACAGCGCGCCGCCCTGAAAGAGCACGCCCGTGTTGCGCATGATGCGGCTGCGGCTTTCTTCCGTGCCCGCCCAGAAATCCTCGCCATTATAGCAAACCTGCCCTTGCTGCGGCTCCTTGAGGCCCATGAGCACGCGCAAGAGTGTACTTTTGCCGCAGCCGGAACCGCCCATGACCATGAAAATATCGCCCACGCGCACGTCAAACGACACGTTGCGCATGAGCACAAAGGAGCCGAAGGCCACCGTAAGATCGCGCACCCTGATGCGCACGTCTTCATCCGGCACGGCAGGGGCCGGGCAGGTCGGAGCAGCGCTGGCCGCGTCCGTGTTGGGCAGGAGGATGGAGGGCTGGGCGTCAGGCATGTTACACATCCAGCACGTTGCAGATAACGGTGATGATGGCGGTAGCCACAATAATGCCCACAATGGCCTGCACCACCGCCGTGGTGGTGGCCTGGCCCACAGCCTGTGCGCTGCGCCCGCAGCGTATGCCCTGATAGCACCCGGCCACGGCCACAATGGCCCCAAAAACCGTGCCGTACACAAGGCCGATGATCAGATGCTTGAAGGGCACCATCTGGATGGTGGCGTTGATGTATTCCATGGGGTTCAGCCGCAGCATGGTGGTGCCCACCAGAAAACCGCCGATAATGCCCATGAGGTCGGCATACAGGGTCAGCAGGGGGATCATGGCCATAAGGGCCAGCACGCGCGGCAGCACAAGAAAGTCGTGGGGAGAAATGCCGAGGGTGGAGAGGGCGTCCACCTCTTCGTTGACCTGCATGGTGCCGATGAGGGCGGCATAGGCGGCGCCTACCCGGCCAGCCATGACCACGCCCACCATAATAGCCCCCATGACCCGCAGCATGCCAATGCCCACAAGGCCCGCAACGTAAATCTGCGCGCCAAACTGGGTGAGCTGCACCGCGCCCACAAAGGCCAGAATCAGGCCAAACAGCAGGCTGGTGAGCGAAATGATGGGCAGGGCGGCCACGCCGCACTCGTGCATGGCGGCAAACAGATCCATGGGGCGCATCTTGGCCCTGCCAAGAAACAGCCGCCAGATGGAGAGCACAATCTCGCCAAGAAAATTAAGAAAATCCTCAAGCTTGGGCCGTAGAGCCAGCACACTTTCGCCCACGCGGGTCACAAAGCCCACATCGGTTTTGCTGCGTTCGGAGCCTGCCTTGGCAGGAACCGCAAAGGCCAGTTTGATGAGGCGCTCGAGGCCTTCGGGCAGTTCCGTATGCACCGGCAGATCTCGGGCGCGCGCCGCCTTGACCATCTGCACCAGAAAGACCAGCAGGGTGCTGTCCCACTGCCCAAGGGCTGCGCTTTCAAGGCGCACCTCGCGGATGCGCTGGTCGGCTATCTGGCTCAGGGCGGCCATGGCCTCCAGGGGCCATGGTTCGTCAAGATTCCAGCGTCCGCCAACGCTCACGCGCAGCAGCGGCCCCTGAACAGATACGGTCACTTGCGGACTTGTTTCCATCACTATACTATACGCGTAGCACAACATCTTCGCAAGCGTCCTGGCCTGCGAACCGTTTTGAAATCTTTTTGAAACTCCAAACCACCGGGCTGTCATGTCGCTGAAACAACGCCTCAATCTTTCTGCCGAACCTGTCTTTCTTATGGACGGCTCTGCCTTTATATATCGCGGTTTTTTTGCCAACAAGAACATGCAGCGCTCCGACGGTTTTCCCACCAACGCGCTGGTGGTGGTAACGCGTGTACTGCTGCGCATTCTGCGCGATGAACGCCCCGCCCATTTTCTCTTCGTCAAGGACGGCAAGGGCAAGAACTTCCGGCACGATCTGTACCCGCTGTACAAGGCCAACCGGGATGCCACGCCCGAAGATCTGGTGCGGCAGATGGATCCCATTGTGCGCATGGTCAAGGCTCTCGGCATTCCTGTTGAAATTTCTGACGGCTGCGAGGCTGACGATTGCATAGCCTCGCTGGCGGCGCGTTTCTCCGCCCAGCGGCCCGTGATTATCGTGAGCGGCGATAAAGACCTCAAGCAGTGCCTAGGCCCCAACGTGTACATGTGGGACCCTGCATCCAAGGAAGAAAAGCTGCTCTCTGCCGCAGATTTTACTGCGGAAAGCGGCCTCAGGCCCGACCAGTGGGCCGATGTGCAGGCTCTTGTGGGCGACACGAGCGATAATATCCCCGGCGTGCCGGGCATCGGCCCCAAGACGGCGCAGAAAATTTTTGAAATATGCCCCACGCTTGAAGACATACGCGATCATTTTGCACTGCTTGGGCCCAAGATTCAGGACAAGCTGCGCGACCACCTTGAAAATATGTTTTTGTGGCGGCAGCTCACTTCTCTTTCGCTGGATGTGTGCACCGGGCTGACTCTTGACGACATGACCGTCAATCCTCTGGATGAAGCCCTGTGCGCCAGCATGGCGGACGAATTTGAACTGCACGCCCTGCGCCGCGACATGGCAACCCTGGCCCGTTTGCAGCGCAGCGCCCCTGCAGGTTCGGCCGCGGTCACGTCTGGTCTTGCCACTGGCGGAGCTGCCCTGAACGCTGGCTCAAATACTGGTGTGGATGCTGGCGCGTCTCGCCCCGCTGCCCAGAGTTCTCTTGCCCAGGGTTCGCTGATGGCTGCCGCAGAAAAGTCTTCTGCAAAGCCCCGCCCCGCAGCAGGGGCAGGCCCGCAGATGAGCTTGCTGGATGTGGCCGACGAGCCTGAGGCTCCGCTCCTGAGCGAAGCAGGGCAGTTGCCCCCCTGCACAGGGCTGGAGGCCGCAATAATCTGGCCCGGCGGACCGGGCAAACCTCCCCACGTATCGGTGGCTGGCGGCGATGATTTTCGCTGGGGCGGCAGTGTGGAAGACCTCTGCACGTGGCTTGCCGGGGCGCAAAGGTTGGTGACGTCTGACCTCAAGGCCCAGCTGATTGCCGCCGCCTGCTGGCGCAAGCTGCCCTCAGAGGCCAATCCTCCGTTTTTCTTTGATCTTGGCCTCGCCGCCTACCTCATTAATCCCGAGGAAAGCGATTACGGCTGGCCCCGTCTGGCTGTGCGCTGGGGCATACCCCTGCGCGAAGGGCAGGGGGGCAACGGCCCCGCCAGCATGGCCCTGCGCATGGCCGCCGCCATGGAGCAGCGGCTGGAGGCTGACGGTCTGCTCGAGCTGTACCGCTCACTTGAACTGCCGCTCACGCCCGTGCTGGCCCAGATGGAGGCGCGCGGCGTCGCCATTGACGCAGCGGCCTTTCAATCCTTTCTTTCAGACGTGCAGGGCGAGATCGACAGGCTCACGCAGGAGGTTTTTGCCGCAGCGGGAACCACGTTCAACATCCGTTCGGCTCAGCAGCTTGGCGAGGTATTGTTCAACACGCTCAAGCTGCCCTCGCCGCGCAAAACCCGTGGCGGGCAGGCATCCACCAATCAGGAAACACTGGAAAAACTGGCCGGGCAGCATCCTGTGGTAGAGAGCATCCTTCAGTTCCGCAAACTGGAAAAAATGCGCTCCACCTATCTGGATCCCCTGCCGCGCCTTGTGGACCCGCGCGGGCGCATCCATACGACCTTTAACCAGAAGGCCACGGCCACGGGGCGGCTTTCGTCCAGCAATCCCAATCTTCAGAACATCCCCGTGCGCGGGCCTCTGGGAAAGCGCATGCGCTCGTGCTTTATCGCCGGGCCGGATCACGCCCTTGTTTCCGCCGACTATTCGCAGGTTGAACTGCGCGTGCTGGCCCATATGTCGCAGGATACGGCCCTGCTTGAGGCCTTCCGCAACGGAGAGGACATCCACGCCCGCACGGCTGCGCTGGTGTACGACTTGCCGTCCAGCGAGGTCAGCCCCGACCAGCGGCGCAATGCCAAGACTATCAACTTTGGTCTTATCTACGGCATGGGCGCGCAAAAACTGGCCCAGGAACTGAAAATCACCACCAACGAGGCCAAGGAATTCATTGCGCGCTATTTTGAGCGGCTCACCGGCCTGAAGCAGTTTTATGAAGAGGTGGAGGCCGTTGCCAAGCGGCAGGGCTATGTGACCACCCTTGGCGGGCGGCGGCGTTTGTTGCCCGACATCCATTCCGCCAACGGGCAGAACTACGCTCTGGCCCGGCGGCAGGCCATCAATACCGTGATTCAGGGGTCGGCGGCAGATATCATCAAGCTCGCCATGCTTGCTGTAGCCCATGATGCGGAGTTGAAGCGGCTGGATGCCCGGTTGCTTTTGCAGGTGCATGACGAACTTTTGCTGGAAGTGCCCACGGAGGCTGCGGCTGCTGTTGGTGAGCGGGTGGCGGCGCTGATGGGCGGGGTTGCGCCGGGCGGCGTGGCTTTGTCAGTGCCGTTGGTTGTTGATTGGGGGCAGGGGCGTGACTGGGGCTCCGCCCACTAGCGGGCGCAAGCGTCTTTTGTCCTCAGGCTGCGTCAGACAGCGGCGGCTTTTTCGGTCGAGTGCCAAAAGCACACTCCCTCAAAGCCGTCTTGTCTTCCTTGCCGGAGAACAAAATTCATCTTGCGCCGGGAATGAACCCCGCCATGCAAATGGTTGCCTTGCGGTTTGGGGTGAGCCTGTCAGGCTGATTTACGCAAACCCGACTTTTGTGGCCTGAATGCGTCAGCGCCAGGATTTTGATGCTCACGTACTTGAGTACGTTGCGCTCAAAATCCCGGCGCTTCCTTTTCAGACCGCAAAAAGCGTATTTTGCAAATTAGCCCAACACCAGCCATCGCCTCCGCGTTCGCTCCGGCGAGTATAGGGAAGGCAACTCCACGACCAGCTTCTGATGCGAGTCGGGGGAAAGGCAGTGAAGGCAAGAAAAGCAGAAAGGCTGGGGAAAAAGGCAAAAGCAGGAAAGAGGTTGGTGGTGTGGGAGAGCCTGTCAGGCTGATTTACGCAAACCCGACTTTTGTGGCCTGAATGCGTCAGCGCCGGGATTTTGATGCTCACGTACTTGAGTACGCTGCGCTCAAAATCCCGGCGCTTTCTTTTCAGACCGCAAAAAGCGTATTTTGCAAATTCTCCCAACACCAGCCATCGCCTCCGCATTCGCTCCGGCGAGTATAAGGAAGGCAACTCCACGACCAGCTTTTGATGGCGAGCTGAGAAAGACAAAAGGCAACGCGCTCCTAATGCTGGAGATTTCCAGCACATGAAGTCTTAAAGTCGTAATGCAACTTTGGTTGATGGCTGAAGCGGACTTCCGTTCGAAGCGAAAGTGTACTCTGGCATTTACGCGGCGCGGAGGGAGATCGCCTGAGCGAGCGGAGTGAGGGAAGGAAGCTCCCGCAGCGATAGCCGCGTTGCCCTCGTTACCAGATGGGAATTGAAAACTCTCTTGGGGGGTGCTTCGGGGGGGATGCAAGGGGGGCCGCGAAGGGGGCGAAGCCCCATAACCGGCCCCGCCTTGCTGCGCGCCGCACAGGCGTCCCAAGTCCGCCGGACGGCGGAATCCTGTGCCCGAAGGGCAGCATACTCAAGCATTCGCACGCCAGAGGGCGAAACCCCGAAAATTCAGTTATCTGCCAGCCGCGCAGCGGCGAAAAACAATACTCCCACCCTTAAGATACGCTTCCAACCCGCCGGGCAACTGAAACCGCGTATTCCCCCGCCCATTGGCAAGAGCATCATCCAAAGCCAGCAGGGTTCGGGCGCGAGCCTGACCATGAATCTGCCCCGAACTGCCAGAATCCTCACAACCACATCCCGCCGCAGAGCGGCACAGAAACCGTACAGCCCGAACATACAGGCGTAATCGGGCGGCAGGGTGCAGCCCCGCCAGCAACCTCGCGGGCAAGGTCAGGCTGGGGCCTTCAGCAATATTTTTCTTTGCTGAAAGCTCCGCTTCACTCCCCCCCACAATCCACGGATGCTCAGCCAGAGCTGCATCCAGCGCCGTGTTCCAGTAGTCCTCATCCAGCCGCGCCAGTTGCCAGAGATCGTGCAGGGTGCGGTCAAGGGAGGGATTTTCTTCGCGTAGCAGGGGCAGCACATCCAGCCGCAGCCTGTTGCGCTTGTATTGACGGCTCTGGTTGCTGGCATCCTCGCGCCAGTCAATGCCGCATTCAACCAACAAAGCTCGCAGCGCTTGCGCGTCCGTTGCCAGCAGCGGGCGCAGCAGGCGGCGCTCGTCATCGCGGGCGGCCATGCCGCCAAGGGCGGGCCAGCCTGTGCCCCGCGTAAGGCGCAGCAATACGTCCTCGCTCACATCGCCAGCGTGATGCCCAAGGGCGATAAAGTCGGCCCTTACGGCAAGGCGTTCCTGCGCAAGCAGGGCATAGCGCAACCGCCGGGCGGCATCTTCAATGCCAATGCCGCTGTTTTCGGCCAGACCACGCACATCGGCTTGTCGCACGATGCAGGGGATGTTCAGGATGTTGCATAACTGGAGTGTAAATACAGCGTCTTGTGCGGATTCCTCCCGCAAACCGTGGTCAACGCTCAGGGCGTGGAGGCTCAGCCCCAACCGTGGGGCCAGCAGGCGCAGCACAAAGGCGAGCGCCGTGGAATCGGCCCCACCGGAGAGGGCCAGCAGCAGCCGCGAACCCTTCGCAAGCCCAAGCCGCGTCAGGCAGAAGCGCTCCACCTCAAGGCAAAGACGGGCCGCAGCGGGCGGGAGGTTTTGCAGCGTCGGCGCGGATTTGATCATGACATGCCTGCGGCAAGGATGTATGGGCAGAAGATCGGCCCGGAGAGATTTGCATCTGTAGGGCTGGGAATGAGCAGTGTGGGAAGGGCTTTTGGGGAGCAGCGAGCGCCGCCCCCAAAAAGCCATGTCGAAAAACAGCGACTAGGCCGGATTGATGCCCAGTTCCACCAGCAGGTTCTCAAGCCATACGATCATGCGGTCGCGCAGTTCGGGCGAGGCATAGTGCACGCATTCGCAGCGCATGCGGCCACGCGCGCGCACAAGCAGCTCAAGGCGCACAAAATTCTCTTCAATTTCCAGCCCCATAACGTGGGGGCCGCAGCTTTCCTCATGCTCCTGCTGCACGGGCGAGAGCATGTCGGCGGGAACGGGCAGCCAGAAGAGGCCGTCCATGCCCGAGGTAAGCTCCATCTCGGTGAGGGTGGCACTCAGTTTTGCGGTATCTTCTTCCGTGATGTCGTCAATTCCGTACCAGCGCATCAGTGTTCCTCCGAATAAGGGCAGCCAGTTTTATCCAGATTGAAAATACGGCGCGCAATGCTGATGCGCGGGCCGTTGCCCTCCTGGGACATGCTGCCGCGCTTGAGAAACATGATGGGGTCGTGGTTGAGCTTGCGCACCAGAGCGCCCACCAGAGCCTCAAGGGCATCGCGGGTTTCATCGTTCACCGGGCCGAGCCTTTTGAGGGTCTTGGCCAGTTCTTCCTGCCCCATACGTTCGCCGCGCTGGATGAGATCAACAATGGTGGGCTGGACGTCGAGGCTTGAAAGCCAGCGGGAGAACAGCAGCACTTCCTCATTGACGATATCCGCGGCCTTGGCGGCTTCGTCACGGCGGGTGGCGAGGTTTTCTTCCACCACTTCCTTGAGGTCGTCAATGTCGTACAGATAGACGTTGTCGAGGCCGTTGACGTCCGGGTCGATGTCGCGCGGCACGGCAATGTCGATAAAGAACATGGGCCTGTTTTTGCGGGCCTTGAGCACGGCGCGTATGTCGCGCGCGCGAATGATGGGCTCCTGCGAGCCGGTGGAGGTGATGATGATGTCCACCTCGGTCAGGTGCTCGGCCATGTCTTCAAAGGGGATGGCCCTGCCCTTGAACTGCTTTGCCAGCTCCTGCCCGCGCTCGAGGGTGCGGTTGGCAACCAGAATTTCATCAATGCCCGATTGCAAAAGGTGCATGGCGGCAAGTTCGGCCATTTCGCCCGCGCCCACCAGCATGGCCTTGTGGGTCTTCATGTCGCCAAAAATGCGTTTGGCAAGTTCCACGGCGGCATAACTGATGGAAACCGCGCTGGAGGCCACCGCAGTTTCTGTGCGCACCCTTTTGGCTACGGAAAAAGCCTTGTGAACCAACCGGTTGAGTATAACGCCCGTGGCGTGGCACTTGACCGCCTTGCGGTAGGCGGTTTTGAGCTGGCCCAGAATCTGCGGTTCGCCCAGCACCATGGAATCAAGGCTGGACGCCACAGAAAACAGATGGCGCACCGCCTCCAGATTCTTGTGCACATAGACGTAGGGCTTGAGCTCCTCGGGCTTTGCGCCGCGCGCAACGGCCCAGTTTTCAAGCACCTGTCCGGCCACGTCGCCGTTGCCGGCGGCCAGCAGCTCCACGCGGTTGCAGGTGGAAAGGATCACGCTTTCGCTCACCGCGCCCACGCAAGGCACGGCCCAATGCTCTTCATCGCAGTGGTTGACCAAGGCAAAGCGCTCGCGCACGTCCACGCTGGCAGTGCGATGATTCAGGCCGACAAGAAAGATATCACAGTCCATGATGATAGCCCGGTCAGCGCCGGATGAATGCGTGGTGTGTTTCCATGAAGGTATTCACCACAATGATTGAAAAGAGGCAGAGAATAAATACAAAAACAGCCAGTTGCGCAGGCTTGCGGCCCTTCCAGCCCTTGGTGAGGCGGTTGTGGAAAAGCACGGAGTAGAACAGCCAGATCACAATGCTGATAACTTCCTTGGGGTCGCCCGTCACCGTGCCGCCAAATACCGGCTTGGCCCAGATAAGACCGGAAACGATGCCCAGAGTGTACATGGGGAAGCCGATCATGGTTGTGATGGCGTTGATTTTATCAAGCATGGAGAGGGCGGGCATGTCGAGCCAAAAGCCCTTCATGGTCAGCTTGCTCTTGATGCGCCCTTCCATAAACAGAAACAGCGCCCCGGCGGCAAAGGCCAAGGCCAGCAGGGCAAGGCTCAAAAAGAGCGAGCCGATGTGCAGGGCATAAAACGAGGTGTTGAGCGAGGGCGGAACCTGCACCACTGAGGCCAGATACGGGGCCGACATGGCAAAGAGCATAAGCCCGAGCGGCGTGGCAAATACCAGCGGAATTTCCTGCCGCAGCTTGGCCCAAGCGGCAATGCCGCAGAGCACCACAAACCAGGCCATGAGCTGAAAGTACGCGCCAGCGCTCAGGCCGCCGGGCAGGGCCTTGTGAAAGCCCAGAAAGAGCATGAGCGTCTGACAGGCAAAGCCCGCCAGCGCCACGCTACAGCCTATCTTGCGCCACAGGGCGCTGCGCGCGGCAACGCCCGCAAGCCCTGCAACACTGGCGGAGCCATAGAGCAGCAGGGTTACGGCGGTGGAAAATTCAGGGGAGATCATGGAGCAACTCCGCTATATTGGCGTGCAGTGCGGGCGGAAGCGCCGCCTGCAAATAACGCGTACAGTTTTCATGGTCGTGTTCTTCCAGCCACTGTTGCAGAGGTGATTCTGCCAGCTTGCGGAACAATCCGGTATTCTGCCCGGTATCTTGCCCCAAGGCAAGAACCAGAGGCCGCAGCCGACCCATCAGGGTTGCCATGCGCGAACGCGGTTCAAGCCAGCGCTCAAGTTCGCCCTTCCAGCGGCGGGCCAGCGCTGGGCTTGCCCCGCCAGTGGAAAGCGCCGCCGCAAGCGGGGTGCTGCGGGCCACGGCTGGCACCTGAAAACAGCCTTCCTCCGGATTGCTCGCGCTGTTGCACAAAACACCCGCTGCGGCGCACAGGGCGGCAATACGGCTGTTTTCCGCAGCACTGCCCGTGGCGGCAAATACCAGCCCGCAACCATTGAGGTCGGCAGCCTCGCAGGCGCGGCGCTCAAAGCGTACCCTTGGGTCGCGCAGCAGTTCCGCCGCTTCCGGCGCGGATTCCGGCGCAGGCCCGGCAAGGTCGAGCACCAGCACGGATGCCGGATTGCAGGCCAGCAGGCCGGAAAGTTTGCGTTGCCCCACCTGACCAAGGCCGACCACCAGACAGCGGATGCCTGAAAGCGAGATGAATACGGGGTAGAGCGGGGCGGAGGGCTGTTGTGCGCGCATGTGTGATCCAGATGGTGAAAGAAGCTTGAAGGTGAGCATACAGCAGCGCGAAATATTTTGCAAAGGGCCAGCGTGCCATCGTATTTGCGCAGCTTCAATTGTTGTGCAGCGCAGTTGCGCCCCGCATTGCTTGCCTAGGTGGGCAGATTGCCTTAGATTGTGGGCAATTGGCAGTTTTACGCAGGTTTCGGTCACTAACTGACTGCTGCCATCAACAATTACACGGAACGACATGCCCAAATTTCTGGTCATACAGGCGGCGCGCTTTGGCGATCTGGTGCAGACCAAGCGCCTGCTGCTGACTCTGGCTTTGCGTGGCGAGGTTCATCTTGCCGTGGATGCCAGCCTGGTTCCGCTGGCCAGGGTGCTCTATCCCTTTGCCGAGTTGCACGCCCTGTCGGTGCACGGCAGGCCCGAGGCAGAGGCGCTGGCGCGCAACACCGCTGTGCTGGACCGTTGGCTGGGCTTGCCCTTTGAAGGCGTGTACAACTGCAATTTTTCCGGCACTACTGCGGCCCTGTGCCGAGTTTTTGAGGCAGAACAGGTTCATGGGTATAGACCAGAGGCCGGGGGAATTTCGCGCTCGCCCTGGGCGCGGCTTGGCTTCCGCCTCAGTGAGCGGCGCGCGCTGGCAACGCTGAATCTTGTGGATTTTTGGGCGCATTTTGCACCAGGGCCGGTTGCGTCCCACAGGGTCAATCCTGTGGCGGCCCCCGGCGGGCGAGGGCTTGGCGTGGTGCTGGCAGGGCGGGAATCTCGCCGCTCGTTGCCTGTGCCCGTGCTGGCCGAGGTGGTGCGCACGGCCTTTGGGGCAATGGGGGGGCCGCGAGTGCGCCTTCTGGGTTCAAAGGCGGAGCAGCCCGCCGCCCGCCAGCTCATGCGGCATTTACCCGGCAAAATGCTCGACAGGGTTGAGGATTGCAGCGGCAAAACAGACTGGCCCGGCCTTGTGGATGTTGTATACGAGCTGGATGCGCTGATCACGCCCGATACGGGCATCATGCACCTTGGTGCACACCTTGGCGTGCCTGTGCTTGGTTTTTTTCTTTCATCGGCCTGGCTGCACGAAACCGGGCCTTACGGCGAGGGCCATTATGTGTGGCAGACGGCGCGCACCTGCGGGCCATGCCTGGAAACCGCCCCGTGCCCCTACGATGTGGCCTGTGGTCAGCCCCTGGCGCAGGTGGAGCTTTTGCGCTCCATTGCCGCCGTACTTGCCCGCCTGAAATCGGGCGCGCCCTCTGCCGCCGCACAGGCGGAATCCTGGCCGCCCCTGCCAGCGGATTTGCAGTTGTGGCGCACAGGCATGGACGCCTTGGGCACGCTGCCGCATCTGCTTGCGGGCAGTGACCCGCATGCGCGGGAGCGCAGCTATGTGCGCGACTTTCTGGCTGCGCGCCTGCACCTGCCTATGCTGGACGAAAGCGCCGCCCTTGCTCCGCAAGCTCCGAATCTTGACGAATGGCTTTATAACGATGCGGACTGGATGTTGCCGCCAGGGAGATACTGCTGATGCCCGCCGCTCCTCTGCGAATTCTTGTGGTGCTGCCCATGTACGGCGGCTCGCTGCCCATTGGCCGCTACTGCGCCAGCGCTCTCAGCGGGCTGGGGCACAGTGTGCGCGTGTTTGAGGCCCCCTTGCTGCACCCCGCCTTTACCGGGCTGCGCGGCCTTGGGCTGGCCCCGGCGCAGACCGCCCAACTGGAAAATTCTTTTTTGCAGGTGGTTTCGCAGGCCGTGTGGGCGCAGGTGCAGGCGCAGGAGCCGCATCTGGTGCTGGCTCTGGCGCAGGCTCCCATGGGGCGCAGCCTGTTGCAGCGTTTGCGCAGGTCGGGTGTGCGCACGGCCATGTGGTTTGTGGAAGACCACGAGGTTTTTGACTACTGGAAGGCCTACGCACCATTGTACGATGTTTTTGCCGTTATCCAGAAAGAGCCTTTTTTATCCATGCTCTCGGGCATCGGGCAGGGCAACGCCCTGTATCTGCCGCTGGCGGCCCAGCCGGATTTCCACAAGCCGCTGGAACTGACCGAGCAGGAAAAGCGCGAATACGGGGCCGATATCGGCTTTCTGGGTGCGGGTTACCCCAATCGGCGGCTGGCTTTTCGTCAGCTTGTGGGGCGTGATTTTAAAATCTGGGGTTCGGATTGGGACGGCGAGAGCCTGCTTGCGCCCCACGTGCAGCGCGGCGGCGCGCGCATTGATGCGGATGAGAGCGTCAAAATCTACAATGCCACGCGCGTCAACCTGAATCTGCACTCAAGCCTCGGCACTGCAGAGCTTGTGAGCAAGGGCGATTTTGTCAATCCGCGCACTTTTGAGCTGGCGTGCATGGGGGCCTTTCAGCTTGTGGACAGGCGGGCGCTCATGCCCGAGCTGTTTGCGCGGGATGAACTGGCAACCTTTGGCACGCTGGAAGAATTTTACGCGGGTATTGAGTATTTTCTGGCCCACCCGGACGAACGCCATGCCTTTGCCGCCCGCGCACGGGAGCGGGTGTTGCGCGACCATACCTACGAACAGCGTATGGTCGCCCTGCTTGGTTTTGTGGAGCAGCGCCTCGGCCCCTGGCCGCTGGAGCTGGAGCCCTCCGGCGGCATGCCGCCCGATGTGGAGGCCGCGCTTTCGCCCGAGATTCGCCGGGACATGGCGGCGGTGGTGCAGGGGCTTGGCCTTGGCCCCAATGCCGGATTTGACGATGTCATCAATGCCTTGCGCGCCCGCAGCGGCGTGCTGACGGAAACAGAGGCTGCCCTGCTGTTTCTGGATGAATGGCGCAGGCAATACGGCAAAAAATAATCTCCCGATATTGCTGAAAAATTCTTTGCGCTCCGCAGCCGGTTTTGGCGCAGTGCGCAGATACGAAAAACCCCGCCGTAGAGGCGGGGTTTTTACGTCATATCAATGCGGCAAGTTGCCGTTACTGCACAATATCGGTCATGGACGGGGGCAGAGTGATTTCCGTCATGTTGAGATAGAAGGGCAACATGATGGCAACCGCCAGCACCAGCGCGGCCAGCAGGGTGATCTTGTGGCGCATGGGGGTGGCGCTGCGGGCCACGAATGTCCAGAGCAGGGCTGGAGCGAGCCAGAGCAGCAGCTCTGCGCTTTCCATAATGGCGTCAGTGACGGTAAAGGTGTCGTTTTGCCAGGCGTTCTGAACGTCAAATACCGAGGATGCCAGCAAAACAACCCAGAAAACAGCCCAGGCATTGCGCGCCCATGTGGCGCACCAGGGGAGCATGGTATTGTAGTGGTCGCGGCCAAAGTCGTCATATTTGCGGCGCAGCACAAGCCAGAAAGCGCCCATGCCGCCAGCCACGGCCAGCATCAGGGGCAGCGACCAGAAAAGGGCGCACCAGAAGGGTGTGCCAAAACCGGGAACATAAATATGCCCAAGGGTCAGCAAGTCCGCATCGGGGCGGGCCAGCGCCGTTATCAGGCGGGCAGCAGCCAGGGACGCCACTGTGGCGATGATGCCCTGAATACCGCTGACCACGCCCATGCCCACATGCAGCATGGGCAGTTTGAGCAGGAATTTCCACAGCGCAAAATACATGCTGTTGATGAGCACGGCCAGCCCGAGCATGATCCAGCTCATTTCAACCATGAAGTCGGAGATGGAGTCGGGCGTATAGGAGCTTTGCGTAAAGAAGAGCCAGACCCTGCCGCAGATGAGCAGCGCCCAGCCAAGCAGCAATGAGAGCAAGGCCAGCTGGCGTGCGCATTTTTCATAGGAGGCGCGCTTGCGCGTAACCGCCAGCGCCCGTGCGGTGGCAGACATGAAACCCAGGCCCGCAAAGGCCAGCAGGGCTGCGAGCGGCAGGGCAATGCTCAGGGCGTCAAGGCCCATGTGCACCAAGGGAAAGGACTGTCCAAGATGCCGCAACGCGTCCATCCAAGTTGTCAGGGCCGCTGCCATTTCCTGGAAAAAATTCATCTGGCTTCGCCTCCGGTCTGGCTTGATGCCGGATAGGAACTGTTCATGCGGATTATTGCCGCCTTTCGTCCGCCGTGTCCCGGGTGAGTCACCTGTGCACGCGCGGAGGAAGGCAAAATCCCGTTTGCAGCCGATCGCAGGGCATATCAAAAGTTGTGAACCAGACTTTTTGATGCTGCAATGCGCCGGTTGTCCGTATCTGTTATGCTGTACGAGCGTGAGCAAGCCTGTTCTTGCCTGAAAAACGCTGCCGCTGCAAGAGTTCTTGAAATATGGCCGGGGTTGAGGCACAAGAAAGGTTGGCAGGTTGATGGGCTTGTGCGTTTGCAGTTCTGGCAGCTATAGCAGCCGGGCAAGCGGCAAGGCCGGGCCGAAATTTTTTTGATGGGCGTCTGTTGCGGGCTTTTGCTGCATTGAGCGATATTTCAACGCAAGAATGCTCTTGTGCTGGAGACCGGGATGAAAACACTGATTGTTGTGCCGTTGGCCTGCGTTGCGCTGGTTGCCGGATGCGCTTCTTCTGACAAAGTGCGTCAGGTGGAATCGACCAGCGAAACCAACCAGAAGCTGCTGCGCGAGACCGACCAGCGGTTGCGCACGCTGGAGCAAAGCGTAAACACGCTTGATACCCAGGTTGCCCAGCTCAATAACAGGGTTTACGAAGTGCGCACCCGTGGCGGGCAAAAAACCGGCATGACCGTGGTGCCCATTATTCAGCCGCAGCCCCACAAAAGCGCTGTGGTTGCGCCTGCCCAGCCGGAAAGCGCCCAGCTTACCGCGCACGGCCCGGTTGCCGCCAACAGCCCCGAGCGCCCCGCAAGCCAGCCCCCAGTCAATCCCGCAAGTGCCGCATCGGCAAATTCTGCAACGCCCAACGCGCGCGCTATTGATCCTGCCGCTACAATCAGGCCCATTCCCGCTGCCGCCCCGCGTGAAGCTTCCAAAGCCGAAGTCGAGGCAATGCCCAAAACTCCTGCGGCAAAGACCGCTGCCCCGCAAAGCCCCGCAGAAAAACCGCAAGCCGCCGCCAAGGGTTCCGCGTCTGCCGGATCCGCCGCATCTTTCGCCCTGCCGCCCGAGGCGGCGTCTCCCCCTGCGGCGTCCACTGCCGGGAAGGGTGCGGTCCAGCCCATGCTGCCGCCAGTTGCCGCAGCCGGGGGCAATCCTGATGTACCCGTGCCTTCTGTGCCGGTCTCTGATCTTGCCCTGCCGCCCGAACATCCGGGGCTGGGCCTGCCGCCCCTGCCTGGGGATGCCGCCGCCAAAAACGGCGCAAAGGGCAAGGCTGCCAAAGCCGCTGCCGCACCTGCTTCTGCACCTGCTCCAGCTCCTGCTCCTGCGGCAAACGCTGCCGCCACGCCTGCTGTTTCGGCGCAAGCCCAGCCCGCAGCCTTGCCCAAGAGCGGCAAGGGCGAGGAGGCCGCATACAAGGCAGCCTTGCAGCCTGCCATGGCTGGCCGGGCCGCAGACAGTATTGGCCGTTTTCAGACCTTTTTGCAGGAATATCCTCAGGGCCGCTTTGCCGCCAATGCGGAATACTGGATTGGCGAGGGCTACTACGCCCAGGGCAAGTACAAGGACGCGCTGGCGCAGTTTGAAAAGGTCAACAGCCAGTGGCCGCGCCATCACAAGAATGCTGATGCTCTGCTGAAAACCGGCATGACCCTGAGCCGCATGGGCGACAAGGAAGGGGCCGCGCAGGCGTATAAAAAGCTGCTGTCGCAGTTTCCCAACTCAGAAGCGGCGGGGCTTGCCCGGTCGCGTGGTATGGCCCGGTAAGATGGGCTTTGCAGCGGCGCTGGGCCATACAGCGGTGGCGGCATGAGCCAGCCGTGTAAAACTCTGGCTGCAATGGACGAGGCCGCCCGCAAGGAATACTGGGCCAGCCTTGCACTGCGGCATTGCCGTGGGCTGGGTGCGCGTTCTGCAGCGCGCCTTGCGCGGCACTTTGGCTCGGCCTATGCCGCCGTCCAGGCGCGTGAACTCTGGCATGAGGCGGGCGTCAACAAGGGGCAGGCCGCCGAACTGGCTACGGGTTCGTGGCGTGTCACCGCCAGAGAAGAATGGGATCGCGCCCGCGATCTTGCCGCATCCATAGTTCTGTGGACAGACCCTGAATATCCCGTGCTGCTGCGCCCGGTTATCGACGCGCCTCTGCTGCTCTATTGCCGGGGCGATCTTTCCCTGCTGCAATCGCCGGGTTTTGCCGTGGTTGGTTCGCGCAAGGCCACCAAACATGGCCGCTCGGTGGCCGAATACATGGCGCGTTGCCTTTCGGCCTGCGGCATTGCCATTGTTTCTGGCATGGCGCTGGGCATAGACCGGGTTGCCCATGAGGCCGCGCTTGCGCGCATTGGCCGCAGCATCGGCGTGCTGGGCACGGGCATTGATATGCTCTATCCCATTGGCAACATGACTGTTTTTGATGAAATGGAGCGCCGTGGCCTGCTGATTTCTGAATTCGCCCCCGGTACGCTGCCGCATGCGGGCAATTTCCCCATCCGCAACCGCATTATCAGCGGGCTTTCGCTGGGAGTGCTGGTGGTAGAGGCCGCCCAGCGTTCGGGCAGCCTTATCACGGCGCGGCTGGCGCTGGAGCAAAACCGCGAAGTGTACGCCGTGCCGGGGCCTGCGCTGGATGCCCATTGCCTTGGCTGTCAGGATTTGGTGCGCCAGGGCGCGCATGCCGTATTCAGCGCCGAGGATGTGTTGCGTGATCTGGCGGAGCAGTTGCGGCCCTTTGGCATCAGCGAGGTCGGTGTGCCTGCTGAAGAGGAAGGACTGCTGGAAGATGTGCCCGCGCCGGAATCACCCAAGTCGGCAGGCAAGTCCAGAGCGTCAACAACAGGTGACGCGGGGCTGGGCGCGGAGGCTGGCAAGCCCGGCAAGGCCCATGGGCAGGATGTTCCAGCCGGGGAGCGTGCTGGCGAAAACGAACCTATTATAGATGATGCCAGCAGCATGGCGGCTACAGTGCAGCCCCTCAACGAGGGCGAGCGCGCAGCTGCGGAAAACGCCGCTGCCGCCGATGGCAACGCTGGCCTGCTTGCGTATTTGCGTCAGCACGGCCCCACCCATGCCGATGTGCTGGCTGATGCCGCAGGGCTGAGCGCTGCGGCGACCAATGCCGCGCTTGTGGGGCTTGAGATGCTGGGCAAGGTGCGGCGTTTGCCCGGAGCACGTTATGAGGTGACTGCATGAGCAGGGCGCAGGGCGGGCAGAAAGACCCGGTCGGCGGGGCCGCCAGCCAAAAGGCGGGGGGCGGTGCTGCTGCGGCCAAAGCGGCAGGGCGCAAAAAAGCTGCGGGCAAGCAAACGCAAGGTTCGTTGACCGGGGCAGCCACGCCAGGCACGCAGGAACAGGCCGCTGGCGGGCAACGCAAACCCGGCCCCGACCGGGCAAAGCTCTTTGTTGATGCCTTTCTGGCCTGGATGGAAGTGCAGAAGGGCGCTTCACCCGCTACGCTCAAAGCCTACGGCAGCGACCTTGCGCAACTTGCCGAATTTCTGCGCGGGCAGGATGCTGACCTCGGAAGGCCCGAAACCGTCACCCGGCGGCATGTGCAGGCCTATCTTGCATGGTTGTTCCGCCAGGGCGAGGCCAAAAGCTCCATGGCCAGAAAACTGGCTGCTGTGCGTTCATTCTTCCGTTTTCAACAGCGCAATGGTGTGGTAACAGAAAATGTGGCCGCGCAGGTGCGCAATCCCCGGCAGGAAAAACGCCACCCCCGCGCCCTGAATGTGGACGAAACTTTCGCCTTGCTGGATGCGGAGCATGGGCAGGCAGGGGCGGAGAGCGCCGAATCCGCGCGCCTGCTGTGCCGCGATCTTGCCCTGGCGGAACTGCTCTACGGTTCTGGCCTGCGTATTTCGGAGGCGCTTGGCCTCGATATTGATGATGTGCAGCTGTCCTCACGCGTGTTGCGCGTTATGGGCAAAGGCTCGCGTGAACGGCTTGCGCCGCTTTCCGACACATCGTGCGAGAGCCTCAGGGCCTGGCTTGACGAGCGCCCGCTCCTGGCCCTGCCCGACGAGCAGGCCCTGTTTGTGGGTTCGCGCGGTTCGCGCCTGAACCGCAGGGAGGCCGCGCGCATTGTGGAGCGTCTGTGCCGTCGGGCCGGGCTGGATTTTACCGTGTCGCCGCACAGCCTGCGCCATTCGTTCGCCACGCACCTGCTTTCGGCAGGGGCAGACCTGCGCAGCGTGCAGGAACTGCTGGGGCACCGCAGATTGACCACCACCCAGCGCTATACGCAGGTAAGCCTTGAGCATTTGATGGAAGCCTACGACAAGGCCCATCCCAAGGCGACGAAAAAATAAAAAAATCACTAAGTTAAAAATATCGTTTATTTTCAGATAGATGTGTTTTGTGGGGTAGAGTGTCTACTAATCTGTTTCGGGTTTTTTTGTGCGAAGACCTTGGCATGGACAGGACTTTGTGCTAAAGAGAACAAAGCGGTCGCACTGAACCGCATACCCGAACAATACCGGAAGGAGAGACTGTCATGTCCGCATTAGTTATTGGTCACATGAATCCTGATACCGACAGCATCATTTCTGCCATTGCCGCCGCCGACCTGTACAGCAAGCGCGGTCTGGACGTTACCCCTGCCGCCCAGGGCGCGCCCACTCCTGAAACCGAATTCGTGCTCAAGAAGTTCGGTCTCACCGCTCCCCAGGTTGTTGCCGACGTGGCTGGCAAGAATCTGTATCTGGTGGACTATTCCGATCTGGCTCAGGCCCCCAAGGGAATGGATTCCGCCTGTGTGCTCGGTATCGCTGATCACCACAAGCTTGGTGATGTGACCACCTCCGCGCCCCTGGAAGCCTGGATCTGGCCCGTGGGCTGCACCTGCACCGTGCTGAAGAACATGTTTGACTTCTACGGCGTGGAAATTTCCAAGGGCATCGCTGGCGGCATGCTGTGCGCTATCCTTTCCGATACCGTTATCTTCAAGTCCCCCACCTGCACCCCCGCCGACAAGAAGGCCGTTGAAGAACTGGCCAAGATCGCGGGTGTGAGCGACGTGATGTCTTTGGGCATGGAAATGTTCAAGGTCAAGAGCGCCGTTGAAGGCACCTCCATGAAGGACCTGGTCTTCCGTGACTACAAGGACTTCGACATGGGCGGCAAGAAAGTTGGCATCGGCCAGCTCGAAGTGGTCGACCTTTCCATTCTGGAACCCGTCAAGGCTGGCCTCCAGGCCGAAATCGCCCGCGTGAAGGGCGAAGGCCGTCACAGCGTGTTCCTGCTGCTCACCGACATCATGAAGGAAGGCTCGGAAATGCTGATCGTTTCTGACGATCCTTCCGTGGTGGAAAAAGCTTTTGGCGTGAAGGCCGAAGGCGAATCCGTGTGGCTGCCCGGCGTGATGAGCCGCAAAAAGCAGGTCGTGCCCAACTTTGAAAAGGCTTTCAAGTAAGCTTTAGCTTAGCTTGAAATGATTTTGCCCCGCTGGGGCAGGGAAGCAGGTTCTTGCGAACCGAACCCCTGCCCCGGCGGGGTTCTTTATTACGGCAGCCCTTGGCGTTCTTTTGAGCGGCAGAGGCTGCCTTTTGCGCTGGGTGAGGCAGCGTCATAATAGTGCCGCACAGGCGGGCGATTTGTGCGGTTGCGGCGGGCTGCCCAACAGCGGCTCCCTTGCGTACGCAGTTCCGTTTTTGCAGCGCGTTACCCGCGCGCGGGGCCAGGCAAGGGGGCGTAAGACGCGGCAAATTCAGAGGGCATTCGGGGCAGGTGGTTGACCGTAGCGCCTGCGCTGCCGCGCAATTCAATTGAGGGCCAGCATGTTGGCGCCTGGACGCAAAAAAGGCTGCCAGTTCTGTGAACCGACAGCCTTTGACTCTTATCCTACGATGGCTGGGGAGTGTGCGGCCTACAGGCTGCGCTCTTCCAGACCTTCGCCGCTCTTTTGTTTGGCCTTGTTGGGCGGGGTGGTCACAGGCTGCAAGCCGGGCACCACGTCATGCACTTCTGTAGGCGGCAGGAGCGGATCGGCGGCATCGCGCTGAATGACCTTGCTGTCGCGCACATACAGTGTGCAGGAAAGGCCAAAGCATTCGTATACCGCGGCAACAGTGCCCTTGAGTTTTTCCTGATCATTGAGCGGCGGCGGAACCAGCACGTAATAAATGCGTGTGCGCCCACCCCTCTTGGGTTCCACGAAGCAGGAAACTATCCATTCATCCTGCCCGTCCCCGTTCCAGTCCGCAATGCCGACCATATTGACTTTAAGCTTCTGCGTGGCATGATTGATGCTGAAACCGTTGGGGAAACGCTGCACCCGGCTGTCAGGCAGGATGGTGGCGGAAAATGTTTCGCCAAGATACACATCGTGCGCAGTGTCGTTTTGCAGCATGAATGAGGGCGAAAGGCGGGTGAAAAGTATGTCGCCGTAGTCTTTCAAGCCCTTGAACGACATGGGGGCAGTGTAGGAGCCGTCCTTGTCCAGCAGGTCACGGGCCTGCAGTTCCTTGGGCATGTTATGCGCCATTTTCATGAATTCGTCTTTTTCCACCACAACCACAGGGCGGGTGGTACCGCAGCCGGCAAGCAGACAGCCCAGGCAAAGCAGGGCGCAGATACGCGATAAGACCATGATATGTGTCGACTCCCCTGGCGGAGATTTGACGGCAAAAAGCCGCTTCTCCGTGAATGCAGCTTTTGTAAGCGTCTGCGAGCGGCTTGTAAAGAGCATTGCAGGCAGTATGGTACGGTATCTGCATGTTTTTATGATAATGTCATGAAAATGCTCCAACCCCACAGGACACGACATGCCCGAACCAATATACTTGCAAATGCCCGAACCGAGACTGAAAAAGCATGGCCGCATGTTTTTGCGCCTGCTGCCCCTGTGGGTGCTTGGCTGTCTGGTCGCCGCCGGGTGGTGGTGGATTGAATCCGGCCGCGTAACAAGCACCTGGGCCATGCTCGACGGCATGGTGTACGCTGTTTCGTCCGAATTTCCCGCCAAGGTTGAATCCGTGGCTGTTCGAGAGGGTGACCGCGTCAAAAAAGGGCAGGTTTTGGCCCGGCTGGACGCCAAAGCATACGCTGGTCGCGTGGGTGAGGCCGGGCGCGAGGCCGCCGCTCTGCGCGCCATGGCTGGCCCGCCGAGCATTGAAGAGACCACAGCGCGGCTCAAACAGGCGCAGGATTCGGAGCAGGAGATGGTGCGGCGCATCGCACTGGCACGGCACGATGAAGACCTCAAGCAGAAAGCGCGTGAAGAACGCGTGGCGGAGCATGTGCGCGCCCAGCTTGCCCTGCGCACCCTTGATAGCCAGGGCGGTGAACGCGCTGTTGGCAGCGCGCGATACGCAGCCGCCAAACAGGCTGAAGCGCAGACCCGCCTTGCCAAGGAAAGGGCCATTGTGGACTTTGAACAGGTCAGCCTTGTGCGTGCAGCCATAGATCAGGAGCTTGCCCGAGTGCGCGCGGAAGCGCTGCGTTACAAGCAGTTGGCCTCAAACAACCGCTATGCGCCCAAGTATGTGGCAGGCGCTTTGGGAGCCGCCATGAATGCCGTGCCGCAAAATGCTGTGGACGGCAACCTCTACGCCCCGCAAGACGGGCGCATTCTGCGCGGCATCGCCATGCCGGGGCAGTCTGTGCAGCGCGGGGAGCCCGTGGTCTTGCTGTTGCCCGAGGGCAAGGAAGCGCAAAAATCCTTCTGGCTGCTGGCCTTCTTTACGCAGGATGACGCCAATGCCCTCAAACCGGGCCAGAAATGCGCCATCACCCTGAAAAACGACACCAAGCTTGAAGGGCGCGTCTACGACAGGCTCGACCCGCAGCCCCTGCCGCCCAATGCCCTTGCGGACAATAAGGATGCCAGGGAAACTGCGGCCCGCCCGGAAGTTTACGTGCCTGTGCGCATAACCATCAGTGATGGCGAGGGCAAGCAGTTTGAGCCCGGCATGCTGGGGAAGTGCGAGATTATGACGAGGGTTTTCTGGAATTAGGGGGGACGTTTGGGGTGCATTCGTGGCGCTGTTTCGCCTCCTCATGGAACTTAAGCATGCTGCTGCCCTGCGGGCACTAAATTCCACCGCCCGGTGGAGTTTGGGACGCCTGCGCGGCGCGCGATTTCGCCTCCCCGGCGTGGGGCAAAGGGGGCCTGTTAGGGGCTGTGCCCCCTTCATCCTGATGCCAAATCCCGTTTTACGGGCTTTGGGCCGCCATCGGCGGCGTTGCCGCCGGGCGGTAAGGCACGGATATCAGTCGCTTACGGCGCGGCAAAGCCGCGACCTACTCCTGATTTCCGGTCGTGTTGACGTTGCCAACACTCCGTCGGGGCTTAGCCCCTTGCCCCCCTCTGCACTCCCCCCGGAGCACCCCCTTGAGGTTTTCAGCTTCCGCAAAACGACGAGGGCAACGCGGCCATAGCTGCGGGAGCTTCCCTCCCTCGCTGCGCTCACTCAGGTGATCTCCCTCCGCGCCGCGTTAATGCCAGAGTACGCTTCCGCTTTGGATTAGAGTCCGTTTCAGCCAATTACCAAAGATATCGCGGCCAGTTCAAGGAGTGGCTTTATATCCTTCTTAGTACCTCTGAAAATTTTGGCATCACACGCGTGGATAAATTCTGGTAACAAATAGATACGTAATAGAATGCTCCATTCAACTGTGACCAGAAGAAAAGTTTGTGAGTCAGAAAAAAACTTCCCGCCATCAGAAGCTGGTCGTGGAGTTGCCTTCCTTATACTCGCCGGAGCGTAGCGGAGGCGATGGCTGGTGTTGGGCGAATTTTCAAAATACGTTTTTTGCGGGCTGAAAAGGAAGCGCCGGGATTTTGAGCGCAGCGTACTCAAGTACGTGAGCATCAAAATCCCGGCGCTGACGCGTTCAGGGCGTAAAAAGCGGGTTTGCGTAAATCAGCCTGACAGGCTCACCCACAACCCCTCATATCAACCCGTTGCTATCTTTTCCCCAGCTTCCCTTACTTCCCGGTATACACGGCTCCAGACGTGGGGCTTTCCTTAACCACAATTTTTGAAAGTCCCGTGATCCGGGAATCCAGTTTGCCCCAGAGCCAGATGGCGATATTTTCGCTGGTGGGGTTTTCAAGCCCTTCAATATCATTCAGATACGTGTGATCCAGCTGGTCAACATACGACTTCGCAATCGCTTTAATGTCGCCAAAATCAACAACCCAGCCATTGGTTTCAGACACTTCGCCCTGCACATAAACTTCAACAACAAAAGTATGCCCATGCAGATTGCCGCACTTGTGCCCCGCAGGCACGGCGGGCAGCCGGTGCGCCGCGTCAAACGTCATAGTAACGTAAATGTCCATATGTTCTCCTAAGCAATGCCGATAAACTTGTGCGTCTGAAGGCTGAGCTTCCACAGCGGGCGATCCTGACAGATTCTGACAGCATCCTCTGTTGCCTGTGACTGACCTGCATAGTCGCGCGGTTGCAGAAAAAAATGTTTGAAATCCAGTTGCTCAAAACCCTGTACGGAGATGCCCTCTTGCGGCCAGACGAGCTTTAGTTCGCTCCCGGATGTAACAACCAGTTTGGTTCCCGCCTTGGGGCTGACCGTAATCCAGTCCAGGCCTCTGGGCAGGGCGAGCGTCCCGTTGGTTTCTATTCCCGTTTCCACACCGCTGCGGCTCAACTCCTGCAACAATTCTTCTGTAAGTTGCAGGGCTGGCTCCCCGCCTGTGAAGACCACGTAAGGCCGATAGCCCGGATGCGTATAGCTGGGGAAAAAGGAGCAGATCGCCTGGGCCAGAGCTGCGGCGGTTTTGAATTCTCCGCCCGATTTCTCAGCCCCGAGAAAGTCTGTATCGCAAAATGGGCATTTGGCAAATTTGCGATCTTCTTCCCGCCCTGACCAGAGGTTACAGCCGGAAAAACGGCAGAAAACTGCGGGGCGGCCTGCGTGGAACCCTTCCCCCTGCAACGTATAAAAAATTTCCTTGACTGCAAAGCTCACTATATTTCTCCTGATTCACCGCATAGTTGCCATATACTGTCTTTTGCCTCACAGGCCGACAGCCGCAATTCTTCTGCGTGAAGGGCGTATTCTTATACCCTCAGAACCAAGCTGAGGCAAAATGCGTATTTTATCAAGAATATCGGAGGGGTGATGGCAGCGCCCGGCAAATGCCTTGCAGTTTTTGAAAAGCAAGCGCCGGGATTTTGCGCACCCGTACTCCTGCACGGCAGCATCAAAACCCCGGCGCTGACGCATTCAGCGCGGCAAAACCGTATTTGCGGCATCAGGCCTGACAGACTGGCCAACTCCCGGTTGGCGATGGAGCCAATTCTGGAGCCAATTCTGGAGCCTGTTCTGGAGCGTGGTCAGCTCGCCTGTCCTTCCAGTTCCGCCAGATGGTTGCGGGCAAAATCCAGGCTGGCATCAAGCTCCAGCGCGGCGCTCAGATATTCGCGGGCCTGCCCGGCATTGCCCATGAATTTTTCGCACAGACCGAGGTTGGCGAGGTCCATTGCAGAGCCTTTGTCCACCCGCAACACAGCCTTAAAGGCTTCTGCCGCCTTGGCATAGTCGCCAGTCTTGAAGTGGGCCACGCCAAGCAGATTGCCGTATTCCTTCATGTCCGGGCAGAGCCTGGCTGCGGCTGCCAGCGCGGGCAGGGCCTCCTGCCAGCGGCATTCAAGGGTGTCTGCATAGCCAAGGTAAAATGAGGCCAGAGCCTGGGAATCCGCATCCGGTTGCAAGGGCACGGCGGCGGCAAAGGCGCTGCGGGCCGTGTTGAAGTCTTCTGCGCGCAAGGCGAGCATGCCTTCAAAGAATGGCAGAAAATGCGCGCCGGGATAGCAGGATTCCAGCACTTTCAGGCCATGCAGCACTGTCTCCGCATCGGCTTCTTCCACGAGTTTGCGGCCCACAAAGAGGCCAAGGCTCTGGTTGCGGTCACGCTCGCGAAAATGCAGGCCCGGCACGATGCTGTAGTGGGTGGGGATGCCGAGGCGCGGATGCGTGGTTTCAACCGCGTAAAGCTCCAGCGGGGCAAGGCCGCGCAGGGCTGTGAGCAGTTCTTCGCGGATGTCGGCATTCTCCACGGTGGGCAGACTGGCAAGGGAGACGGTTGGGCCTTCGATAAGCCAGTTGATCTGCTCAAGGGCCGTGTACTTGGAAAGGCCCGAGGCCTCGTAGCAGGCGCGGGTGCAAAAATCGCCCGCAAGCTGGGCCACTTCCGTAACTGCGCGGATGGCCGCCTTGGCAGGCGAAGCCGCCGTGCCAGCGGTGTAGACAATTTCAGAAGTGTCGGGAAAGGTTTTGGGATCCCAGGCCACGGCGGCAACCGTGGGCAGGGGCATGCCCTGCGAAAAATCTTTCAGCACAATGCGCACGCCCTCGCGCTCAAAGGCCGCCAGCAGTTCGGCCAGCACCGGGTCAAAAGCGCAGGATGCCGGGTCGATGGTGGGCGTGGTGGGCAGGTTGCGGTCAACGCGGCAGCACACGTGGCGCTCGATCAGTTCGCTCAGGCCTTGCAGCAGCGATTCTTCGCGGCTGTTGCCAGCCGAAGTGCCGTTAAATTCGCCAAGCAGCTTGAACCAGTCCAGCGGAATCCACACGGTTTTGCCGTCCAGCAGGCGGGTAGCGGGGTAGAACTGCCAGCGCGTGAGGTCAAGCACACGGCGGGCATCCTGCGCCGAAAGGGTGTCGTCCACCGAACGCAGCATGGCCTCAATGGGCAGCAGATCACTGCCAAAGCGGGCCTCGGCCTCGCTCCATGTGGCGCTGACCATGTGGGGGCGTTCTTCCCAAAAGCTGAAAAAGGCAAAACGCTCCATCAGTTCCATAAGGGCCGAAGCTTCGGCCTGTTCGGCGGAGGAGCCTTTGCCCATCTGCTTGCGGGTGGGCATGATACGCCGGGCATCAGCCCCGCACACGCTCAAAAACACGGGGATACCAAGCCTGCCCACGTCCACGCGGCGCGTTTTTGACAGAATGTCGAGGCGGGAGGAATCCAGCCGCTCACGCACGCGGGCAATAGTCTGCGCTGGGCTCATGGTTTTATCCAGATCGCGCGTGTAGCCCTTGGGGCAGGGGGCCAGGGTTATGATGGGCAACTGCTCGTTCATGGCCGCTCCAGAATCAGAATGCTGTACAGACGGCGCTGTTCTTCGCCGTTTTCATCGTGGGATTTAACGCCGATGCGGCCTTCAGTAATCTTGAAGGTCTTGGCCGCGATTTTGCCAAAATGGGGTTTGGCGCGGGCCACATCGGTGCAGAAAAAGGCCTTGCCGCCGGGTGCGAGGTGGCGATCCACAAACTTGACCAGCGGCCTGTGCAGGTCGTCCAGATAGAGGATTTCCGAGGCGGCGATAATGTCAAAACCGCTGGCAAAACGGGGATCGCGGCCCGGAGCGGTCACATCCACATGGGTGACCTCGATCTGGTCGCCCAGGCCGTTGCGCAGCACGTTGGCCCTGGCAAAGCGCAGGGCCTGCTCAACCACATCGCTCAGCACCACGCGCGCAAAACCGTAGCGGGCGGCCACAAGGCTCAGCGCGCCGCAGCCGGCGCCAAGCTCCAGCAGGCTTTTGCCCTGCGGTTCATACTTGCGCAGCAGGCGGCCCAGCACAAAGGAACCGGGCCACAGCTTTGCCCACAGGGGCAGATCCTTGAGCGGATCATGGATGGCCTTGCGTTGCAGCAGCTTGTCCAGATGGGCGCTCATGTTCTGTATGGAGAGCACCTGAAGGGGATTTTCGTCCACATGCAGCGGCTCGAATTCCACATCAAAATCGGTGCGGATGCGTTCCAGCAGGGTCTCAAGTTCGGCGGCATGGGCCGGGGAAAGACTGGTAGATGTTTCCTCGGGTGACAGAGGCGAGCACTGGGAGTCAGACATGGATGTTCCTTGCAAAGGGGAATACAAAGGCTTTGATAAGTTAGTTACTATACCCGTATTTGAGGCACATGGCAATCCTTATTGATTAAGTAGGTATTGCGGAGGGCCAGCGCCACGCAAAAGAGGTCGGCCCGGCAAAGGGACTCGACCCGGCAGGGGAAGTCTGGCATTGTTGGCTGGTCGGCTGGTGTGCCAGTGGCCCCGCCGCATACACTGAGCGAGAGGATTATGAAGCAGATTTTTCGTTTGGAAATGGTTGTGGCCGAAGAAGATGCAGACCGCGCCACCGGCTTGCTGACCCTGGGTGTGCCCTTTGGCTGGGAAGAAGAAACCCTGCCCACGGGTGAAACACGCTTTCGCGTGCATTGCGAAAACCCCGAATTCATCAACAACCTGCAAAGCGACCTTCAGGCGCGCATTCCCGCTGCGGAATACACCCTGACCACGCTTGAGGATCAGGACTGGCTGGCCGCGTGGCGGCAGTTCTTTACGCCTGTGCCCTGCGGCAACCGTTTTGTGGTGCTGCCCCCCTGGCTTGCCGACAGCAATGAGTTCCCCGGTCGGGAAAAGATTGTCATCGAGCCCAAGAGTGCGTTTGGCACGGGCCACCATGCCACCACGGCCCTGTGCCTCACGGTGTTGAGCGAGCTTGTGGAAGCCGGGCGCGTCAAGCCGGGGCAGCATTTTCTGGATCTCGGCACCGGCTCGGGCGTGCTTGGCATTGGCTGCTGCAAGAGCGGCCTGACCGGCGAAGGCTACGACATCGACATGCTGGCCGTGGAAAATGCCATTGAAAACAGGCAGATCAACGGAATCGAGGGCTTTGAAGTGGGCCTTGGCAGCATAGACGCGCTCGAAGGCCGCACCTATGATCTGGTGCTGGCAAATATTCTGGCCCGCCCGCTGATTGATCTTGCCCAGCGCATTGTGTGGGCCTGCAAGCCCGGCGCATGCCTGGTGCTCTCCGGTCTGCTCGAAATTCAGGCCGACAGCGTGGAAGAAGCCTATATGGCCCAATGCCTGCCCAAGCCCCGCCGCGTTATTGACGGCGAGTGGTGCGCGCTGGTCTGGGATTAGCATTGACGGTATTTGCTCTGGCAACTGCGGCGGCGCAGGCGGATATTTCGTCTGCGTTGCCCGGTTTGCCCATTGTTCTTGCGCCGGAAACCGCCCCGGCACTGCTCTTTGCCATAGTGGTCGGGCTTGGTGCTGTCTTGCAGTTTGCGGGCAGGTTTTACGCCAGTCGTGGCGCAGCCCTGCTTGGAGCGGGCCTTGTGCTCGGCGCGGGCCTGTTTGACCGCGACCCGGTGCTGGTGGTTGGGCAGCTTGTGCTTGTGGCTGCCCTGTGGCCCAAAGCGCGTAAAAAGTCCCGTACTGCGGAAAGCCGGAGAAAGCGAAATCCGGCCTAGCTTGGCGCAGGGGCGGCACAGAATCCGGCGCGGCATTTTTCCCTGATCTGGGGATAGCCCGGCAATCAGCCCTGAATTTTGTGCAATACTCGGGCAGGCAGGTGCTATCGGCGCTGATCCCAGGTGGGGATGGGCGGCGGGGTATAGCTATCGAGATCTTTCAGCGTAGTGCCCATGCGCGTATTGCCAATGTGAACGGGCCGTCCGTTGGGGCCGCGCAGCACAGGCCCGCAAGACTGCGCTTCAATGACGGGCGGTATGTCTGTCGGGTCGGGGCGCAGCACTTCATCAGCAGAATGCAGATAGGGCAGGGGGTCAACGGCCTTGCCCGAGGCGTTCAGCAGGCCAAAGTGCAGGTGAGCCCCGGTGGTTCTGCCGGTACACCCCACAAGCCCCACGGCCTCGCCTGCGGTAACGCGCTGCCCGGTTTTCACCAGCGTTTTTGACATGTGCCCGTAGCGCGCCGTCATGCCGTCCTCTTGCCGGACATCAACGGAGATGCCCAGTGGGCCGTTTTCGCCGGAGCGGATGACTGTACCGGGTTTGAAGGCCGCGACAGGCCAGCCCATGTGCGCGCGGATGTCTACACCCCCATGATCGCGCATGACCACGCCGCGTCTGCTGAGCCAGCCCGGCATGCGGCGGTTGCCAAAGGGGGATGTGATCAGCTCGCGCAATGGCGGCAAGGTGCGACTGGCCCCGGCATCGACGGCTGGCCCGGGATGTGCTGATTCCGGCATTGCTGGCAAAGGCTCAGGCTCTGTACGCTGGCTGGCAGATGTTTTTTGCGAGTCTGTTTGCCCGGCCTCGGGTTCTGGGCTATCTGGCTGCCCCGTGCCCGGCTCCGCAGCAAGTTCCGCAGCAGGTTTGGCCTGTTCGGTCGCGGGCGCAACAGAAGCGCCCTGGGCGGGCGGACAGCCAAGGGCTATGCAGAGGGCGCCAAGCGCGAATCTGCTCAGAAATTTCGACACGTTTTCTCCCGGTCTGCTGGCTGCGCTTTGAGCGCGCAACAGGTCGGCAGCATACGGTTCACTGTAAAAAAAGCAAGTCAGGCTTGCCGCTCATAGGGCGAAAAGCCCGGCACAAGGAGGCAGCACATGCAGTTACGATCCGTCACCGGAGACGTCACAGGGCGTCCCACCATTGATGGCGCAGGCGTGCGCCTTGTGCGCGTGCTGGGTTCGCCCACAGTCAAAACATTTGATCCCTTTCTCATGCTTGATGCCTTTGATTCCGTAAATCCGGAGGATTACGTAAAGGGTTTTCCCATGCATCCTCACCGGGGCATTGAAACCTTCACCTATCTTGTGAATGGCGTCATCGAGCATAAGGACAGTCTGGGCAATGCTGGCGTTATCCGCGATGGCGGCTGCCAGTGGATGACCGCCGGGAGCGGCATTCTGCATCAGGAGATGCCCCTTGCCTCGCCGCGCATGCTCGGCCTGCAACTCTGGATCAATCTGCCGGCCGCCCACAAGATGACCGATCCCAAGTACCGCGACATCACCATTGATATGGTGCCGCGCGTTGAGGAAGAGGCCGCTTCCGTGGCCGTGGTCGCGGGTGAATACAAGGGCGTTGAAGGCGCTGCGAAGGGCGATTATGTGGACGTGCGTTTTCTGGACGTGCGCCTCAAACCCGGCGCGCGCTGGCAGGTGGAAACAAATCCCGCGCACACGGTTTTTGCCTATCTGTATGCTGGCGACTGCTTTTTGATGGATGGCAGGGAGCCCATGCTGGCCCGCCACGCCTACCTGCTGGGTGAGGGGGACGCTGTGGCCTTTGAAGGTGGCGAGGAAGAATGCCGCTTTGTGCTGGTTTCCGGCGCGCCCCTGCGGGAGCCCGTTGCCTGGGGTGGCCCCATTGTCATGAATACAGATGAAGAGCTGATGCAGGCGTATTTTGAAATTGAAGAAGGCAGATTCATCAAGCACTGGCTTCCGTCTGCGCAGAATTAGCCGCAAGCAGATTGAAAATATCCGGCTTGACACGGCTGCTGCGGGGTCTTATCTGACCAATTTGCTTTGCAAACAGGAGCAAGTACCATGCGCAATTGTATTTCTGTCTTGTTTCGCAAGGGCAAACATCACGGCCTGGCGTTTTTATGCATGCTGCTCGTAGCCGCTTTTGCGGTTACTGGCGCGTTTGCCGCCGAGCCCAAGGTGCGCGTTCTTGCCACCACCTATCCCGTATATCTGCTGACCCGCGCCGTTGCCCAGACAAGCCCGGATGTGCAGGTCGACCTGCTCATTCCCGCCCAGGCCGGCTGCCCGCACGACTACGCGCTGACCCCCAAGGACATGCAAAAACTCTCCAAGGCCAATGTTGTGATCATCAACGGCTTGGGATTGGAAGCTTTTCTGGAAAAGCCCCTTGCCGCCGCAGGCAAGAAGATCGCCGTCATCGACAGCAGCAAGGGCGTAAACGCCATTGCTGAAGAACATGACGAAGATCACGATGCCGACCACGGCAAGGCGGACGCCGCCCATAAGGACGACCACAACCCTGCGGCAGCGGCACAAGGGCATGATCATGCTCAGGAACACGGTCACGGCCATGACCATGGGCACGACCACGGCGGCCTGAACCCGCATGCTTTTTCCAGCCCTCTGCAAGCAGCGGTGATGGCGCGCAATATTGGCCGTGGCCTTGCTGCGGCTGCGCCGGATGCTGCAAAAAACTGCCCGCAGGCTGCGGATGCCTATGCCGAAAAGCTTGAGGCCCTGGGGCAGCGCCTTGCCGCCGTGGGGGCCAATGCCGCCAACAAGAATGTGGTGGCCCTACACGATGGCATGGCCTACCTTGTGCGCGATGCCGGGCTGAACCTTGTGGATGTGATTCAAGAGGATGAAGAGGCCCAGCCCTCCGCGGCGCGCCTGCTTGATCTGGTAAAAAAGATAAAGGAATCCAAACCGGTTGTGCTCATTGGCGAGCCGCAGTATTCGGACAAGCCCGTGCTTGCCCTTGCAGCGGAAACGGGCGTTCCGGCAGTGCAGCTTGACCCTCTGGCCTCGGGGCCGTCAGGCGCGCCCCTTGATTATTATGAAACCGTCATGTCCAAAAATCTGGCTACATTAGAGAAATACTTTGGCAAATAACAGCTTGCTTGCCCCCTCGGTCTGCTTTGAGAATGTATGCCTCAGCCGGGGGGGCAATCGTATTCTGAACAATATCTGCGCCACTGCGCCAGCTGGCGGCAGTACGGTTCTTGTGGGCCCCAACGGGGCGGGCAAGACCACGCTGCTGCTCTGCCTTATTGGTGAAATGGCCTATACGGGATGCATCCAGTTTGCTGGCCTTGAGCGCCAGCCCCGCATGGCCTATGTGCCGCAGCAACTGATAATGGACCGCAGTCTGCCCCTGCGCGTGTGCGAATTCCTGGCCCTGAGCCGTCAGCGCCAGCCATTGTGGCTGGGCCTGCGCCCCTGGGCGCGCAGCGAGGGACGGCAGCTTTTGCAGATGGTCAAGGCCGAGCATCTGGAGCAGAGCCGCATGGGCGACCTCTCTGGCGGCGAACTGCGCCGTGTGCTGCTGGCTGCGGCCCTTGGCCGCAATCCGGAGCTGTTGGTGCTGGACGAGCCTGCGGCTGGCGTAGATGTGCGCGGCGAGAGGCTCTTTTGGGAACTGCTGGACGCTGCCCGCCACGAGCGCGGCTTTACCCAGATCATGGTCAGCCACAATCTGCCCCTGGTGGCGCACTACGCAACCCATGTGGTCTGCCTCAACAAGACCGTATGCGCCACAGGCGCGCCGCGCGCCACGCTGACGTCCTCCACGCTTATGGAACTTTTTGGCGTGCCGATCCACCTGTACCCGGACCAGTGCGACCCTGAGGATCCCGGCTGCCCGCAGTGCGGCGTGGTGAGCGAAGCCGAGGGACTGCTGCCCAACTATGCGGCCATTGAACGGCGCGAGGCAGCCCGCATGAATGCGCGCCTGGCCTCGCGCATGGCAGCCTCACCGTGCGAACCCTGCGGCGAAAAAGCGCCGGATCAGGGAGGTTCCCGTGCCTGATCTCAGCCCGATATACGCGCTTATTTCCATGATTCCGCTTGATTGCCTGCAAATGCGCTTCATGCAGCAGGCCTTGCTCGGAGTGCTGCTGCTGGCCCCCATGGCCTCGGTGCTCGGGGTGGAAGTCATCAATTTTCGCATGGCCTTTTTTTCAGACGCCATCGGGCACTCGGCCTTTGCCGGGGTTGCGCTGGGGCTGATACTGGCCGTGCCGCCACGTCTGGCCATGCCGCTGTTTGGCATACTGGTGGGGCTTGGCATCATGGCTGTGCGGCGCAAGAGCGACCTTTCGTCCGACACGGTCATCGGCATTGTCTTTTCTGCCGTGGTGGCCTTTGGCCTCGCCGTGGTGAGCCGTGCAGAAGGCGTGGGCAGGGATATGCAGCGTTTTTTGTACGGCGATATCCTTACCATCACTGATGGCGAAATCGGCTTTCTGGCCCTGCTGTTTGTTGCTCTGCTGATCTTTCAGGCCGTGGGTTACAACCGCCTGATGTATATTGCCCTGAACCCCGTTATGGCGAGGGTTCACGGTGTGCGCGTGGCAGTGTGGCAGTACGCCTTTGCCGGGCTGCTGGCGCTGGTGGTGATGTTTTCCGTCTGGGCGGTGGGCGTGCTGCTGGTGACGGCCATGCTTATTGTGCCCGCCGCCACGGCCCGAAACTTTGCCCGTTCCGCCGGGGGGATGTTCTGGTGGGCGCTTCTGGTGGGCACAACATCCGCCTTTGCGGGGCTGACCCTTTCCGCTCAGGAATGGCTTGCTACAGCCAGCGGGGCCACCATTATTCTTGTGGCCTGCTGCTGGTTTGCTGTAAGCCTGTTTGCCGCGCAGGCCACGGGCCGCAGACGTGCCTGACGGCAAGGCCGCTCACACCTTTTGCCTGCTCGGGCACGCCCGGGACGATACCACAAAAAAACGCCTTCCCCTTTCAGTTGGGGAAGGCGTTTTGGCTTTTGGGGGAGCTGTAGGAGCTAGGCCAGCTTTTTGACCGCTTCCAGCGCGGCTGCGTAGTCAGGCTCGTGGGCAACTTCGCCCACAAGCTGGCTGTAGGCCAGGGTGCCGTCCGGGGCGACCACAAAGACCGAGCGGGCCAGCAGATCAAGTTCCTTGATCAGGATGCCGTAGGCCTTGCCAAATGCGCCAGCGCGGTAGTCGGAGAGGGCTTCAACAGCGGTTACGCCAGCAGCGCCGCACCAGCGGGCCTGCGCAAAGGGCAGGTCGCGGCTCACGGCCACAATACGCACCTTGTCGGACAAAGCGGCGGCTTCGGTATTGAAGCGGCGAACTTCCATATCGCATACGGGAGTATCCAGCGAGGGAACGCATACAAGCACAAGCACCTTGCCAGCGTAGTCTTTCAGGCTGCGGGGGCTCATATCGTTGGCGGTCAGCGTGAAGTCGGGAGCCTTGCCGCCAACGGCGGGCTGGGTGCCTTCAAGATGCATGACATTGCCTTTGAACGTAACTGTATCCATAGGAAACTCCTTATTGTTTCAGGGTTCTTGGATTCTGTGCTATCAAGGCTTTATTGTCAATGATTATTATTAGCGAGATAGTATTTCCACATTTCTCGCTCGCACTATTTCAGTGTATCGTTGCAGGAAAGTGTTCGCAAGGGCATTGCGCGCCGGTACGCTGCGGCGGTGGAGAAAACCTTTTGTCGCTCCATTGCCATGTGCGCGGCAATGCCTATATTTACATAAGAATGTGCCTACAGCAGGAGAATTTGATGAGTACTTTGACACCTCGCGGCATTGTTGCCGAACTTGATAAATTTGTGGTGGGGCAGGAACAGGCCAAGCGCATGGTTGCAGTGGCGGTGCGCAACCGCTGGCGGCGGCAGCATCTTGCCCCGGAGCTGCGCGATGAAGTATCGCCCAAGAATATTATCATGATGGGCCCTACGGGCGTGGGTAAAACGGAAATTGCCCGCCGCCTGGCCAAGCTCTCCGGCGCGCCCTTTGTAAAGGTTGAAGCCACCAAGTTTACCGAAGTGGGCTATGTGGGGCGCGATGTGGAATCCATGGTGCGCGACCTCATGGAAATCGGCATCAATCTTGTGCGCGATGAGGAAAACGCCCGAGTGCGCAAGGCTGCCGAGGCCGCCGCGGAATCGCGCCTTATGGATTTGCTGTTGCCCAGTTCCTTTGGGTCGGAAGAACGCGCCTCCACGCGCGAAAAGCTTTTGCAGCAGTTCCGCCTTGGCTTTCTGGACGACCGGGAAGTGGAAGTGGAAGTGACTGAGCAGGGCGGCGGCAGCGTTGACCTGTTTGCCATCCCCGGCATGGAGCAGATGGGCGGGCAGGTTAAGGACATGTTCAGCAAGGCCTTTCCGCCCAAGCACAGCCGCCGCAAAATGAAAGTGCGCAACGCCTTTACCGTACTCGTGCAGGAAGAATCTGGCAGGCTTGTGGATCAGGAGGCCCTGGTGGACAAGGCGCGTGAACGCGTGGAGCAGACGGGCATCATCTTTATTGACGAAATCGACAAGATCGCCAGCTCCTCGCAGAACCGCACGTCAGACATTTCGCGCGAGGGCGTGCAGCGCGACCTGCTGCCCATTGTGGAAGGCAGCGCGGTCAATACCAAGTATGGCATGATCCGCACGGATCACATTCTGTTTATTGCGGCGGGGGCTTTCCATTTCAGCAAGCCATCGGACATGATTCCCGAATTGCAGGGGCGTTTTCCCTTGCGGGTGGAATTGCAGCCTCTGGGCAAGGAAGAGTTTTTGCGCATCCTCAAGGAGCCGGACAATGCCCTGACCAAGCAGTATGAGGCATTGCTGGGTACGGAGCAGATTCGCCTGAGCTTTACGGATGACGGGCTGGAAGAAATTGCGGCCTTTGCGGAAGACACCAATACCCGTACGGAAAATATCGGCGCGCGGCGGCTCTATACCATCATGGAAAAGATTCTGGCCGACATATCCTTTGACGCGCCTGAAATGCCCGGCGCGCAGGTGGTGGTCAACAAGGCCTATGTGGAAGAGCACTTGCAGGATGTGCGCGATGATCAGGATTTGAGCCAGTATATTCTGTAAGCTCTTGGTTTGTGCATTGCTTGGGCTGTATGACAGCGGAAGCAGTGCACAAGGAATTGAAGCATCAAAGATAAAAAAAACCGGCCACTGGCCGGTTTTTTTTGTAACTCAAAGACGGGGGCATAGCGCCTCGACAAAAAAATGGGCATACCAAGCAAAGTCGGTATGCCCACCAGGGCAGCCTTTGTTTTCCGACCAAAGAAAAGAAGAGAAAGCCCTGTGGAGAGATTTTTAATTGGCTTACGGGATTTTGCAATCGAAAAAGTGGTCAGCCATGTTCCGCCTGTATTTGAGGCCAGATGGACAGGCAAGAACGCCTGCCCGCACTGTGGTGGCGAGAAGCTGCGCGTCAAAGACTCATTCTGGCGGGCAATCCGCAATATTTCCATTCATGGACGACCATCACGCCTGTTGGCTCGCTGCCATAAATACCGATGTGAAGACTGCGGCAGATATTTCAATACCAGACTTGCAGGCATAAAAGTGTGGAGCAGAACAACAGAGTTGCTCAAGCGCAACATATTTCAGGCTTACAACAAAGGTGTTACCTGCAAGGAAATAGCCGACGAGCACCGCATTGGGGTAGCCAGCGTGGAGCGCTACTATCACCAGATGATGCAGCAC